>JBIOXS010000131.1:0-10355 GCA_044869815.1 Candidatus Rokuibacteriota bacterium | reverse complement strand
GCCTAGCGCTGCACCGACGGCACCCACGCCGTCGTGCGGCCGCCGATGGTGTCGTGGCGGATCCGCTCGCCGCGCGAGGTGTAGGCCTTCGGATTGCGTCCCCACCGATCGTGGAACAGCCAGCGGCGAGGGTACCGGTCACTGTCGTTGCGGGCGCGCACGGAGACGGCCATGACGTGGCGGATGGCCGTGCGCAGCCGCCGGATCTCATCGTCGGTGAGCGTGCCCGCGCGGCGGCGCGGATCGATGCGCGCCTGATAGAGGACCTCGTCGGCGATCCAGTTGCCGACGCCGGCCGCGAAGGACTGGTCGAGCAGCAGCGCCTTCATGGGCGCCGAGCGCGTGCGAACGAGGGTGGCGAAGTCACGCAGCGTCGGCAGCTCACGGAAGGCGTCGAAGCCGAGCAGGCTGATCGGCGGCTCGCGCTGCGGGTCGTCGCGCAACCGCACGCGCCCGAGCCGCCGGGCGTCGGCGTAGGCGAGCTCGCCGCCGTCGTGAAACTTCACCCGCAGCTTCATGAACCGCGGCGGCCAGGCGAGGCCCGGTCCGTTCTTGCCGTGAGCGACCAGCCGCAGCGTGCCGCGACCCGGCGTGTGGAATCCGCCCGTCATGCCGAAGTGCAGGCACGGCCATGGCCGGCGGTCGAGCTCGAGCCAGAGGTGCTTGCCGTGGCGCCGCACGGCGCCGACGCGCCGGCCGAGGAGCGCGCGCCGCCAGCGCGAGGCCGGCACGCCTTCGAACACGATCGGATCGGGGGCACACTCGACCTCGACGATCCGCCGCCCGCGCGCCACGCGCTCGACGACCCGGCGCGCCGCCTCGACCTCCGGGAGCTCAGGCACCGGCGTCGGTGGCGAGGCCCGGCACGATCGTCGTGCTCGGCAGCCGGCGGAAGACTTCGGGTGAGGTCTTGATCTTGGTCGAGCGGTTTCCGCCGCCGAGGATCACCCAGTCGAGCGTCATGAGCCGGTCGTCGACGTAGACGGCAAGGTCGGGCGGAAGCGCGAAGATCGTCACGCCCCCGATCATCATCCCGGTCAGCGCCCGGGTCTCCTCCGCCGTCGCGAACGACAGGCGGGAGGCGTTCATCAGCTTGCGCACGGCGTGGTTGACGTCGAGTCTCGTGGTCGCCTTCACGACGCAGGCGCAGTACTGCTTGGGCTCCTTCTTCCCGGCGACGATGATCGTGTTGGCGGAGTTGTCGAGCGGGATGCGGTACCGCTCGCAGAAGCGCGCGGTGTCGGCGAAGTCCGGATCGATCGTCATGATCTCGTACGGTACCCCGATCGCGTCGAGCGAGGCCGTGACCTTGCCGTCGATGTCCTCCGTCATCGCTCGGGCCGCCGCGCGAACACCGCGCCGAGCGCCGTATTCGCCGTGTCGAGCGGGTCCACCGGCCGCGTGCTGACGATGTCGATCTGGATCGCGCCTTCCTCGGCGGCGGCGTCGATCTCCACGGCGACCGAGAGCGGCGAGTGGGGCCAGCGATAGACGAGCGCCTTGCCGTCGCGCGACAGCGAGCCGTCCAGCAGCGTCGACCACTGGCGGTGCGCTCGCGCCTCGGACTGCGCGCGCGTGCGCAGCCCGACGATGCGCACGGGCGGCGGCGGGTTGGCCGGCCCCGGCGGCGCCGTGCGCCACTTGCCCCGGGTCGGCCCCTTGCCCCCCATCTGCGCGAGCTGCACGACGATGCCGAGCGCGTCCTTCGGATGGAGGAAGGCCTCCTTCCAGTACGGGCTGGCGTCGCTGTAGCCGACGATCGTGTAGCCGAGCGACTTCGCGCGATCGCACGTCGCGCGGAGGTCCGGCACCTTGAAGGTCACATGGTGGATGCCCGGACCCCGTGTCGCGAGAAACCGATGCAGGAACCCGTTGTCGCCGCGGGGCTCGAGGACCTCGAGGCGCCCGTCCCCCTCGAACTCCCACTGACCGAAGCGGAAGGCGGCGGCGTCCATCCCGAAGAACGGAGTGCCGCCGAGAACGCCGACCAGGAGCGGGGGCACGTCGGTCAGCCGATGGGTCGCGATCGCGATATGGTCGAGCTGGATTCCGGACACCGGCGACCTAGTGTACTTTAACGGGCCATGGCTATCCATCTTGGGATCGTCGGCGCGGGCGCGGTGGGATGCGTGGTGGGTGGCCTGCTGACGCGGGCGGGCGAGGACGTGACCCTCATCGATCAGTGGCCCCAGCACGTCGACGTGATGCAGCGCAACGGCCTCACCCTCACCGGCACCTGCGGCGACCACAAGATCCCCGTGAAGGCGCTGCACCTGCACGAGGCGCAGTCGATCGACGATCCCTTCGATGTCGTGTTCATCGCCGTCAAATCCTACGACACCGAGTGGGCCACGCGACTCGCGCTGCAATACCTGAGGCCGGACGGCTACGTCGTCGATTTCCAGAACGGCATCAACGACTACCGCGTGGCCGCGCTCGCCGGCGCCGACCGCAGCCTCGGTGCCGTCATCCTCATCGGCGCCGGCCTGTACGAGCCCGGCATCGCGATGCGCACCGACACCGGACAGGTCGGCTTCAAGGTCGGCGAGCACGACGGTCGCGAGACGCCTCGTGCGCGCGCTCTCGCGACGACGCTCTCGGCGGTGGCGCCCACCGAGGTGACGACGAACCTCTTCGGCGAGCGGTGGTCGAAGCTCTCCATCAACTGCATGGTCAATCCCCTCGCCGGCCTGAGCGGGCTCGGCACTTCTGAATGCCGCATCGAGCCCGGGCCGCGGCGGCTGTCCGTACATCTGGCCGCCGAGTGCATCCGGGTGGGCCGCGCGTGCGGCTTCGAGGTGGAGCCGATCATGGGCATCGTCGCCCAGCGCTTCGTCGACGCCGCCGAGGGCCGCGGCCTCCCGGCGGTGGAGTCGGACATCAGCAACGCCGCCCGGAAACGTGGTAGTGGACGCCCCTCGATGCTGCAGGACGTGATGCGACGGCGCCGCACCGAGATCGACCAGCTGAACGGCTACGTCGCCGGCGAGGGCCGCCGCGTCGGCGTGCCGACGCCGTTCAACGACAAGGCCGTGGAGCTCTATCACGCGCACGGCGTCGGGAAGCTCCGTCCCGATCCGAAGAATCTCGAGCCCTTGCTCGCGATGCTGCCGCAGCGCCCGTGAGTCGGCCGCCGGAGCGGATCACCGGCCCCTCGGCATGGCGGGGCGAAGATCTCCGGCACTCTGACGCGTGGATCCACACGTTCACGCAGTCCGAGCTCTCCGAGCTGCATCGGGCGCTGGCGCGCGTGCACGGCCGCGGGCTGACGTTGCCCGAGATCGGCCGCGACGACTTTCCGTTGCCGACGCTCGGGCCGCGCCTGGAGGCGCTGCGCCACGAGCTCCTGCACGGCCGCGGCTTCACGCTGCTGCGCGGACTGCCCATGGAACGCTACGCCCTCGAAGACGCGGTGGCGATGTACTGGGGGATCGGCGTCTGGCTCGGGCGCCCGCGCTCGCAGAACGCCCGGGGTCATCTGCTCGGCCACGTGCGTGACGTCGGCTACGATCTCGACGATCCGAACGTGCGCACGTATCAGACGACGCAGCGGCAGTACTATCACACCGACTCCGTGGATCTGGTGGCGCTGCTCTGTGTCCGCAAGGCGAAGTCCGGCGGGCTGTCGAGCCTCGTCTCGTCGGTGACCGCCTACAACGCGCTGCTGGAGCGCCGGCCCGAGCTGCTGCCGACGCTCTTCGAGCCGTTCCACTTCGACCGCCGCGGCGAGGTGCCGCGCGGGATGGATCCGTGGTTCTCGCTGCCGATCTTCAACTGGCACGCGGGCCTGCTCACCACGATCTACGTGCGGCGCTACATCGAGTCCGCACAGCGGGTTTCCGCCGTGCCGAGGCTGACGGCGCGGCAGCGCGAGGCGCTCGACGCCCTCGACGCCATCCTCGAAGATCCGCGCGTGCCTCTCCAGATGGCGTTCGAGCCCGGCGACATCCAGGTCGTCCACAACCATCAGATCCTGCACGACCGCACGCAGTTCGAGGACTGGCCGGACCCGTCGCGCAAGCGTCACCTGCTCCGACTGTGGCTCTGCCCGCCCGACGGCCGCCCGCTGCCTTCCGCCTTCGCCGCCCGTTATGGCAGCGTCACCATCGGCGACCGCGGCGGGATCGCCGTGGAAGGCGCGAAGCTCCACGCACCGCTGGAGGTCGTATGACGCTGAAGGTCGGCGTGTCGCTGACGAGCGCCTATCCGATGGGCGATCCGCGCGCGGGCGCGCGCATGATGATCGAGCGCGCGGCGGCCGCGCGGCGCGCCGAGCTGGACTCGCTGTTCGTCGGCGATCACCACGGCACGCCCGGGCCGTACTACCAGAACGTTCCGATCATGGGCCGGTTGCTCGCCGAGTGGAGTGACAAGCCGGCGGGCTGCCTCTTCCTGCTGCCGCTCTGGAACCCCGTCCTCCTGGCCGAGCAGGTCGGGACGCTGGCCGCCATCGCGCAGGGGCGGTTCATAGTGCAGACGGGCCTGGGCGACGATGAAGCGCAATTCCTCGCCATGGGCGCCTCGCTGAAGACCCGACCGTCCGCGTTCGAAGAATCGCTGGCGGCGATCCGCGGGTTGCTCGCCGGCGAGTCCGTCACCGCGACCGGCCGCTACACCTTCGAGAACGCGCGCTTGGCGCTCCGGCCGGCCGAGCCGGTGGAAGTCTGGGTGGGCGCTACCGCCAACGTCGCCATCGACCGCGCCGCGCGGCTCGGCGACGCATGGCTCGCCTCGCCCGGTCTCATCCCCGCCGCCGCCGCCGCCAAGGGGACGATCTACCGCGAGCGCTGCCTGGCCCACGGCCGCGTGCCGACGGCCATCGCCATCCGGCGCGACGTCTACGTCGGCGAGTCCAAGGCCGAGGCGGCGGAGACGCTGGCGCGCGTGGTGGCCAAGGGCTATCGCGGCTTCGACCCCGCGGCGCTGGTGGCCGGCGACGTCGAGCAGGTCGTGGGCCAGTTCCAGGCGCTCGTCGGCCTGGGCTACACCGACGTGATCGTCCGCCACTTCACCAACGACCACGCGAAGGTGCTCGGCTCCTTCGCGCGGCTCGGCGAGGTCAGGCGAGCTCTTTCCTGACGATCCGCGCGCCCTCGACGAGGGCGTTGAGCTTCTGCCGCGCGACCCAGCGCGGCGTCTCCCAGAAGCCGCAATCCGGATTGAGCCAGAGCTTGTCGGGCGCGACGTGGCGCAGGAAGCCGCGGATGCGTGTGGCGACCTCTTCCGCCGTCTCCGCCTTGAACGCCTTCACGTCGATCACGCCGGCGCCGAGCTCCTTGTCCTTCGGAAAGTCCTTCCACCGCGCCGCCTCGTCCATGCCGCGGTTGGCGAACTCGAGGACGATCTGCGAGGCATGCAGCTCGTCCAGCGTCGCGAAGACGTTGGCGTAGTCGCGCACGGCGCTGAACGGACGGCCGTACAGGTTCCCGAAGCACACGTGGACGGCGATCTTGGCGTCCACGCCCTCGACGGCGCGATTGATCCCTTTCGACACGTCGTGCGCCGAGCCGTGATACATGCCGTGATGCGGCTCGTCGATCTGGATGAAATCGGCGCCGACGGCCACGAGCGCGCGGCATTCGGCGTTCACGATGCCGACCAGATCGGCGAGCACCGTGTCCTTGGTCTTGTAGCCGCCGCCGAGCTTCAGCGGCACCAGCAGCGTGTAGGGCCCGGGCACGGTGGCCTTGATCCGCCGGCCGCTGAGCTCGCACGCGAGCTTGAACTCCTCCACGATGCCGAGCCCCTGCGGCGCGCTGATCTTCTCCGTGATCTCGAACGGCGTGTTGGTGTCCCACAGCGGCTGGCCCAGCCGCCGTGGCGGCGGCAGCGTCTTGATGCCGTGGATCCGGTCGTAGAAGCCGATGATGAACCGCACGCGCATCATCTCGCCGGTCGACAGCACGTCGATCCCGGCGCGCTCCTGATCGAGCAGCGCCACTTGCGTGGCGTCCTCCATCAGCTCGCGCAGGTCGATGGGACCGAGCCGGCCCGCCTCCATCGCTTCCCGCGCCAGCCACACCCATCCCGGCAGCCCGTGGCTGCCCACGACCGAGGTCGGCAGCGGCGGCAGCGTGTGCGCCATCATCGCCTCAGGCGCGAGCGCCGTTGACCAGACGCACCTCGTGCAGCTGCGTCGCGCCGCCGGTCACGCCGCGCGCGCGCAGGTGCTCGAGGAGCGCCTGGTACAGTTCGCCGTCGGCGACGCCGACGTCCGACACGCGCACCCACGGCTGGACGGCCAGCGTGACCCCGCCGTCGGTGACCCGCGCGATGCCGACGGCGGGCGCGGGGTCCTTCAGGACGCGGGGGTTCAGCCCGACGACCTGGCGCACGCCGGCGAGCAGGACCGACAGGTCACCCGGGTGGGCGACCGACACGGCGAGGTTCAGCTGCCGCGTCGTCCCGAAGTTGTGGAGGATCTCGCCGACGATCTTGCGGTTCGGAATGATGACGCGGGACCGGTCGGCGTGGACCAGCGTCGTCGCCGCCAGCTCGATGGCGACGACGTCGCCGTGAACGCCGGCCACCGCGATGTGCTCCCCGACGCGAAACGGTTTCGTGAAGATGATGTTCAGGCCCGCCACGAGATTGCCGAGCACGCCCTGCAGCGCGATGCCGAGACCGAGACCGGCCACGCCGATGCCGGCCACCAGCGGCGCGATCTGGAACCCGAACTTGTCGAGCGCGACCACGAGCGCGAACAGCATGACGACCGCGCGCAGCGCGCGGACGAGCAGCTGGCGCATCGGTGGCTCCATGTCCTGCCGGACCAGCTGGCCCTCCATCAGCCGCCCGGCCCATCGCGCGACCACCAGGCCGGCGGCCAGGATGACGAGGGCGCCGAGCACCTGGAAGCCGTATCGAACGACGAGGTCGACGACGAGATCGTGCACGGGCATGACGGTCCTCCCTACCGGTGGCGCCGGGCGCGGATCGTCTCCATCGCGCGCCGGTGCTCGTCCGAGTCGAGACAGATCTTGAAGTGCTCCTGCATCTCGTGGCGGAACGCGTCGAAATCCAGGTCGAACGCGCGCGCGCTGAGCCGCTTGCCGGCGCGCGCGCTGACCGGCGGCAGCGCGACGAACTTCCGGATCGTCTCTTCGAGCGCGCGTTCGAAGTCGGCCGTCGGCACCACGCGGTTCACGAGCCCGTAGTGCTCGGCGGTTCGCGCGTCGATCGGCTCACCGAGCAGGATCAGCTCGCGGGCGCGCGCGGCGCCGATCAGCCGCGGCAGGCGCTGGAGCGCCATCGACGGAATCAGGCATTCCTTCACGGCGGGCAGGCCGAGGAGGGCGGTGGCGCTCGCGAGCCGATAGTCGCAGACCAGCGCGAGCTGCAAGCCGCCGCCGAGACAGTGGCCGTTGATCCCGGCGATGAACAGGCGGTCCATGCGCTCGATCGCGGTCATGGCGTCCTCCCACGCCACGAAGTCGCTGATGCCGAACGCCCCGGCGGCAAGCGCGTCGAGATCGACACCGGTGCAGAATCCTCGACCGGCCCCGGTGATGACCACCACCCGCGCGTCCGGCGTGCGCTCCAGGCGCGCCACCACGTCGTTCAGATCGCGGACCCAGTTCGCGTCGCCGGCGTTGAGGACGTCGGGACGATCGAGCGTCACCCGGGCCACCGGGCCGTCGAGGAGGAGCCGGATCGCCGTCACGTGGCAGACCTTAGGCGGCGGGTGACGGCGGGTCAAGCGGAGATACCCGGTGGGTATCTCCGCCCCGGACGCGTTACTTCTTGGAGTCGGACTTCGAGGACGAGTCTGACTTCGAATCGGTGCGCGGGCTGGCGGCCGGCGGCGCCTGCTCGAGCATCTGCTGCTCGGCCGTCACGACGATCCTGCCCCCGTCCTGACCGACCTTCACGGATTCCCACGGCATCGACACGCTCTTGCCACCGACGCCGAGCGTGCCGCCCTGCTGGACGACCACCGTGCGCACGCGTCCGTCTTTCGGATCCACCATCAAACGCTCGACCTTGCCGATGTCCTTTCCCTGGGCGCGCACGGTCGCGCCGATGATCGCGTTGGCGTCCACGAGCACGCCGGTCTGTGTCGACTGGGCGGACTGCCCCGGCGCCGACGACGCGCCGGTGCTGGTGTCGCTCGGGGATGGCTGGGGTGACGAGCCCGACGACTGGGCGGCGGCACCGGTGGCCAGCGCCATACCGGCCACGAGGGCGACCGCAGTCACGAACTTCTTCATGATGCGACTCCTTGCATGAATTCGCCGCGGAGCGGCATCGGGCGAAGGCCGCAAGGCATGTGCCACCGACGGCGTGAACGCCGAGGGGGGCCGACCGATCAGCGCGAGTGGCGCACCATGGCGGCGAGCATGATGGCCGCGATGACGAGCAAGACCACGACCGGGATGCCGAAGATGAGCTCGAGCGGTCGGGCGTGCAGGAAGCCGAGAATGGCGTTGTTGAAATCACCGAACGGGGCCGTGGGCAACGAGTCGAAGCCGGTAGGGAGCATGGCGCGAGTCTAGCAGCCTCGCCGGTGGTCCGCTACCGAGGCGCCACCACGCGCGCCGGCGTCTTGCCGTCGATGAAGGCGAGGATCGCCTCCACCGCCTGGCCGAAGAACACCGCATAGCCCTCGGCGGTGACGAATCCCAGGTGAGGCGTCAGCACCACGTTGTCCAGCGCGAGCAGCGGATGGCCCGCCGGCAATGGCTCCACGTCGAAGACGTCGAGGGCGGCGCCGGCGAGGCGGCGTCCGCCAAGCGCCTCCAGCAGCGCCGCCTCCTCGACGATCGGTCCACGCGCCGTGTTGACCAGGAACGCCGTCGGCTTCATCAGCGCCAGATGTCGCGCGGTGATCAGCCCGCGCGACTTCTCCGAGAGCCGCAGGTGGACGCTGACCACGTCGCTCTCGCGCAGCAGCGTGTCGAGGTCCGTGCGCGTGGCGCCCGCGGCGGCCGCGCGCTCGTCCGTGAGCGTGATGCCGGAGGCCAGCACGCGCATGCCGAGCAGGCGTCCGAAGGCCGCCATCTTGCCGCCGATCTTTCCGAGGCCGATGATCCCGAGCGTCTTGCCGGCCATGTCGACGCCGAGTGGCGGTGTCTGCCACTTCCCCGCGCGCATCGCCCGGTCCTCCTGCGGCACGCGGCGCACGAGCGCCATCATGAGCGCGACCGTGTGCTCGAAGGCGTTCACGGCCGAGCCCTCGGTCTCCGTGACCACGATGCCGCGCGCGGCGGCCGCCGCCAGATCGACCTGGCCCGTCCAGCGGCCGGCGAGCGCCAGCAATTTCAGCGCGGGCAAGCGGCCGATCAGACTGGCCGTGAAGCGCGTCCGCTCGCGGATGGCGACGACGATCTCGTAGGGCGACAGCCGTCGGGCGAGCGCGCTCTCGTCGGCCAGCGTCTCCTCCCAGGTGTCGATCGTCGCGCGCCCCTCCAGCCGGCGCCACGGCGCTAGCGGCCGCACCATTCCGCCCCAGTCGTCGATGATGGCGATACGCCTCATGCGGCACCCTCGGGTCCGGGGCCGCCCCGTCGACGCCGGCGTCGCCGCCGGCGGCCACCGGTGCCGCCCGGCGCTCCGGAGGCGTGAGGGGCCGGCGGGCCATCCATCCGCGGTCCGTCGTGACGCGGCGCTTCCGGTGCCGGGTGATGGCGCGGCCGCTCGGGACGCCCGCGCTCGCGGCCCCCGCCGCGACGCCGGTCGCCGCCGCGGCGCGCCTCGAGCCGCGCGCGCCGCTCGCCGGCGAACCGCCGGCGCTCCTCGGCGCTCGGACGGATCTCCGGCACGAACAGCTCGTCCTCCGCCCACTCGACCGGGATCTTCTGCCCGATGAACTTCTCGATCGCCTCGAGGTTCAGCGCGCTCGCCTCGTCGACCAGCCCGACGGCGTGACCCGCGGCGCCGGCGCGCGCGGTGCGCCCGATGCGGTGGACGTAATCCTCCGGATCCTGAGGCAGGTCCCAGTTGATGACGTGCGTCACCGCCTCGATGTGCAGCCCGCGCGAGGCGACGTCGGTGGCGACCAGCACCGGCAGCTGGCCATCCTTGAAGTCGGCGAGGATCCGCAGGCGGCGCTTCTGGTCGACGTCGCCGGTGAGGGCGCGCGCATCGCAGCCGTTACGGATCAGCCGGTCCTCGAGGCGGCGCGCCTCCTCACGCGTGTTCGAGAAGATGAGGATTCGCTCGCTGCCCTCGCGGCGCAGCAGGCCGAGCAGCAGCGGGAACTTGTCCTCGCGGCCGACGTGATAGAGCATCTGCTCCACCCGCTCGGCCGTCTTCTGCTGCGGCATGATCGTGATCTGCGAGGGGTTGTTCATGAACTCCCACGTCAGCTCCAGCACGCGAAACGAGAGCGTGGCCGAGAACAGGAACGACTGGCG
>JBIOXS010000130.1:0-45006 GCA_044869815.1 Candidatus Rokuibacteriota bacterium | reverse complement strand
GCGCTGCCGGCGGTGCTGCTGGTGCTCTTCTTCCAGAAGTATCTCGTGCAGGGGCTCACCGCGGGGTCGGTCAAGGGGTAGCTATCGGCAGCGGAGGATCGTACTTTTTGGGTGGCGGGGGCGGAGGCGGATTCGGATTTCGCGGAGGTTCGGGGGGACGAATCGTCCTTTCAGTCAGCCACCTTGTCCTTGCTCATCACTCACCCTCGTAGTCAGGCTCATTTCTCAATACCACAGCGAAATGCCGCATGCTCGGCCCACAAGGCCGGCTCGCGCATGGGCACCGCCGCATTCCACGCTGGACCGCGCGCGCGACGCACGGCGAAGTACGTCGGCATTCAGGGCAGAAGCTGCGACACGAGAACGCTCGCTGCGGCTGCGAGCGGCGTTACGTCGGCGGCGGGGCCGAGCGTATCGTTTCGTGTATAACGCCAGCCAAACGCTGCGGCGCTGTCGGCCTGCGGCTCGCGATAGACCTCGAGAACGCGGTCGACGAGGTTCAGGATCCAGTAGTCCGGCACGCCGGCTCGCGCATACAGGCTGCCCTTGTACTGTCGATCGACGGCGAGCCTCGTTTCGGCCACCTCGACGATCAGCGCCACGCGCGACGGATGTGCGCGGCCATAGTCCTCCACGCTGCCGGGGACGACGGCGACGTCGGGCTCGGGCTCTGACTCGTCGTCGAGCCCGATCGGGCCCTGGGTGCGCACGTACCACGCGGCGGCGAATGCGGCTTGCAGCGCTCTGGCCGTCTTGACGACGGCGGTGTAGTGCGCGGCGCCTTGCGGCTCGGCAACCACGAGGTGGCCGCCCAGAAGCTCGAGAGCCTCGCCGGGCTGGAACACGCCCAGGTCGATCAGCTTGTCGTACTCGATGCGGGTGAAGCGTCGGGTCTCGTAGTCCGCCATCGCGGAAAGCGTATCGGTGAGGGCCACGCGCGGTCAATGGCTCGCGCGTGATACACGCGGCTATGGGATACTCCTGCCGATGACGAACGCGCTCGGCTCGGTCGTCGGCCTCGTCACCATCGGGCAGTCGCCGCGTTCCGACGTCGTGCCGGACATGGCCGCGGTCCTCGGTCCCGGCGTGGAGATCCGCGAAGCCGGCGCGCTGGACGGTCTCGCACGCCCGGCGATCGACGCGCTCGCGCCGACCGGCGACGACGAGATCCTCGTCACGCGACTGCGCGACGGGAGCTCCGTGTTCCTCGGCAAGCCGAAGATCGTGGGTCTCGTCGAGCAGCGCATCGCGGCGCTCGAGCGCAACGGCGCGATGCTGACCGCGCTCCTGTGCACGGGCGCCTTCCCGCGACTGCGCGCCGCCCGGCCTCTGATCCAGCCTCAGCCGGTACTCCTGGGTCTGCTGCGCGGGACGTCGTGGCCGGGCCGGCTCGGCATCCTCACCCCGTCGGTGCCGCATGTGCCGCAGACAGAGGCGCGCTGGCGGCGTGACGGCTTCGACGCCGTCGTCGCGCCGCTCTCGCCCTACGAGGAAGAGGACGCCGGCGCGCTTCGCCGCGCCGCCAGCATCATGCGCGCGGGCGGCGTCGGCCTGATCGTGATGGATTGCATGGGATTCCGCCGCAAGACCCGCGACGAGCTCCGCGCGCTGGCCGGCGTCCCCGTCCTCCTCGCCAATCTCCTGCTCGCGCGCGTCCTCGCCGAGATGTGCTAGCCACTGCGGCTCTTCGGATCCAGCAGGTCCCGTAGACCGTCGCCGACGAGATTGAAGCCGAGCACCGTGAGATAGATCGCCAGGCCCGGAAACGCGGAATACCACCACCACGTCGGCAAGTAGTTGCGGCCGTGGCTGATCATGGCGCCCCACTCCGGATTGGGCGGCTGGGCGCCGAGGCCGATGAAGCCAAGGCTGGCGGCGGCCAGGATGGCGGCGCCCATGTCCATGCTGGCCTTCACCACGATCGGCGACACGCAGTTCGGCAACAGATGGACGAGCACGATGCGCAGGCGGCCGGCGCCGCCGGCGCGGGCCGCCTCCACGAACGTCTCCTGTCCGAGCGCGAGCGTCTTGCCCTGCACCAGCCGCACATAGCCCGGCCACCATACGAGCGACAGCGCGATCATCGCGTTGAGGATGCCGGGGCCGAGCGCGCCGACCACGGCCAGCGCGAGCACGAGCGCGGGCACCGACAGGAAGACGTCGGTCACGCGCATGATGGTCTCGCCGAGACGGCCACCGGCGTGCCCGGCGACGATGCCGAGCGGGACGCCGACCAGCGCGGCCACGACGGTGATGATGAGGCCGATCTGCAGCGACACGCGAGCGCCGAGAACCACGCGCGTGTAGACGTCGTTGCCGACCTCGTCGGTGCCGAACCAGTGGGCCGCGCTCGGCGCCTGGAGCTTCCGCTCGAGATGCACGGCGCCCCGCGCGTCGTCCGGGTACGGCACGATCCACGGCCCGATCGCGGCGACGACCACGAAGATCGCGACGATCACCAACCCCAGCACCGACGCGGCGCTCCGGGTGTAGGCACGAGCGTAACGGCGAAGCTCACGGCCGGCGCCGCTGGGCTGGACCGCCTGGTCGAGCGAAAGAACCCGCGCAGTCACGCCGGCCGCCGGATGCGCGGGTCGAGCCAGACATAGGCGAGGTCGACGAGGAGATTGGCGAGCATGAAGTTGAGGCCGATCAGGAGCGTGACGCCCATGATCGGCTGGAAGTCGGAGGAGACGGCGGCGTTGACGGCGTAGAGGCCGATGCCCGGCCAGTCGAAGACCGTCTCCACCAGCACGGTGCCGCCCAGCATCCAGCCGTAGCGCAGACCGATCATGGTGAGCGTCGGGATCATCGCGTTGCGGAGGGCGTAGCGGGTCACGACGCGGAAGCCCGAGAAGCCCTGGGCGCGGGCGGTGACGATGTAATCCTGCCGCAGCGTCTCGAGCATCTCGGCGCGATTCACCCGCATGATCGAGGCCAGCGCCGGGAAGCAGAGCGTGACCACCGGCAGCACCGCGTGGGCCAGGACATCGGCGAGCGTTCGCCACTGCCCGCGCAGCACGGCGTCGACGACCAGAAGATGCGTGATGGGCGCCGGCGGCGTGGCCGTCAGTCCCAGCCGGCCCCCCAGCGGCAGCCACCCGAGCTGGAGCGCGATCAGCAGCTGGAGCATCAGCCCGAGCCAGAACGCCGGCAGCGCCACACCCGACACCGACACCACGCGCGTCACGTGATCGATCCAGGTGTTCTGGTAGACGGCCGATACCATCCCGAGCGGCACGCCCACCACCACCGCCAGCACGAGGGCGAGGGTCACGAGCTCGAAGGTGTTCGGAAAATAGAGCACGAGGTCGTCGAGGACGGCGTTCCGGCTGCGCAGCGACTGGCCGAGATCACCGGTGGCGACGCCGCCGAGATAGCGGACGAACTGGACGCCGAGCGGCCGGTCGAGCCCGTACTTCGCGCGCAGCGTCTGCACCATGGACTCGTTGGCGTCGGGGCCCGCCGCCAGCCGGGCCGGGTCGCCGGGCACCACGTGCGAGATCGCAAACGTCAGGCACAGCAGGCCGAACAGCATCAGGCCCAGGAACGCCAGGCGCTGGAGGACGTACTGCGTCAGCGGAGGACGGCCCTCACTTGGCGACGATCGCCAGCGGGTAGAGGTCCACCTCGCCCGTGAAGCGCACCGGGCTGAACTGGAAGCCCTTCACGTAATCGCGCATGCCCCAGCGCCGGTTGGCCAGCATGCCGAAGATCTCGGGCTGATCGGCCGCGATCTTCCGCTGGATGTCGGCGTAGAGCGGCGCGCGCTCCTCCCACCTCGCCGTCGTGCGGGCGCGCTCGATGACACCCCACACATCCGCGTTCTGATAGAAGTGCGAGCCGTAGTATTTGCCCCAGGAGTTCTTGTGGTACTGGTACGCGACGGCGTCGGGATCGGTCGACACCGGCGTGGTGAAGACGGCCATCATGTCCGGCGACGACTCCACCTTCGCGCCGCGCGCGACCATGTTGGGCCAGGTCAGCGGCACCATCTTCAGCTTGATGTTCAGCTTGCCGAGGTTGTCGATGAGGACGAGGCCCATCTTCCGCTCTTCCTCGAGCGACTGGACGTAGACGTACTCGAGCTCGATGCCGCCGTTGGGATAGGCGCTCTTGGCCAGGAACTCCTTGGCCTTGCCGAGATCCTGTCGCGGGAGGCCCGGCACCGCCACGTGGCCGCGCGTGGCGTTCGGGAAGGGGCTCGTCTGCAGCACGGCATTGCCGTTGTAGATCTTGATGAGCGCATCGTAGTCGAAGGCGTGGGCGACGGCCTTGCGGAGGTTGGCATCGCTGGTGGGCGCCTTCTGCGTGTTCATCTTGATGCCGAAGGTGGTCATGCCGGGAAAGTTCGGCACCACCACGCCCGGCGTCTTCGCCACCTGATCGAAGTCGTCGGCGGACAGCCCTTCGACGATGTCGGCCTCGCCGCGCAGCAGCGCCGCGCGCTGCGCCGCCGATTCGCGCACCAGCTTGTAGATGACGCCGGCCACGCGGTCCTTCGACGGCCAGCCCTTCCAGTAGCCGTCGACGGCCTCGAGCTCGTAGAGCACGCCCTGCTGCCAGCGCTTGATCGTGAACGGACCGCTGCCGGCGGCATTGTCGGTCAGCCACTTCTGGCCGAGATCCCCTCCCTGCTCGTTCGCGAGCACCTGCTTGGGGTTCATCACGTACCACCACGGCACGAACGACAGGAACGCTGCGTAGGGCTGGGTCAGCACGAACTGCACCGTGTGCTCGTTCACCACCTTGATGCCGTCCTCCTTGAGGAAGTCGGACAGCATCCAGGCCGGCCCCTGGTTGAGCTTCAGCGTGCGCGCGAACGACCAGCGCACGGCCTCGGCCGTCACCGGATCGCCGTTGTGGAAGCGCGCGTTCTTCACCAGGTGGAACGTCCACGTCCGCGCGTCCGGCGACGCCTCCCAGCGCTCGGCGAGCCAGGGCACGACCTCCGGCGGGTTGCCGACGTACTTGACGAGCCCGTCGTAGAGCGCCTGCTGCATCATCCGGATCGACCAGTCGTACTTCACGCTCGGGTCGATGGTCGGAACTTCCTGGCGCCCGGCGAAGACGAGGATCTTCTTGTCGCCGACGCGCTCGAAGGCGGGCGCGGGACCCACGAGGGCGAAGGTCAGCAGGATCGACAGCAAAGTCGTGACGAGCTTCATGGCAGCCTCCGAGACGAGCGCCGCGGTCTGCGGTTGCGCGGCAGGATAACATACGCGGGCGATGCCCTCCCTCCGGCCCGTGTCCGCCGAGGAGATCGAGTCGCTCGCCATCGGAGCCTGGATCCTCGGCACCGGCGGCGGGGGCAGCCCGTACCTCGCGCTGCTGAACATGCGCGCGCTCTACCGCCAGGGCGCGCGCGTCTCGCTGATGGACCCGCGGGAGCTTGCCGACGACGATCTCGTCGCCGTCGTCTCAAACATGGGTGCCCCGCTCGTCGGCCAGGAGCGGCTCACCGACCCGCGCACCATCGCGCGCGCGGTCACCCTGATGGAGGAGTATCTCGGCCGGCGCTTCCGCGCCATCATGTCGCTCGAGATCGGCGGCGGCAACGCCATCCAGCCGTTCATGGCGGCCGCGCTCCTCGACCGGCCGGTGGTGGACGCCGACTGCATGGGCCGCGCGTTTCCCGAGGCGCAGATGACGTCGTTCGCCATCCACGACCTCCGCATGTACCCGCTGACGCTCGTCGACGTGCGCGACAACGCGGTCGTCGTCGCGCAGGCGGCGTCCTGGAAATGGATGGAGCGTCTGTCGCGCATGGCCTGCGTGGCCGTCGGCTCCATCGCCGCCACCTGCAAGGCGCCGCGCACCGGCAAGGAGGTCAAGGAGTGCGCGATCCTCTACTCGACCAGCAAGGCGATCCGCCTCGGACAGACGGTGCAGGCGGCACGGCGCGTCCATCGCGATCCGATCGAGGCGCTCGTCGAGGCGGAAGGCGGTCGCCTGCTCTTCACCGGGAAGATCGCCGACGTCGCGCGCCGCGCCACCGAGGGGTTCCTCCGCGGCACCGCGCGCATCGACGGCCTGGGCGATGACCGCGGCCGCAGCTTCGAGCTCGCCTTCCAGAACGAGTTCGCGGTGGGCTGGCTCGACGGCACACCGCACGTGACCACGCCCGACCTGATCTGCGTGATGGACACGGTGTCCGGCGAGGCCGTCGGCACCGAGACGCTGCGCTACGGCCAGCGCGTCAGCGTGGTGGCGCTGCCGGCGCCGCCGGTGCTCCTGACCCCCAGGGGTCTGGAGCATGTCGGGCCGCGGGCGTTCGGCTACGACCTGGACTTCCGCTCGGTGTTCGCGTGAGGCGTGTCGGCATCGACGTCGGCGGCACCAACACCGACGCCGTCCTCCTGGACGGCGATGTCGTCGTCCATGCCGTCAAGACGCCCACGACCGCCGACGTCACGGGCGGCATCACCACGGCGCTCCGCGAGCTGCTCGCCACCGCGCGGCCACCGGGTCCGATCGACGCGGTCATGATCGGCACCACGCACTTCACCAACGCGGTCGTCCAGCGGCGCGACCTCACGCGCGTGGCCGCCGTCCGCATCGGCCTGCCCGCGAGCGCGTCACTGCCGCCCTTCGTCGACTGGCCCGAGGACCTGGCCACGCTCGTGCGCGGTGAGGTGGCGATGATTCCGGGAGGCCACGAGTACGACGGCCGCCCCATCGTGCCGTTCGACGAGCGCATCATGCGGGAGGCGGCGCGTCGTATCCGCGCCGCGCGCCTCACCTCGGTGGGGATCGCCTCCGTCTTCTCGCCGCTGAACGCGGAGTGCGAGACACAGGCGGCCACCATCCTGCGCGAGGAGTGTCCCGATGTCGCCGTGACGCTGTCGCACGAGCTCGGCCGGATCGGCCTGCTCGAGCGCGAGAACGCCACGCTGCTGAACGCGGCGCTCGCCGATCTCGCGCGGCGCACGACGCGCGCGTTCAGCGAGGCCCTGCGGGCCAGCGGTCTGGCGGCGCCGCTCTACCTCACGCAGAACGACGGAACGGTGATGCTGGCCGCCACCGCCGAGGCGTTTCCCGTTTACAGCTTCGCCTCCGGACCGACCAACAGCATGCGCGGCGCCGCCTTCCTGTCGGGTCTCGGCGACGCGATCGTGATCGACGTCGGCGGCACCACCACCGACGTGGGCAGTCTCCGTCGCGGCTTCCCGCGCGAGGCCAACAACGTCGTGGAGGTCGGCGGCGTCCGCACGCTCTTCCGGATGCCGGATCTGCTGTCGCTCGGCCTCGGCGGCGGCTCGCTGGTGACCGAGGACGGCCGCCGCGTCGGCCCGCGCAGCGTCGGATACCGGCTCGTGGAAGACGGCCTCGTGTTCGGCGGCGGCACGCTGACGGCCACCGACGTGGCCGTCGCCGCCGGCCTCATCGATCTCGGCGATCGGCGTCGCGTCGCCCACCTGTCCGCCGGGCTCGTGAAAACGGCGATGCTGCGGCTGCACGGGATGATCGAGGAGGGTGTCGATCGCATGAAGACGGACGCCCGCGAGGAGCCGTTGATCGCGGTGGGCGGCGGCTGCTTCCTGGTCCCGGAGCGGCTGCCCGGCGTCTCCGAGGTCGTGCACGTCCGGCACCAGGCCGTGGCGAACGCCGTCGGCGCGGCCATCGCGCAGGTCAGCGGCGAGGTGGATCAGATCTTCCAGAACCTCACGCGCGAGGCGGCCATTGGCGAGGCGCGGCGCGTGGCCGAGCAGCGCGCGATCGCCGGCGGCGCGGAGGCCCGAACGCTGCAGCTGGTCGAGGTCGAGGACCTGCCGCTCGCCTACCTGCCGGGCAACTCGCTGCGCGTGCGGGTGCGCGTCGTCGGCGACATCGCCGAGTGATCAGCGTAGACGCCGGCGCAGGTACTCCGCGATCTCGAGGGTGCAGGCCATCCCCTGCGGGATCGCCTTCGTCAGCGAGACGAACGCGTGGATCTGTCCCGGGTACTCGCGATACACCACGTCGACGCCCGCCTCGCGGAGCTTCTCCGCGTAGGCCTCGCCCTCGTCGCGCAGCGGATCGAAGCCGGCGGTGACGATCATCGTCGGCGGCTGACCCACGAGCTTCGGCGCCCGCAGCGGCGAGGCGCGCAGGTCGGCCTTGTCCGGCTCGCCGCGAAGGTACTGCTCCGAGTACCAGAGGATGCGCTCGCGCGGGATGACGTGGCCGTCGACGAGCTCGCGGTGCGACTCCGTCTCGAGCGAGAAGTCCACGGCCGGATAGATGAGCACCTGGCACATCGGCACCGGCACGCCCCCGGCGGCGGCGAGCTGCGAGACGACGGCCGAGAGGTTGCCGCCGGCCGAGTCGCCGGCCACCGCGACGCGTGCCGTGTCGACGCCAACGTCGCCGCCACGATTCCGCAGCCAGCGATACGCGGCGAAGCAGTCGTCGACGGCGGCCGGGAACTTGTGCTCGGGCGCCAGGCGGTAGTCGATGGCGACGACGAGCGCGTCGGTGTGCTGGGCCAGCCGCGCGCAGAGCCCGTGATGGGTCTCGAGGTCACCCTGCACCCAGCCGCCGCCGTGGAAGTACGCCACGGCCGGCCGCGCGGCGTTGCCCGCGCGCGCGGCGTAGACGCGCGCGGGGATCGGTCCGACGGGGCCCGGAATGCGAATGTCCTCCACGCGCGTCAATGCCGGCGCCGGTTCGTCCATCAGCGTGACCATCGTGCGCAGCTGCTGGCGCAGCTCCGGCAGCGGCGGAAAATAGCCGGGCACGCGGATCGATTTGACGAACTCGCCGACGATCTGGGCCTTCGCATCCATGACGCGGCGGCCCCGGCGGATGCGATGGCCGTCGAGAACGCGCAGGGCGTCGTCCTCGGCCATCAGCGTGTGAGCCAGCTCCAGCTTCGGCGGCGTCGCGCGTTCGGTCATTGGCGTCCTCCCCGCGCGAGATTGTACCGCCGGCGCCCGTCCGCCGGCGCGCCTCAACTTCCCAGGCGCCGCTCGTCCGGGAACCGGAAGCCGACCACCCGGGTGACGCTGGCGCCGTCCGCGCTCAGGATGGCGATGGCCTCGTGGGCGAGGAAGAACAGTCGCCCGTCACGAGCCGACCGGACGACGTCGGCGGCGATACGGCGCTGCCAGTCGCCACGCGGCACGGGTCGCGCGCTCGCCGGCAGGCGCGCGATGGCGCCGTCACGCGCGAATCGCAGAACGTCCGCCGGCGCGCCCTCGAAGGTCGCGGCGCCGATCCAGCCGCCGCCCGTCCCCGGCTCGGGAACGACCCACGTGAGCCCCTGGAAGCGCGGCACCCGCCACAGGATGCGTCCGTCCTCCGCGACAGCCGTGAGCTGGGTGCGATTGGCCTCGATGACGTAGAGCGTTCCCCGGTCCACCGCGATCTCGACCGGATCGTTCAGGTCGCGGTACTCGCGCACGAGACGTCCGCTCGCCGCGTCGACGCGCGTGACCCGATGGCGCTGCGTCTCGAGCACCCAGACGTCGTCGCCGACCGTCAGGACCGCGCGCGGCACCGAGCCGAACGGCCCGAGCCGCGGCTCGCGAGGACCGGCCAGGGTGATGCGCTGGATGAAGTGTGGCGGCTGCGGCCGGGTCGACGTCGGCGCCGTCACGATCCAGACGCTCTTGGTCGCGGCGTCGAAGCCGAGGACGCGATCGAAGGCGATCGGGGCGCTGCGCTCCCGCACGCGGCCGTCTTCACCGAGCCGCGCGAGCGAGACGTCGGAGGTCCAGCGCTGGTCGGATATCAGCGCCAGCAGATGGCCGTCGGCCTCCACGAGCGCGTCGACGACGCGGCCCTGCAGTTCGGCGGCGGCGAGCTCCTGGCCGCCGCCGTCGAAGACGAACAGGTCGGTGCGGACGGCGCTCTCCGCGCCGGCCGTGCGGTGCGTCGTCTCGCGCGGCGCCAGCACGATCAGGCGCTGGCGCGCGTCGTCGTAGGCGAACCTGACGTCCCCGGGCCACTGCCGGCCGATGAGGCGGACGTCGGTGAAGTACCGGTGCCCGAGGTAGCCGGCGTGCAAGCTGGCGCGGACGAAGCTCGGTCCGCTGAGGTGCGCGAGGGCAGAGTTGTCGACGGGGATCGACGCCGGCAGGTCGAGCTCGATCGTGATCGCCGGCTTTCCGACGTACGCGATGAGCCTTCCTTCCCGCCGGCGGACCGACGTGCGGCCGCGATCATCCACCACGCGGCCAGGAATGGTGAACGTGCTCGTCGTGAACGGCGTCGGGCGTCGGTCACGTTCGACGGCGACGATCCGGGACCGCCGACCGGACTGGACGGCGAACACGACGAGGACGCGATCGCCTCCTCGCAGTCCCGCGGGCAGCGGCGCCGCGCTGGACTCGAGGTCCAGCGCCGACCGGCCCGAGACATGGGCGCCGCGGAAGGGATCGTTGGCGCCGCGGGCCTGGAAGACGTCGACGTCCACCGTCGGTCCCCTGTCGAGAACCATGTTGAGCTCGTGCGGCGCGACGATCGCGGCGAGCACCACGACCTGCGCCGCCACGAGCGCGTACATCACGACCCGGCGCGACGGCCGGATCGGCCTCATGCGGTCGCCGTCGAGAACTGTCGCACGAGCCGGCGTCGCACTCGCTCCACCCAGACGCCACCCAGGATGAGGGCGGCGCCGCCGATGATGAAGAACACCGACTTCGGCATCGCGTCCCAGAAATACTCGTAGAAGCGAGTGTAGAGGTTCACCGCGAAAAACACGAGGCTCGTGTTGAGAAACACCGGACTCTCCCACGCGATGCCGAGATAGATGCCGGCGGCGGTGAGCACGGTCAGGAGCAGGATGAACCAGAGCTCGCGCGACTCAGGGGTGATCGCGATCACGCTGGCGAGCGTCATCACCACCAGCAGGACGAGCACGACGAGGGCCGGCGGATCGGTCAGCGCCGTGCGTCTCCATCGGCGGTGGATGATCGCCAGCGCCAGCACGGCGAGGACGTAGGGGGCGATGAACAGCAGCCAAACGACGGACGACGCCGTCGAGGTGTCGAGACGGACGTTCTTCTGCACATCGAAGATCGACAGGATCAGCGTCGAGACATAGACGAGCAGGAGACCGACGAGCGCCCAGGACGCGGCGAACTCGCGCCGCCCCCGCCAGGCATGGAGGCCACCCACCGCGAGCAGGCACGTGCCCATGCCGATGAAGTGGAAGGGGCGGCCGAGATAGAGCCAGTAGCCGCCCCAGGAGTAGCCGACCTCCGCGCCGAACCACGCGACGATGCCGAGCAGCGCCAGGAACAGGACGAGCCGGGAGCGGACGACATACGCGACCGACAGCCACGCCACCCACTGGATCAGGAACGACCACGCGTGCTCGGCGGTCAGATCGTAGATGAGCGCGAGCAGCACGATGTCGGTGCCGAACATGACGCAGCCGAGGAAGACGAGGGCGACGCCGAGCTTCGGAAAGCTCCCCCGGCCCTCGCGGGTCAGCTCGAAGCCGGCGACGTAGAAGAAGAGCGTCAGCGCGAGCAGGCTCGCGATCTTGGCCGCGCGGCCGAACTCGATCCAGTTGGAGGCGAAGAAGATCAGCAGGCCCACCGCGAGCGCGATGGCGCCGAGGTTGATGAGGATGGTGACGCCACGGCCGAGCTTCCGCTCGGTCGCCGCCGAGCGGGCCGGCGCCGGCGTCGCCGGCAGCGTTGCGAGCAGGCCGTCGCCCTGCTCGGCGGTCAGCAACCCGGCCGCACGCCAGGCCAGGACCGCCTCGCGGACGATTCGCTCGCGGAGCGCGGCCGGGACCTGACCTTCCATCGTCATCGACCCTACGGAGCGCAGGGCCACGCGGTCAAGAAATGAGAGGAGACCCCGTTATCGAGGCGCGCCAAGGCTCCGCCGGGGCGCGCCGAGCGCTGGGGGGTATGGGGGGCCATTTCGGGGCCCCCCATTCCAAAGATCGGGCAAGGTGTAGCCGCCGCGGAACGGATCGGACGGATCGACGCCGTGCTGGAAGACGCCCGTGATCCACGCCTGACCGGCGATCGTCGGCACGATGCCCGGCCGCCCGCCGATCGTCGTCGCTCGCGCAATGGCGGCCTCGAACTGCGAGCCGATGATCGACTCGTGGACGAAGCCCTGTCCCGGCGCGAGCTGCCCGCGCGCGTGCAGCACGGCCAGCCGCGCGGAGGTGCCGGTGCCGCAGGGGCTGCGGTCGATCCGGCCCGGCGCCACGATCACGGCGTTGCGGCTCACCGTCCCCGGCCCCAGAAACGGCATGGCGAACTCGGTGAAGGTGACGCCGTGGATGTCGGGAACCTCGGGATGCTCGACGGGCAGCTGCTGCGCCACGGCGGCCGTGATGCGGTTGCCGAGAGCCACGAGCTCGCGCGCCTCTTTCGGCTCGACCGCGAAGCCGAGGGACGGCGCATCGACGATGGCGAAGAAGGCGCCGCCATAGGCCACGTCGACGGCAACCGGTCCCACGCCGTCCACCTCGACGGCGGCGTCGAGATGCGTGGCGAAGCACGGCACGTTCGTGAGCTGCACGCGCTCGACCTTGCCCGCGCGGCAGCGCGCCTCGACGGGCACCGCGCCGGCCGGCGTGTCGAGCGTGAGGGTGGTGATCGGCTCCTGCATCGGCAGCATCCCCGTCTCGAGAAGGACGGTGACGGTGCAGATCGTATTGGATCCCGACATGGGCGGATAGTCCGTCGATTCCATGATGATCAGGCCGACGTCGCAGCCCGGGCGGGTCGGGGGCGTCACGAGGTTCACGCACAGCGTCGGTTTCCCCCGT
Source organism: Candidatus Rokuibacteriota bacterium (assembly GCA_044869815.1). Lineage (GTDB taxonomy): Bacteria > Methylomirabilota > Methylomirabilia > Rokubacteriales > CSP1-6 > AR12. The sequence goes on along the minus strand of JBIOXS010000130.1, from coordinate 32,282 downwards.
GGCTCGAAGAGGAGCCAGCGTCGCAGCTCGTCGGCGCGGGTCTCGAGGTGGCGCTTCTTCTCGAGCATCGTCGCGCCCGGTGGCGGCAGCACTCCGCCGACGATCACGTGATTGTCCTCGCCGCCGACGTGGCAGCCGACGACGGTGACCGTGCGCTCCCACCGCATCGTCGGCCGCTACGCGCGCCGGACGAGCAGCACGATGATGAGGATCACCACCAGCAGCCCGAGGCCCCCGCTCGGGTAATAGCCCCAACCACTGCTGTACGGCCACATCGGAAGGGCGCCGAGCAGCAGCAGGATCAGGATGATCAGCAGGAGTGTCTGGGTGCTCATCTCATCCCTCCTCGGGGCAATTGGGCGGCGACAGGAGCGTCGCGCCGTCGACCGACTACGTCAAGGGCAGCGGGGTCGGGATAGAATCACTGCCGGTGGGGAGGCCTCGATGACCGACAGCGCCAAGCGGAACCTCGTCGCGCAGTGGGCGTTCGACACGCGCCCGGTGCTGCTGCGCTTTCATCTGTGGCTCGAGGACGTCGACGTGGAGCGGGCGCAGCCCGAGCCGGTATCCGCGCACACCTTCGCGCCGCGCGGCATCGCCCGCTGTCTGGCCATGACCTCCGCCGCCACCGCCCTCGGCACCCGTCTGTTCGGCGAGTTCGGCGCCGGCGCCGGCAAGGACAAGACGACGGTGAACCAGGTGAAGAAGGCCGCCGACGCCGTCAGCGCCTACGTCATGAGCGAAGGCCTCTGGCACCTCACCCGCACGCTCCCGGAGAATCACGCGCTCATGATCTGCCTGGGCGAAGGCCTGATGCCGAAGGTCGGCGAGACGCCGGAGATGGGCGCCAATCCGATGCTCGGCTTCGGCCGCGTCTACGCGCGGCCGGAGCTGGCCCGCACCGTCGACCGGCGCGTCCGGCGCCTGCTCAACGAGCCGGGCCACACGTTCGAGCAGTTCTACGAGTGGCTGCAGAGCCGCGGCGTCACGCTCTGGGGCGCCGCCGTCGACACGCTGGAGAACACCTCGCGCTTCGCCGACGGCAAGCCGACGGGGCCGATGGCCGTCTTCCACCTCTTCGACTCGCCGCTCCGGCTCTCACGGCCGTACGAGTCGTACATGGGCTGCCTCACCGTGCCGGCGCGGGTGGCGGAGGCGGCGGCCAGCGCCTCCGTGCTGCTCGACTACCGGACGCCGCGCAAGCAGGTGGCGGAGGCGATCGAGGCGGCCTATCCCGGGATCCGGCGCGAGCACATCCACGTGTGGACGCTGCGGGGCAAGAGCCGGCTCCACCGCCTCGGCAAGCTCTGGGAGGAGTGGGAGCGGGTCGGTGTGCATCTGGTCGACGACGGCTGGAAGGCGCCCTCCGGGCTCGCCGTCTTCACCGACTCCGGGACCTACGCGCCGACCTTCCTCGTCGGCAGCTGGCGCGATGCGGCGGGGGCCACCCACGTTTTCCTCTGCGACGGCTACGCGGCGACGGCCGAGGCCATGCAGGCGGCGAGCCTCTCCGACGTGCTCGACGTCCACAGCACGATGTCGCTGTTCTCGCCGACGTTCGAGCTGCCGGTCGACGTCGAGGGCCGGCTGATGCAGCTGGACGCGTCAGCGCCCGATTTCGCGGCGCGGCTGGCGCAGCTCATCGGCGTGCAGGATCTCGACGCCGGCAAGGTCCGCACATACGCGGAGGCGATCGAAGAGGCGGCTGCCTCGAACATGCCGCTCGGCAAGCCGGTGTTGTACGCCGACGACTTCCTGCCGGAGAAGGACTGGCACGTGCTCGCGAGCGTGGGGTACATCGGCGACGATCCGTACACGGGGGCGCCCGGCGTCACCCGCGTGGCCGAGAACATCTACCGCGTCACGACGCACCTGGCCACGCGGAAGGCGTCGAGCCGCATCACCTTCACCGTGCGGCTGATGGAATCCTTCGAGGTGACCCGCCAGGTCTTCAGTCCCCTGCTCGTGCGCTTCCTGTCGGGCGTGGATCACACCACGCGCCCGGTCAAGGTCTCCGACTCCGGGCGCATCCGCAACGAGCTCCAGACCATGATCCCGCAGGCCCTCGAGCACGACGGCGACCGCATCCGCGTGCGCTTCGAGCGGATCAACGAGCGCGTGCTCTCGGCCGACAAGCAGGCGCGCATTCGCGGCGTGCTCGGGTGGTACAAGGCGCATCATCCGGTCTGGTTCGAGTGGCTCGAGCTCGGCTGACCCGCGCTCAACCTCCGATGCCGAAGACCTGGCGCAGCGAGGCCGCGGCGTGCGCGACCGCGCGATTGCCGGTCTCGATCAGCCGTCCCATCGGCACGAAGCCGTGGATCATCCCGCCGTAGCAGATCGTGTCCACGCGCACGCCGGCGTCGCGTAGCCGGCGCGCGTAGGCCTCGCCCTCGTCGCGCAACGGATCGAAGCCGGCCGTCACCACCAGCGCGGGCGCGACACCGGCGAGCGACGGCGCGCGCAGCGGCGAGAGCCGCCAGTCATGCGCGTCGTGGCGGTCGGGCAGATAGTGCGCGATGAACCAGCGCATCGACTCGCGCGTGAGCATGAAGCCGTCGGCGAACTCGTCGTACGACGGCGACTCGGCGGCCACGTCGGTCACCGGATAGGTCAACACCTGGAGCGCCAGCGACGGCCCGCCATGGTCGCGCGCGAGGAGCGCGACGACGGCGGCCAGGTTGCCACCGGCGCTGTCGCCGCCGACGGCGAGCCGAGCCGGATCGACGCCGAGGTCGGCGGCGTGGGCCGCCACCCAGCGTGTCGCCGCCCACGCGTCGTCGAGGGCCGCCGGGAACTTGTGCTCCGGCGCCAGCCGGTAGTCGACGTTCACCACGCTGATCCCCGCCCCCGCGGTGAGCTGGCGGCAGAGCACGTCGTGCGTCTCGAGATCGCCGATGACCCAGCCGCCGCCGTGGAAAAAGATCAGCGCCGGCAGCGCCGTGGAGCCGGACACGCCCTCCGGACGATAGAGCCGAACGGTAATCCGATCGGCGCGGAGGTCCTTGACCTCACCGATCTCGGGCGCCGGCGGCGTCGATGCCGGCCGCGTATCCCGGAATAGCTGCCGCGCGTCCTTCGGCGAGAGCTGATGATAGGGCGGTCGGCCCGACTTGATGACGAGCTCGATGACGGCCTTGGCCTGCGGATCGAGCGCGGTGGCAGTCTCGTGGCTCAGGGGCATCGTGACCTCCGGCTCGATGATACAGGACTACGACGGGACGTACATCGGCCGGCGGTCGAGCACGGCGAGCCAGCCGCGCGCGATCCGGTAGATGAACCAGAGACCGACGGCGCCGAGCGGAACCCAGGCGATGAGCATGCCCACGCCGAGCGTGAGCACGACGAAGAGCATGCAGAGCGAGACCCACAGGAGCCCGAACCAGAACGTCCGGATCTGCCACCGGAAGTGCGAGTCGAGCCACGTCCCGCGCGCCTCGCTGCGCTTCACGTAGTTCAGGATCACGGCGATGAGCGACGGCCAGCCGAGGAGGAAGGCGCCCACCACGGTGGCCGCGCTGACGATGCCCACCAGCAGGCTGAACGCGTGCAGTCCATAGATCACGTGCGTCAATCGCACGAGCGACGGGTTCGGCTCGGCAATGTCGATCACCGTCCGCGGCGCGATCATGCCGTCGAGTATAGTCGAGTCGACGCGGTTAGACCCGTCGCACGCGCGGGATGCGCTTGGGGTTTGCCGCATCGCCACGCTATCTTTAGGCATGCGCCACGAGGCCTTCCTGATCGTGCGTCGTCCCGAGGCCGCACGACGCACTCCGGTGCTCGTCAGCGTGCCGCACTACGGCACCAAGCCGCTGCCGCACATCACGCGGGACGATTACCACGAGCCATCGTTCGAGACCTTCGCCTACGGCTTCGCCGACGCCTTCGTCGGCGATCTCTACGCCGATCTCCACGAGCACGGCGCCACCGTCCTCGCGACGCCGTTCTCGCGCATGTTCGTCGACGTCAACCGCCGGCGCGACGACTTCGAGCAGCACGACGGCGAGGTGCGGTCGCGCCGCGGCGTCGTGCGCACCCACACGATGCGCGACGCGCCCATCTTCGCCCGTCCGCTGGCACCGGCCGATCTCGAGGCGCGACTGCAGTCGCTCTACGACCCGTACTACGCCACGCTGGACCGCCTGCTCGGTGAGCTCCGCGACACCTTCGGCTACGCGATTCTCCTCGACGGCCACACCGGCAGTCCGCGCCGCATGAACGGCCACGAGGTCATCATCGGCACCTGCCGAGGCGCCACCTGCGGGCCCGGGCTGGCCGCCACCGCGGAGGCGATCTTCGCGCGTCACCGCTTCGACGTGCACCGCGACGTCAGCGGCTACACCGGCGGCAACATCGTGGCGACCTACGGCGATCCGGCCACGCGCCGCGTGCACGCCATCCAGCTCGAGATCAATGCCGCGCTGCTGATGCGGACGACCACCGAAGAATTCATCGCCCAGGTGCGCCGGGGCGAGATTCCGGAGAAGGCCGACGAAAACATCGCCCGCATCCGCGAATGCTTGCGGGAGCTTCTGGCGGCGCTGCCCGGCGCCCTGGTGGGATGAAGATCCGTATCGGCGTGGGCGCCGCGGTGGCCGCCAGCTCGCCGGCCACGCTCGGCGAGATCGTCGGCGGGCTCGACGCGCTCGGCTTCGACTCGTTGTGGCTGTCGGAGATCCTCACCGGCCCCACGCTCGATCCCGCCGTCGGTCTGGCATGGGCGGCGGCGCGCAATCCGCGCGTGAAGCTCGGAACGACCATGCTGCTGCCGGGACGCAACGTGATCCGGCTCGCCAAGCAGCTCGCCAGCCTCGACGTGCTCTGCGAAGGGCGGCTGCTGGTGACGCTGGTGCCGGGCCTGCCCTATGCGCCGGAGCGCGAGGCGATCGGCGGCGACCCGAAGCGACGCGGCGCGCTCATCGATGAGGCGCTGCCCCTGCTGCGCCGCCTTTGGGCGGGTGAGCGTGTGAGCCACGACGGCCCCGCCGGCAGCTTCCGCGACGTCACGCTCTCGCCACGTCCCGTGCAGCAGCCGCTCGAGGTCTGGCTCGGCGGCACCGCGCCGACCGCGCTGGAGCGCTGCGGTCGGCTCTCGGACGGCTGGCTGCCGTCGCTGTGCACGCCGGAAGAAGCGGCAGCCGGGCGCGAGGTGATCGACGCGGCGGCGGCGCGGGCGGGTCGCTCGATCAGCCGCGAGCACTTCGGCGTGAGCATCGGCTACGCCAGCGCGCCGCTGGACGCGGCAACCGCGCGCACGCTGGCCGCCCGGCGGCCGCGCTCGCTCGAGCTCACCCCGGTCGGGCTGCCCGCCCTGCGCGCGCTGCTCGAGCGCTTCATCGGCGTCGGGTTCTCGAAGTTCGTCGTGCGCCCGGTGGTGGCGCCCCGCTCGTGGCGCGCGGAGCTCGAGGGCCTGGCGGCCGCGGTGGGCGACCTGCAGACCTGACCGACGCTCTCAGGCCCGGATGATCCTCGGCCGTTCCGGCGAGCAGTTGCTGCCGACCACCCCCCATGCTCGAATGATCCAGATACCGAGCACCGTCTCACAGTGCAGGAGGATCGCGTGGAGGTCGCAGGCGAAGACGACCCGAGGGCGCAGCAACCGGTGGTCCGCCGCTCGGGTCGCTTCTGGATCGTGCTCGTCGCGCTGGCCTGTGTCGTCGGCGCCGGCGCGTGGATCGCCCAGGGTCGCCAGTCACGGGTCCAGCAGGCCAGACCCGGGGCCAACACCACCGGGGCCCAGGCGCGGGCCGTCCCCGTCGTGGTCATGCCCGTCCGCACCGGCGACCTGAACGTCTTTCTCACGGCCCTCGGCTCGGTCACCCCCCTCAACACCGTCACCGTGAAGAGCCGCGTCGACGGCCAGCTCCTGCGAACGCACTTCACCGAAGGGCAGATCGTTCACGCGGGCGAGCTGCTCGCCGAGATCGATCCCCGACCGTTTCAGGCCCAGCTCACGCAGGCCGAGGGGCAGCTCGCGCGCGACCAGGCCAACCTCGCCAACGCGCGGCTGGACCTGGAGCGCTATCAGCGACTCGCCGCGCAGGAGATGATCGCGCGGCAGCAGCTCGACACCCAGCAGATGGTCGTCAACCAGGCCGAGGCGGCGATGAAGATGAACGCCGGCAACATCGACGCCATCAAGCTCCAGCTCAGCTACTGTCGCATCACCGCGCCGATCAGCGGCCGGGTCGGGCTCCGGCTCGTCGATCCCGGCAACGTCATCAAGGCCGCCGACTCGGGCGGCCTCGTCGTGATCACCCAGCTCGAGCCGATCGCGCTGGTCTTCAGCGTGCCGGAGGACGGTCTGCGCCCTATTCTGAGGAGGTTCCGCGGCGGCGGCGGCGTCGCCGTCGACGCCTACGATCGCGAGGGACGGACCAGGCTGGCCAGCGGCACGCTGACCGCCATCGACAACCAGATCGATCCGGCGACGGGCACCGTCCGCATGAAGGCCTCGTTCGACAACAAGGACGGCGCCCTCTATCCGAACCAGTTCGTGAACGCGCGCGTCCTCATCGACGTGCTCCATGACACGCTGTTGGCGCCGGCCGAGGCGATCCAGCGAGGCCCGCAGGGCCCCTACGTCTATGTCGTGAAGCCCGACAACGTCGTGCAGCTCCGGCGCGTGCAGGTCGGTCCGAGCGAAGCGGGCACGGTCGCCCTCAAGACGGGCGTCGCCGCGGGCGAGGCGCTGGTGGTCGACGGCGCCGAGAAGATCCAGGACGGCGCGCGCGTCGAGGCGACACCGCGCCGGCCCGGAGCGTGAACCTCTCTCACCCCTTCATCGTCCGGCCGGTCGCGACGTCGCTGCTGACGGCGGCGATCGTGCTGGCCGGCATCATCGCCTACCGGCAGCTGCCGGTGGCCGCGCTGCCGCAAGTCGACTACCCGACCATCCAGACGGTGACGTTCTATCCCGGCGCCAGCCCCGACGTGATGGCCTCGGCGATCACGGCGCCGCTCGAGCGGCAGTTCGGCCAGCTCCCCGGTCTCAAGCAGATGACGTCCGTCTCCTCCGGCGGGAGCTCCATCATCACGCTGCAGTTCGATCTCGCTCTCGCGCTCGACATTGCGGAGCAACAAGTGCAAGCCGCCATCAACGCGGCCGGCACCTTTCTGCCGAGAGACCTGCCGAATCCGCCCGTCTACAGCAAGGTGAATCCGGCCGACGCGCCCGTGCTGACGCTCGGCCTCACCTCGGCGTCGCTGCCGCTGACCGTGGTGGAGGATCTCGCCGACACGCGGCTCGTGCAGAAGATCTCGCAGCTTCCCGGCGTCGGGTTGGTCACGCTGTCGGGCGGCCAGAAGCCGGCCGTCCGCATCCAGGTCAATCCGGCGCGTCTTGCCGCCAACGGCCTCACGATGGACGACGTCCGCCTCGCCGTCGGCGCCGCCAACGTCAACCAGGCCAAGGGCAGCCTCGACGGGCCGCAGCAGTCGTTCACCATCGCCGCCAACGACCAGATCGTCCGGAGCGAGCAGTATCGCGGGCTGGTGATCGCCTACCGGAACAACGCGCCCGTGCTCCTGTCGGACGTCGCCGACGTGGTCGACGGCGCCGAGAACGCGCGGCAGGCGGCGTGGGTCGGCCACGACCCGGGCATCATCGTGAACATCCAGCGGCAACCCGGCGCCAACCTCATCGAGGTGGTGGACCGCATCAAGGCGCTGCTGCCGCAGCTGCAGGCCTCGCTGCCGTCGGCCCTGAAGGTGTCGGTGCTGACCGATCGCACGGTCACCATCCGGGCCTCGGTCCACGACGTGCAGTTCGAGCTGATGCTGGCGGTGATCCTCGTCGTCCTCGTCATCTTCGTCTTCTTGCGGAGCGCCGCTGCCACGTTCATCCCCGGCATCACGGTGCCGGTGTCGATCGTCGGCACTTTCGCCGTCATGTACGCGCTCGGGTTCAGCCTGAACAACCTGTCGCTCATGGCGCTCACCATCGCCACCGGCTTCGTCGTCGACGACGCGGTGGTGATGATCGAGAACATCAGCCGCTACATCGAGGCGGGCCAGCGGCCGCTCGAGGCGGCGTTCGTGGGCTCGGGGCAGATCGGCTTCACGATCCTGTCGCTGACCGTCTCGCTGATCGCGGTGCTGATCCCGCTGCTGTTCATGGGCGACATCGTGGGCCGGCTGTTCCGCGAGTTCGCGCTGACGCTCTCGGCGGCCATCCTGGTCTCCGCCGTCGTGTCGCTCACGCTGACGCCCATGATGTGCGCCAAGCTTCTCAAGCCGGCGCACGAGCAGCGGCCGGGACGGATCGCGCGCGCCGCCGAAGCGGCGTTCGACGCGCTCCTCGCCTTCTACGGCCGGACGCTCGCCTGGGTGCTCCGCCGTCAGGGCCTCACCCTCGTGGTGGCCGTCGGCACGCTCGTCATCACGCTGCTGCTCTACACCGTCGTCTCCAAGGGTCTCTTCCCGGTGCAGGACACCGGCGTCATCCTCGGCATCTCGGAGGCGCCGCAGAACATCTCCTTCGACGCCATGGCCGAGCGCCAGCGCGCGCTGGGCCGGGTCCTCCTGCAAGACCCGGCGGTCGCCACCATCTCGTCCTTCATCGGCATCGACGGGACGAACACGACGCTGAACAGCGGCCGCATCCAGATCACGCTCAAGCCGTTCGAGGAACGCCGGGCCAGTGTCAGCGAGGTCATCGACCGCCTCCGTCCGGCGCTGACGCAGGTCAGCGGCATCACGCTCTACCTGCAGCCCGTCCAGGACCTCACCGTCGACGACCGCGTGAGCCGCACGCAGTATCAGTACAGCCTCGAGGATCCCGACGAGGCGGAGCTGCGCGCGTGGGCGCCGCGGTTCGTGGCGCGGCTGGCGCGCCTGCCCGAGCTGCGCGATGTGGCGACCGACCAGCTCGACCAGGGGCTCGAGGCCCTCGTGCGCATCGATCGCGGCACCGCGTCGCGGCTCGGCATCACGCCCCAGATGATCGACGACGCGCTCTACAACGCGTTCGGCCAGCGCCAGATCTCGACGGTGTTCACGCAGCTGAACCAGTACCGCGTGGTGCTGGAGGTGCTGCCGGAGTTCCGGTCCGGCCCGGCCATGCTGGAGCGTGTCTATCTACGCTCCGCCGCTGGCGGCCAGGTCCCGCTGTCCACGCTGGCGACCGTGGACGAGCGTGCGACCGCGCTCGCCATCAGCCACCAGGGACAGTTCCCCGCGGTGACGGTGTCCTTCAACCTCGCGCCCGGCGTCTCGCTCGGGCGCGCGGTCACCGCCATCGAGCGCGTCGAGCGCGAGATCGGGCTGCCACCGAGCATCCAGACGGCGTTCCAGGGGGCGGCGCGCGCGTTCCGCGCCTCGCTGGCGAACCAGCCGCTGCTCATCCTGGCCGCCATCCTCACCGTCTACATCGTCCTCGGGATCCTGTACGAGAGCTGGATCCACCCCATCACGATCCTCTCGACGCTGCCGTCGGCCGGTCTCGGCGCGCTGCTCGCGCTGCTGGTCACGGGCCTCGATCTCTCGGTCATCGCGCTCATCGGCATCGTGCTGCTGATCGGCATCGTCATGAAGAACGCGATCATGATGATCGACTTCGCCCTGGACGCGCAGCGGACGGAGAACAAGCCCGCCCGACAGGCCATCGAGGAGGCGAGCCTGCTCCGCTTCCGGCCGATCCTCATGACCACCCTGGCCGCCCTCCTCGGCGGCGTGCCGCTCGCCTTCGGGCGCGGCGTCGGCTCCGAGCTGCGGGCGCCGCTCGGGATCGCCATCGTCGGAGGCTTGATCGTCAGCCAAGTGCTCACGCTGTACACCACGCCCGTCATTTACCTGGCCTTCGACCGCCTCGCGACCTGGCTCGCGACATGGCGCTCCCCCCGCGCCGCCCGCGCGGCGCGCCGCGCGACGGCTCCATGAGCCTCTCGACGCCGTTCGTCCGCCGCCCCGTCGGGACGACGCTGATGACGCTCGCGCTCGTCATCGCCGGGGCGCTCAGCTTCCGGGTGCTGCCGGTGGCGCCGTTGCCGCAGGTGGACTTCCCGACGATCTCCGTGGTGACGGGGCTCCCGGGCGCCAGTCCCGAAACGATGGCCTCCGCGGTGGCGACGCCGCTCGAGCGGCAGTTCGGTCGCATCGCCGGCGTCACCGAGATGACCTCCGTATCGTTCCTGGGCGCCACGACGGTCTCGCTGCAGTTCGACCTCGCCCGCGACATCAACGGGGCCGCCCGCGACGTGCAGGCGGCCATCGCCGCCGCCCGCGGGCAGCTGCCGGCGAACCTGCCGAACAATCCCACCTATCAGAAGGTCAACCCCGCCGACGCGCCGATCATGATTCTGGCCCTCACCTCGACCAACGTCGATAAGGCCCGCATGTACGACATCGCCTCGACGGTGCTCCAGCAGAAGATCGCCCGCCTCCCGGGCGTGGGCCGGATCTTCGTGGGCGGCGGCTCGCTGCCGGCGGTGCGGGTCGAGCTGAACCCCATGGCGCTGGCGCGGTACGGCGTGGGGCTCGACGAGGTGCGGCAGGCGCTCGCCAACGCGAACGTCAACCGTCCGAAAGGCCTGCTCGACGACGGGCGGCGGACGTGGGAGCTCAACGCGACGGACCAGCTGCGGTTCGCGCCCGACTACGCGCCGCTGATCGTCGCCTGGCGCAACGGCGCGCCCGTGCGGCTCACCGACGTCGCCGACGTTCGCGCGGGCGTGGAGGATCTGCGAGCGGCCGCCGTGTCCAACGGCCGGCCGGCGATCGTGCTGGTGATCTTTCGCCAGCCCGGCGTCAACGTGATCGAGACGGTCGACCGCATCCGCGCCGAGCTGCCGTACCTGCGCGCCCTCGTCCCGGGCGAGGTCCGGCTGCAGCCCGTGCTCGATCAGACGGTGACGATCCGCGCCTCGGTGAAGGATGTCGAGGAGGCGCTGCTCATCTCCATCTGTCTGGTGATCCTGGTCGTCTTCGTGTTCCTGAGAAACGTGCGCGCGACGATCATTCCGGGCGTGGTGGTCCCGGTCTCGCTCGTCGGCACCCTCTCGGTGATGTATCTGGCCGGCTACAGCATCGACAACCTGTCGCTCATGGCCTTGACGGTGGCCACGGGCTTCGTGGTGGACGACGCCATCGTGGTCGTCGAGAACGTCATGCGGCACATCGAGGCCGGCATGTCCGTCCTCGAGGCGACGCTGACGGGCGCCCGCGAGATCGGTTTCACCGTGCTCTCCATCAGCGTCTCGCTGGTGGCCGTCTTCATCCCCATCTTGCTGATGGGCGGCATCGTCGGCCGGCTCTTCCGCGAGTTCGCGGTGGTCCTCTCCGTGGCCGTGCTCGTGTCGCTGGTGATCTCGCTCACCACGACGCCGATGATGTGCGCGCTGCTCCTGCGGCCCCATGGCGCCGAGCGTCGCGGGACGTTCGCGCAGGTCGGGGAGCGCATCTTCGACGCCGTCACGCGCCTCTACGACCGCACGCTCACGATCGCCCTCCGCCACCAGGCGATCACGCTGCTGATCTTCCTCGCCACCTTCGCCGTCAACACCTACCTCTTCTGGATCGTCCCCAAGGGATTCTTTCCGCAGCAGGACAACGGGCGGCTGGCCGCCAACATCGTCGCCGCCCAGGACGTCTCGTTCGCCGCCATCAACGAGAAGATGGAGCGCTACGCCGCGATCATCCAGGCCGACCCCGCCGTCGACACGGTGACGCTGTTCACCGGTGGCGGCGGCGGGCGCGGGACCACCGCCAACACCGGCCGCGGGTTCATCTCGCTCAAGCCGCGCGCGGAGCGGCGCATCTCCGCCGACGAGGTGATCACCCGCCTGCGCCCGAAGCTCGCCCAGGTGCCCGGTGCCACCCTCTATCTCCAGGCCGTCCAGGACGTGCGGCTGGGCGGGCGCATCTCCAACGCGCAGTACCAGTTCACGCTGCAGAGCGACGACCTCCAGCAGCTGAACACCTGGGCGCCGCGGCTGGTACGCGCGATGCGCGAGATGCCGCAGCTCCGCGACGTGAGCAGTGACCAGCAGAACCGCGGCCTGGAAGTGCCGGTGACCATCGACCGCGCCACCGCCGCGCGGCTGGGCGTGAGCACGCGCATGATCGACGAGGCGCTCTACGACGCGTTCGGTCAGCGCCAGGTCTCGAACATCTACACGCAGCTGAATCAGTATCACGTGGTCATGGAGCTCGAGCCGCAGTACTGGCAGCGGCCGGACGCGCTCCAGAACATCTACGTGCGCTCGCGGAACGGCGAGCAGATCCCGCTCACGGCCGTCACGAGGTTCGGCACCGGCACCGGCCCCATCCAGGTCAACCACCAGGGCCTGTTTCCCTCGGTCACCGTGTTCTTCAACCTTGCGCCGGGGATCGCGCTCGGCGACGCGGTCAAGGCCATCGACGCCGCCCAGCAGGCGATGGGCTTCCCGGTCAACATCACCGGGCGCTTCACCGGCACCGCCCAGGCCTTCCAGGCCGCGCTCGCCAACCAGCCGCTCTTGATCGCCGCCGCCCTCATCGCCGTCTACCTGGTGCTCGGCGTCCTCTACGAGAGCTTCATCCACCCGTTCACGATCCTGTCGACCCTGCCGTCGGCCGGCGTCGGCGCCCTGCTCGCGCTCCTGCTGTTCGGCATGGATCTCTCGGTCATCGCGATCATCGGGATCATCCTGCTCATCGGCATCGTCAAGAAGAACGCCATCATGGTCATCGACGTCGCCCTGGATCTCGAGCGCAACCATCACCTCTCCGCGCAGGAGGCCGTGCATCGCGCGTGCCTGCGGCGATTCCGTCCGATCCTCATGACGACCATGGCCGCGCTGCTCGGCGCCTTGCCGCTGGCGCTCGGCACCGGCACCGGCTCCGAGCTCCGGCGGCCGCTCGGCATCACGATCGTCGGCGGACTGCTGCTGAGCCAGCTCCTCACCCTGTACAGCACGCCCGTGATGTACCTGTACATGGAGCGCGCCCGGCTGGCCGCGCACCGCGCCGCCGCCGGCGCCCGCCGCGCGCTCGGGCGCAGCGCTCCGCAACCGGCGCGCTGACCTCGCCTCGCCCGCCGTCGCCGCGGTGTTACCCTTGGCGGGGCCGATCGTCAGGAGGACGCAGCCGTCATGAGCATCGTTCGTGAGGTCGACGCCGTCGTCGTCGGCGCGGGATTCGCCGGTCTCTACATGCTGTACCGCCTGCGCGGGCTCGGGCTGTCGGCCCAGGGCTTCGAGGCCGGCGACGGCGTGGGCGGGACGTGGTACTGGAACCGCTATCCCGGCGCGCGCTGCGATGTCGAAAGCATGGACTACTCGTACTCGTTCTCCGAGGAGCTGCAGCAGGACTGGACGTGGACCGAGCGCTACGCCGCCCAGCCGGAGATCCTGAGCTACATCAACCATGTGGCCGACCGCTTCGATCTCCGCCGTGACATCAGGCTGGCGACGCGCGTCACGTCGGCCGTGTTCGACGCCGCGACCGGCCGCTGGACCGTCGAGACCGACCAGGGCGATCGCGTTTCGGCCCGGTTCTGCATCATGGCCACCGGCTGCCTGTCCGACGCGCAGGTCCCGGACATCCCCGGCCGCGAGACGTTCTGCGGCCCGTGGTATCACACGGGCCGGTGGCCACACGGCGGCGTCGACTTCACGGGGCGGCGGGTGGCGGTGATCGGCACCGGCTCCTCCGCGATCCAGTCGATCCCCATCATCGCGCGACAGGCCACGCATCTCTTCGTCTTCCAGCGCACGCCGAACTACAGCATGCCGGCGCACAACGGGCCTCTCGATCGGGAGTACGAGCGCCGCGTGAAGGCGGGCTACGCGGAGTTCCGCCGCCAGGCTCGCGAGTCGCGCGTGGGCTTCGTCGTGGAGCGGAGCGGAGAGTCGGCGCTGGCGGTGGCGGCCGCCGAGCGGCAGGCCGAATACGAGAAGCGCTGGCAGCGCGGCGGCCTGGGATTCTCCGCGGTCTACACCGATCTCCTGACCCGCAAGGACGCCAACGACACCGCCGCGGAGTTCTTCCGGGACAAGATCCGCGCGATCGTCCGCGATCCGGCGGTGGCGGCCGCGCTGACGCCGACCGACTATCCGCTCGGGACCAAGCGCCTCTGCGTCGACACCGACTACTACGCGACGTTCAACCGTGACAACGTCACCCTCGTGGATCTCCGCACGACGCCGATCGAGGCCATCACGCCGCGCGGCGTGCGCACGCGCGCCACCGAGTACGTGGTGGACAGTCTCGTGTTCGCGACGGGATTCGACGCCATGACCGGAGCGCTGCTGAAGATCGACATCCGCGGGCACGGCGGCGTCACCCTGCGGGAGAAGTGGGCGGCCGGCCCGCGCACGTATCTCGGCCTCGCCGTCGCCGGCTTTCCGAATCTCTTCACCATCACCGGGCCCGGCAGTCCCTCCGTACTGAGCAACATGATCGTGTCGATCGAGCAGCATGTGGACTGGATCGCCGACTGCCTGCGGCATCTCGGCGTCCAGCACCGGCGGCGCATCGAGGCCACCGCCGACGCCGAGGAGGCCTGGGTCGCCCACGTCAACGAGGTGGGTCACATGACGCTCTACCCGCTGGCGAAATCCTGGTACATGGGAGCCAATGTGCCGGGCAAGCCGCGCATCTTCATGCCCTACATCGGTGGCGTCGGCGTCTACCGGCAGACGTGCGACGCGATCGCGGCGGCGGGATATACGGGCTTCACGCTGAGCTGATGTTTCCCTACCACGACGAGAACGAGACGCTCCGCGCGACGTACATCACCTATGCCGTCATCGCCCTGAACGTCCTGGCGTGGGTCGTCATCCAGGGCGCGGGCTCCAGGCTTCCGCTGGCCCGCTCGGTGTGCGAGTACGGGCTCATCGCCGGCGAGCTGACCCTGCGGCTGCCGCCCGGCACGCCGTTTCCGATGGGCGACGGGCTCGTGTGTCTCACCGATCCCGGCCGGCAAGCGCTGCACGTCCTGACGTCGATGTTCCTGCACGGGTCGTGGATGCACGTCCTCGGCAACATGTGGTTCCTGTGGATCTTCGGCAACAACATCGAGGACTCGATGGGACACGCGCGCTTCGTCGTCTTCTACCTGGCCTGTGGCGTCGCGGCGGCGCTGGCGCAGGTGTTCCTGAATGCCGACTCGCCCATTCCGATGGTGGGCGCCTCCGGCGCCATCAGCGGCGTGATGGGCGCCTACCTGGTGCTCTACCCGCGCGTGCGCGTGTACGCGATGGTGCCGATCGGCATCGTGCCGGTCTCCATCGCGCTGCCGGCGTGGACGATGCTCCTCTACTGGGCCGGCCTCCAGCTCGTCAGCGGGCTCGTCGGCATGATGGGCGCGCAGGACGAGGGCGGCGTCGCCTTCGGCGCCCACGTCGGCGGCTTCCTCGCCGGCGTGATCCTCATCAGGCTCTTCGCCCGTCCCGACGACGTGCGCGCCCATCGCCGCCAGCACTGGGAGCCGCGCCGCGTCGCCGCGCGCTGGTGAGAGTCGCGCCCCGGATCTGACGTCCGGCGTCTCCGGCTGACACTCGCATTGCAGGCGGGTGGGCACGCCCAGTCTGCGCCGCGCGAGTTTATCGGCCACGCCGCTCTGGCATACATACTGCACGTCTCGACCATAAGGGAGCCCGCCGAGGGCGGGAATCCTGTGAACTGGAGGCGAACGATGAGACGGGACGTGATGGTCGCGGCGTGTCTCGGCGGTCTCCTGAGCATCGTCGTGAGTGCGACATTTCCGGGCGCGGCAGCGGCCGACGACCGCGGCGACACGGAGAAGCGCGAGCGGCAGCTCCAGAGGCAGACCAGGCGGCTCGACGCCGAGGCATCTCGAGCGTCGGAGACGCCGGACGGACAGCGGCGGCTGACCGAGCGGATCGCCAGGCAGTTCAACGTCGATCCGTCCGTGGTCACCGAGCTGCGCAACCGGAAGCTCGGGTTCGGATCGGCCACGATCGCGCTCGCGCTCTCCCAGGAGCTGATGAAGCGCGATTCGAGCCTCGACCAGCAAGCGGCCCTGGAGGCCATTCTCGCGCAGCGTCAGGCGGGCAAGGGCTGGGGCGTGATCGCGCACGAGCAAGGCCTCAAGCTCGGCCACGTCGTCAGCGAGCTGAAGAAAGCGGGGACGGCGACCGAGCGGACCGCGGGGCGGCCGGCGACGACGGCACGGGCCGAGCGGGACGACAGGACCGCGAAGCCCGAGAAGATCGACAGGCCGGCGAAGCTCGAGAAACCCGAGAAGATCGACAAGCCGGCCAGGCCGGACAAGCCGGCGCGCTGACGCGAGCTCCGCCTAGGCCTGGGCCACCGTCGGCGCGTCGCCGGCGAGCGTGGTGCGTCGCATGTCGCGCGGCTGGCTTTCGTCGTAGCGCCGGACCCGGTGCATCGTGCGCCGGTTGTCCCACATGACGAAGTCCCAGGGGCGCCAGCGGTGGACGTAGACGAACTGCGGCCGGGTGGCGTGCTCGGTCAGCTCGCGCAGGAGGATCCGCGCCTCTGCCATCGGCATGCCGACGATGGCGCCCGCGTGCGATGAGAGATAGAGCGACTTGCGACCCGTCGCGGGATGCGTCCGCACGAGGCGCTGCCGCACCGGCCGGAACATCGCGCGCTCCTCGTCCGAGTAGTCGAGCATCCCCAGCGAGCCGCGTGAGTACATCAGCGAGTGCTCGCACACGAGGTCCTCGATCAGCGCCTTCGTCGCCTCGTCCAGCGCGTCGTAGGCCGCCCGCATGTCGGCGTACTCGGTGTTGCCGCCGACCGGATTGACGACGCGCGCGCTCAGCAGCGAGTACTTGGCGGGTATCGCGCGGAAGGAGCTGTCCGAGTGCCAGAGCATGTTGCCGAGGTTGAACAGGCGCTGGCGCGAGTCACGCTCGAGCGGGCGGCCCTCCCTGCCGAGGTTGGAGACGTCGTTCATCCCGACCTGGAGCCGCCGGTCCTCCGGCTTGGTGATGTTGCCGCCGCGCGCGTTCTCGATGACGCCGAAGTTCACGGTGAACGCCATCTGCTGCTCGTCGGTGAGCTTCTGGTCGTGGAAGAGGAGCACGGCGTGGGCGTTCATCCCGGCCTCGATCTCGGCGACCTCGGCCGGCGCCAGCGCACGGGTGATGTCGATGCCCGACACCTCGCCCACGAAGACGGGATGGATCTGGCGAATCTGCATGTCAGAGCTGGATGCTCGCATCGGAGAGACGGCTCATCGCGCCAGGCTCGCCATGAGCTCGAGCGCCTCCGGTTGATCGGCGACGATGGTGAGGCCGGTGATGCCGCAGTCCGCCCACGCCGTGTAGCGCTCACGAATGCGCCCGACCGGCCCCACCAGCGACATCTCGTCGCAGAACTCGTCGGGCACGGCGGCCACCGCCTCCTCCTTGCGCTTGGCGAGGAAGAGCTCCTGGATCTTCTGCGCGGCCTCGCCGAAGCCGCGCCGGACCATCATCTCCTTGTGAAAGTTCTTGTCGCGATGGCCCATGCCGCCGACGTAGAGGGCGACCCGCGGCTTCTGGCGCGCCAGCGCCGCGCGCACGTCGTCGGTGATGCTGACCTCCGCGCGCGGCTGGATCTCGAAGTCGCGGACGCTCTTGCCGGTGCCGGCGCGCCGGAAGCCCTCCTCGAGCCACGGCCGTAGCATCGGCATCAGCCGCGGGACGAACCCGAGCGGCAGCCAGCCGTCGGCGATCTCGGCCGTGAGCTTGACGTTGGCCTCGGTGCCGGTGCCGAGCCAGATCGGCAGCCGCGGGTTCATGTGCAGGATGGAGATGAGCGGCTTGCCGACGCCGAGAGCGCCGGGACCGGTGTACGGCAGCGAGATCTCGCGGCCGTCGTGGGTGACGGGCTCCTTGCGCTCGAAGACCTTGCGCATGATGGTGACGTAGTCCCGGATCCGCCAGTACGGCCGCCCCCACGGCTGTCCGTACCAGCCTTCGACGATCTGCGGACCCGACACGCCGAGGCCGGCGATGACCCGCCCGCCGCCGGCGAGCGCGTCCACGGTGCCGGCGGCCATGGCGGCGGCCGCTGGCGAGCGCGCCGCCACCTGCATGATGCCGGTGCCGAGGCGAATGCGCGTGGTCACCGCCGCCAGGTAGGCGAGCGGCGTGATCGCGTCGGAGCCATACGCCTCGGCCGTCCACACGGAGTCGAAGCCCAGCCGCTCGGCGAGCTGGACTTTCTCGACGGGCAGCTTCAGCTCCGCGCCCGAGTAGCCGATGCTGAGCCCGAGCTTCACGTGCCGCCGCTCCACAGGCCGCCTGGCGACATGGGTGTCCTCCTGCGAGGTCGGATGCACGGAGAATACACGATCTACCGCGCGAGCCGCTCGAGCAGGGTCTGGGCCGCGCGGACGTCGAACGCCTGCGCCGAGCGCTCCACGGTCTGCTGAAGAGCCTGCCGAGCCCGCCGCGCGTGCTCGGCGCGACGCGCGGGGTCGGTGACGTTCCGGGCGATGCGGTAGTGATCGACGGCGAGGAAGAACCGGACCGCTTCCGCGCGCGGATGACCGGCGTGCTCGGCCAGGAACCGCTCCTCCTCGGCGGCCGCGCGCTGGAGCGCGGCGACATCGGTGGCGACGAGCACGTCGGGATCGGATCCGAGCGTCGCGTAGAACCGCTGGGCCATGAGGCGGAACGTCGCCTCCGGCGCGGACGGGCCACGCGGCGCGCGCCGCAGATAGTCGCGAAAGGCGGCGAGGTCGTACACGTAGCGGTTCACCGCCGGCGTCCAGCCGACGTTGATTCCCTGTGCCTGCAGCCGCTTGGCCACGAGCTCCGCGAACAGGTCGCGGGTGCCGTGCGCGGCGACGTCGGCGTTGAGGGCCTCGACCAGCGTCGCGACCGTCGCGCCGAGCCGGAAGGTGGCCTCGGCGTCGTCGGCGGCGCGTCGATGGGCGGCCACGTCGGCCAGCAGGGCCTCCGCGCGCTCGATGTCGTGGGCGGGCGCCGGCAGAGCCACGCCGAGCACCAGGGCGACCGCGAGCGCGGTCCTCACGCGAGCGTCCGCTGATAGAGCCAGACGAGGCCGAGGACAAGGATCATGACGGAGGCCGCGCGCGTGAGCGGCACGTGCAGAGGCGTGCGCGTGAGCGCGTAGAGGACCGGCAGCGCCGCGGCCACGATGGCCACCTGGGCGAGCTCGACGCCGACGTTGAAGGTGACGAGCGAGGTGACGAGCGCCGACGACGGCAGGGCGAGCTCCTTCAGGACGGCGGCGAATCCGAAGCCGTGGACCAGCCCGAACAGGAAGCTCACGATCCAGCGGCCCTCGCGCCGTGACGTGAACAGATTCTCGGCGGCGACGTAGACGATGCTGAGCGCGATGCCGGCCTCGACCAGCACCGGGGGGAGCGTGACGACGTCGAGCGCCGCCAGCGACAGCGTCAGGCTGTGCGCGGCCGTGAACGCGGTGACGATCTTCGTGACGGCCATCAACGAGGCGCCTGTCAGGAGCAGCGCCACCAGGAAGGCAATGTGGTCATAGCCGATGAAGATGTGCACGATCCCGAGCCTCAGGAACTCGAGGGCGGTGGCCACGAGGCGGGGCGCCTCGCGATAGCTGACCCCCGACCGGAAGACGAACTCCCGGCTGGTCCCGTGCACGTCGATCCGCGCCAGCGTCGTGTGATCGGCGCCGAGCTCCGTCAGCGGCTCGCAGCGCACGACGACGTCGCGCAGGGGTCCGGAGGCGCGGAACCGGAGCGTCGCCTCGAGCACGGCCCGGCCATCGCGGCTGCGTCCGGGCGCGAGCGCGAGCACCTCGCCGACGAGCGCCCGGCCGGAGGCCGACACGCCGACGGCGCCACGCAGGTAATCGACGATGTCCGCGCGCCGGGCCTCGAGCTCCCCGGTGTCGACGCGGCCATCCAGATTCCCGTCCAGCGACAGCACGAGGTCGAGCTCGAACAGGTTCAGGCTCACCGCGACCTCGACCGCGGTGTCGGCGATGGTCACGCGCGCGTGGGCGACGTTGGCCGGGTGCGCCGCCGCGGATGCCGCGCCCAGCTGGGCGACGACGAGGGCCAGGAGCGCGCCCCGGATCACCGGCCGACCGCCTGCTCGGCCACCGTGCGGTACCAGCCGCCCGCCTCCGTCCACACGGGTCCTGCGCCCGGCAGCTCGTGATACACCTTGAGAAAGCTCCATCGCCCCTGGCGCTGTCCGAACAGCAGGCGGATCGAGTACCAGGCCGGATCGTCCTTCGGCCGGATGTCCATGCCGAGCACGCCGACCAGCGTCACGTCGGACTCGGGCGCCGTGTCGCGACGCCGGAGGTCGATGCGGACATTGCGGACGCCGCGCGTCTCGGCGGTGAACGCCTCCACCACCCGCGCCGCGATCACTTCGAAGGCCTCCGGCGCTCGCCAGTGCTCGGCGAGCGCGCGCGTGATGGGCTCCGCCCGCGCATCCGGAAAATCGCCCCGGGCGACCAGGCGGTAGTCGCCGACGGCGGCCAGCGTGCGCAGCGCGAGCGGCCCTTCGCGGACGAAGCGGCCGCGGCCCTCGGCCGCATCGTGCGCCTCGCCGGCCGAGAGCAGGCCGACCTCGAGCTGCTCGCTCGCGAGCAGCTTCACGATCTCCACGGCGTCCGCGGCGCGGGCGACCATGGCGCGGCTCTGCGGCAGCTCCCGCGCCAGCAGCGCGGCCACCGCCTCGCCGGCCCGATAGGCGCCGTCGTCGGCGGCGCTGGCCACGATGATCAGCCGCGACTTGCGGTAGGCCTGCCACTGCCGATACGGCGAGTGGCCCATGACGCCGCACGCCGCG
Source organism: Candidatus Rokuibacteriota bacterium (assembly GCA_044869815.1). Classification (GTDB taxonomy): domain Bacteria; phylum Methylomirabilota; class Methylomirabilia; order Rokubacteriales; family CSP1-6; genus AR12. Next base: position 11,571 of record JBIOXS010000130.1, on the reverse strand, counting down.
CCGGCCACGCCGAGCAGGCGCACGAACTGCCGGCGGTGCACCGCGCCGGCTCCGCTACTTGTCGAACACGCCGAGATCCAGGATCGCGGTCACGGCGAAGTTCGGCACGTCGACGAGGTTCGAGATTCTCAGGTCCACCGCCACGCTGCAGAGCGAGTAGGCCTGCTCGCGCGTGAGCTTCTTCTCGCGCACGAGCCAGTCGATCATCTGCAGCAGCGCGTCGCGCGCCGACAGCGTCACGTCCTCGGACAGGTTCATCAGCGGGCCGATGCGGACGCCGTCGAGATACTGGTGGTACGGCGTCACCTTGCCGCCTTCCTTGATCGGAAAGCCGACGGTGGCGTAGAACTTGTCGGGCTCGAGCCGCTTCAGCTGGTTGCCGCCCTCGAAGTGCGGCTGCCGGATGAAGGCGGCCAGTCCCTTGCGCACCTCGAGCTTGACGGTCACCGTCGCGTCCATCTCGATGGCGGTCCCGGATACCTCCCCGTCGCCCTGCGCGAAGTGCACGTCGCCGATCGACAGCAGACAGCCCTTGACGAAGCACGGCAGCAGCAGCGTGGTGCCCTTGACCATCTGCTTCACGTCCATGTTGCCGCCGTTCTCGCGCGGCGGGATCGTGCGCAGGCAGCGATCCTTCGCGGTCCCGTTCGCGCCGCACACGGCCGCGGGCACCGCATCTTTCGGCTCGGGCGGCAGCACGAAGCCGCCCGCCTTCATGAGGGCGTCCTCGCGCTGGAACATGATGTCGACCTCTTTGGGGCCCGGCGCGGTGCCGATGGTGCCCATGAAGCCGTTGAACCGGACCTTCACGCCCGGCATGTCGGGCGACGTCGCCTCGCGCCGTGTCAGGTCCCAGCGCACGAGATGGGGGTTCGGAAACAGGTCGCGCAGGAAGCCGAACCCCGGCACCTGCACCGTGAACCCGAACTTGTCCGGCACGATGTCGAGGAGGGTCACCGCCAGCACGTCGCCGGCCTCGGCCCCGGTGACGAAAAGCGGCCCCGTCAGCGGGTGCACCAGGTTGAGGTTCGCGGCCGCGACGTCCGCGGCCGTCGAGTTGCGCGTGAGCGCGTGGTCCAGCGCATCACGCGTGCCGTACACGGCGGTGTCGCCGGGATCGGCCGTGGCCACCGGCTTGATGTCCGGATGCCACCGGTTGTGACACGACGGGTCGTCCGCGCACTTCGCGCCCTTCTTGGGGATCCGCACGGTCTTGGCGACGGCGGGATCGGGCGCGACGGCGACGAGGACGAACGCGACGAGCGAGAGCAGGAGGAGCCAGCGGGAGGTGCGGGCCATGGGTCGGTCTCCTCTTCCAGGGTGAGGGCCGCGAGCTGGATGACCGTACCGCAGCGGCTACCTTAGTCGGGCGCCGCGCCTTGTCAAGACCTCAGGTGGTCGCGGCCTTGAGCTCCTCCAGCTGGCGCCGCGCGCCCGCGATCATCGAGTTGAGGTCGGACGTCAGCATGATCATGTCGAAGCCGCGCTTGACGGCGCCGGCGGCGAAGGCGGCGCTGGCGCAGTGCATGACGGCCTTGATGCCGTGCTTGTGGGCGGCGTCGCGGATCCTGTCGCACGTCGCCAGGTGGACGGCGTCCGTCTTGTCGGGGCCGGGCGGCAGTCCCAGCGCGAACGACAGATCGGCGGGGCCGATGTAGACGGCGTCGAGGCCCTTCGTCGCGCAGATGGCGTCGAGGTTGGCCAGCCCTTCCTTGGTCTCGATCATGGCCATCACCACGATCTCGTCGTTGGCCTTGGCCAGATAGTCGGCGCCGCCGTAGTGGACGGCCCGCACCGGGCCCGACGAGCGCATGCCGACGGGCGGATAGCGGCACGCCGCCACCGCCTTCGCGGCGTCCTCGGCGGTGTTGATCAACGGCACGATGATGCCGTAGGCCCCGAGGTCGAGCGCCTTCATGATGGTGGCCGGATCGTTCCACGGCACGCGCACGATCGGCACCGTGTCCGTCTGCGAGATCGCCTGCAGCATCGGCCACACGTCGTTCATGTCGGTCAGCCCGTGCTGCATGTCCACGCAGAGCGCGTCGAAGCCCTGGCGCGCCATGACTTCCGCCGTGAACCCGTGGGACACGGAGAGCCAGCCCAGCGTCACGAACCGCCCCTCGCGCCAGATCTGCTTGATCCTGTTCGGTCGCACTGTGACACCTCGGGTGGTGATGTGGCGGGTCGGCCCGTCGAGCGGGAAGCGTAGCACAGGGTAGAATGCGCCGTTGAGCCTCGGCGTCTTCCGCATCCGCAGCTTCCGGTTCCAGTGGTCCTCCGACCTCCTCACCTCGTGGGCCTTCGAGATGGAGACGGTGATCCTCGGCTGGTACGTGATGGCCAACACCGGCTCCGTGCTCTGGCTCACCGCCTTCGGCTCGCTGCAGTTTCTCGGCACGCTGGCGGCGCCGATGTTCGGCGTGCTCGGCGACCGGCTCGGCGGGCGCAGCATGCTCTGCGCGATGCGGACCGTCTACGCCGCGCTCGCCACGAGCCTCATGCTGCTGGCCTTCAGCGGGCGGCTCTCACCGGCGTGGGTGCTCGCCATCGCCACCGTGGTCGGCATCGTGCGACCGAACGATCTCGTGATGCGCAACATGCTCATCGGCGAGACGATTCCCGCGGGGCAGCGGATGGGCGCGCTCGCGATGTCGCGCGCCACGATGGACTCCGCGCGCGTGGGCGGCGCGCTCGCGGGCGCCGCGCTGTCGACCATGCTCGGCATCGGCGCCACCTACGTCTTCGTCACGGTCTTCTATCTCGCCGGTCTCGCGCTCACCTTCGAGGTGTCGCGCCGGCCGGCCGTACCCGCGCCGGGGCTGACGTCCCAGATCGTCCTGCCCGGCGCATCAGGCTGGAGCGAGCTGAAGGCCGGGCTCGTGCGCGTGGCCCGGGCGCCGGAGCTCCTGGCCATGATGCTGCTCGCGTTCATCATCAATCTCACGGCCTATCCCGTGTCCGGCGGCCTGCTGCCCTATGCGGCCCAGCGCGTGTATCGGGTCGACGCGACCGGGCTCGGCCTGCTCGTGGCCGGCTTCGCCCTCGGCGGCCTGCTCGCCTCGATCGCGATGGTCGTCACCGGGGGGCCGCGTCACCCCGAGCGCGCCACGCTGGTGGGCACCGCCGTCTGGTACGGCCTCCTGCTCGCTTTCGGGCGCTTCGAGAGCATGGCGGCCGGGCTCGTCACGCTGTTCCTTGCGGGATTCGTGCAGAACGTGGCGATGATCGCGATGACCGCGGTGCTGCTCGCCGCCGCCGGGGAGGGCTTCCGGGGACGCGTGATGGGCGTGCGGATGCTCGCGGTCTACGGCCTGCCGCTCGGGCTGATCGGCTCCGGCTTCCTGATCGACCGCGTCGGCTATCCGTCGACGATCACCATGTGCGCCGCGGTCGGCCTGCTGTGTACCGCGCTCATCGGACTGCGATGGCGCGCGGCCATGTGGCGAACCCGGGCGGCGGCGGCGATCTGGAGCTAGCCCAAGAACTGCTCGCAGACGTCGATCCACGCCTGCGTCGTCAAGGCCAGCGACGCGACGTCGATGCGCTCGTCGTTGCCGTGGAAGCGCCCCGCCATGGCCTCGGCCGTGAGCGCCCGCGAGAAAAGACCGAATCCATAGGCAACGGCGCCGTGCGCGCGAAAGTATGGGGCGTCGGTGAAGCCCACGATCAGCTTCGGCAGCAGCCGCGCGCCCGGGTAGTGTGCGCCGACGACCCGGCCGAGGACGTCCCACAGCGGCGTGTCCGTGGGCGACACCGACGCCTGCTTGGAGAAGAGCTTCTCGACGATGACCTGCTCGGACAGGTCGCCGAGGGCCTTGTCGAGATGCCGGCGCACCTCGTCCTCGTTGTCGCCGGGAATGGTGCGGATGTCGACGTCGATGTCGACGACGTCGGGAATGACGTTCGTCTTCACGCCGCCGTGGCAGACGTTGGGCGAGAACGTCGTGTGGGTCACCGACCACGCCAGCTTCGCCAGCGCGGGCGGCAGCCGGGCGATCGACTCCCCGACGCGCGCCGGGTCGACCAGTCCCGCCCGCACATCGGGATCGACGTCGAGCGAGGCGACGAAGGTCGCCCACAGCTCGTCGACGTACGGCGCGGGGCGATAGTCCGCCAGCCGGCTCACCACGTGAGCGGCTTTCACGAGCGCGTTGTCGGCGGCGTAGGGCATCGAGCCGTGTCCCGGCGTTCCCTGCACCCGCAGCCGGCGCCAGGCGACGCCCTTCTCGCCCACGTGCACAGTGACGTTGAGCTCGCCGTCACGGGCGCTGACGGTGCCGCCGTTCTCGGTCAACAGATAGTCCGCGCGCAGCATGTCCCAGTGGCGCGTGCAGACGTGGCCCGCCCCGAGGGCGCCGCCCGCCTCCTCGTCGGCGCACGCGAGGTAGACGAGGGTGCCGCGCGGCCGCCACCCGCGTCGGACGAGCGTCTTCAGGGCCACGGCCTGCGACGCGGTGAGGTTCAGCATGTCGACGGCACCGCGGCCCCAGACCTCGCCGTCGACGAGCTCGCCGCCGAACGGATCGCGCGTCCAGTGCTGCGGCGTCACCGGCACCACGTCGGTGTGGCCCATGAGGCACAGCGTGGGTGCCGCCGGGTCGCTGCCTTCCACCCGCGCGACGAGGCTCGTCCGCTCCGGCGCGCCATCCGGCGCGTAGACCTCGAGGTCGAGGCCGCTGCCGGCGAGATACGTCTGAAGGATATCGCTCGTGCGCACCTCGTGGCCGGAGCCGATGGTCCCGTCGTTGACGCACTGGTTGCGGATCAGCTGCTGCAGCAGCTCGACCGTCTGGCCGGTGATGGCGTCGTCGATGGCCGCCATCAGGCGGCTCGCCGGTTCAGATGGTGGAGCGCGAGTCCCGGCCGCGGCCACTCGAAGGAGACGAGCGTGCCGCCCATCGACAGGGTCGCGTACGCCGTCCTCAAATCGCGGCCCCCGAAGCAGACGTTGGTCACCATCATGTCGGGCAGCATGTATTGATCCACGTGGCTGCCATCGGGCCAGATGTCGCTGACGGCACCCGTGATCAGCGTCGCCACGCAGATGTGGCCGTCGCCGTCCACGGCGAGCGAATCGAACATCTGATAGCCGCCGAGTCCGATCACCACGGTGCCCTTCTCGCCGCGATACGGGCCGTTGGCCGACTCGATCTGGCCAGGCGCCGACAGGCGGAACGCCCAGCAGCGCGCCGTCGGCGTCTCGACGACGTAGAGCGTGCGCTCGTCGGGCGCCAGGCCGATGCCGTTGGGGCGCTCGAGCGGAAAGATCGCCTCCTTGATGCTCGAGCCGTCGGCCTTCGCGTAGTAGACGACGCCCCGATCGGCGTCGCGCTCGCGCGTCTTGCCGAGATCGGTGAACCAGAACCCGCCGGCGCGGTCGAAGACGAGGTCGTTCGGTCCCCGCAGGCGCTGCCCGTCGCACCGGTCGTAGAGTGTCTCGAACTTGCCCGTCTCGGGATCGACGATCTGGATGCTGCCACCGGCGTAGTCGTCGCCCTGGAGCACCGGGAACAGGCGGCCCGGCCGCTCGACGAACTTGAGCCCACCGTTGTTGGTCACGTAGATCTTCCCGCCCGGCCCCATGGCGGCCCCGTTCGGACCGCCACCGAGCGTGGCGATCGCGTGGACTTTGCCCTCGGGCGTCACGCGCGTCAGTGTGCGCCGCTCGATCTCGACGAGAATGACCGAGCCGTCGGGCATCGCCACCGGACCTTCGGGAAAGCGGAGGCCGGAGGCGACGAGCTTGAAGGCGGGCTTGAAGGTCGTCATCGCAGCATGACAGGGCTTCGGGGCCGACTTGTCAAGCCGCGAGCGTCAGACCAGGCCGGAGCTCACGGGCGTCGCGTCGAGGTCGTCGAGGTGGGCGACGCAGTTGAGCAGCGTGACGCGCCAGGGCGCAGGACACTCGACCATCGTCACCGAGGCGTTCTCCCAGCGCTCGGGCACGATCATGCCCTCGGGGAGCCGCAGGTGGCGCGCCGCCAGCGAGCGGCACACGAGGCCGTGCGTCACCACCGCGAGGCTGCCGTCGGCTGCCGCCAGCGCCTGCACGCGCTCCCACGCGCGGTCGACGCGCGCGTGGAAGACGGGCCACGACTCGCCGTTCGGCGGCACGTAGTCCGGAGCGAAGATGTCGAAGCCGAGGTCGGCGTAGGCAGTGCCGCGAATGTCGCCGAAGTTGCGCTCGTGCAGCAGCGGCTCGAAGGCGAGCCGCGCGCCGGTCGCGCGCTGCACGCACTCCGCCGTCTGCCGTGCGCGGGCGAGATCGCTCGACAGGATCCTGGCGATACCCTCGCGCGCGAGGCGTCGCGCCAGCCGCTCGGCCTGGGCCAGGCCGCGCGGCGAGAGCGGGATATCGGGATGCTGCACGATGCGCGCCGCGTTGCCGGCCGTCTCACCGTGACGCATGAGGAAGATCACACCGAGGAGTGTAGCGAATTTCATACACGTTGACGATGTGACCAGTCATGACTAGGATATGACCATGGACACCGTGAAGATCGCCGACCTCAAGGCTCGCCTCAGCGAGCACCTGCGAGCCGTCCGCCGCGGCCGAAGCCTCACCGTCCTCGATCGCGACAGGCCCATCGCGCGGATCGTTCCGTACGATGGGGAGCGGCGATCACTGTCGATTCGGTCACCTCGACCCGGAACGCCACCGCTTTCTCGGCTGAAGCTGCCTCCGCCACTGCGAGCAAAAATCGATATCGTCGACCTTCTCGCCGAGGAACGACAGCCGGAGCGGTGATTGCGTATCTCGATTCCTCCGTGCTGCTCCGCAAGGTGCTCGGGCAGGCGGGCCAGCTCGAGGACTGGACGACTATCCGGATCGGAGTGGCCAGCGCGCTGGCCGAAACCGAATGTCTCCGGACGCTCGACCGTTTCCGGCTCCGTGCCGCATTGTCGGACCGCGAGCTCGCACGTCGCCGTGAGGCGGTGTTCCGACTCGTCGAAAGGCTCGAAGTGATCGATGTCACGGCGGCGGTGCTGGCGCGCGCCGCGCAACCGCTGCCGACCGAACTCGGCACGCTCGACGCGATCCATCTCGCCACTGCCCTGCTGTGGCGCGAGCAAAGCGGCGGCGACCTCGTCATGGCGACCCATGACGCCGCACTCGCCACCGCCGCCCGAGCCTCGGGCCTGGCGGTCGTCGGCGAGTCCTGAGCCTGCGGCCGTCCCGTTCCTGACGCTCTTCTCTCCGGCAGAACCCCGTGGACTTGCCGCGCGACTATCTCCATAATCAGGCCCCCCAAGCGGGGACCTTAAGGACTGCCTGAAAGGGGAAGCCTCATGCGGATACGCGCGCTCCGATCCCGATTCAGCGTCGCTCTTCTCGTGGTGGCCGTCAGCGGCGCCATCGCCGCCGGCGCGCTCGCGCAGGGCGCGGGCAAGAGCCTCATCGGCAAGCTCGAGGGTCCGGAGGTCGTGACCGACCCCGCGAAATTCCCCAAGACGCTCAACGAGGCGCCGCAGCTGGCCGCGCTCGTGAAGGCCGGCAAGCTGCCGCCGGTCGCGGAGCGCATCGGGCAGGACCCGCTGGTCATCAAGCCGCTGCACGAGATCGGCAAGTACGGCGGCACGTGGCGCGCCGGGTTCACGGGGCCCGCCGACTTCTGGAACGGCTTCCGGTGCTGCTCGGGGCCGGATCATCTGATGTTCTGGGACTACACGGGCGACAAGGTCATGCCGAACCTTGCGCGAGGCCTCGAGATGCAGGACGGCGGCCGCGCGTGGCTCGTGCATCTGCGCCGCGGGATGAAGTGGAGCGACGGCAAGCCGTTCACCGCCGATGACTTCGTCTTCTGGTTCGAGGATATCTATCGCAACAAGGATCTCGTGCCCACGCCGTCGGCGGCCATGGCCATCAACGGCAAGCAGGGCACCATCGAGAAGGTCGACACCCACACGGTGAGGTTCAAGTTCCCCGAGCCGTACTTCATGCTGCCCGACGTGCTGGCCGGCTCCACCGATCTCGCCGGCCAGTGGGGCGCGTACAAGGCCATGGGCGGCTTCGCGCCCGCGCATTACCTGAAGCAATTCCACCCGAAGTACGTGGGCGAGGCCGAGCTCGACAAGAAGGTGAAGGAGGCGAAGTACGACAGCTGGGTGCGTATGTTCCTGGCGAAGAACGACTGGGCGCTCAACCCGGATCTCCCGGTGCTCTCGCCGTGGAGGACGGTCACGCCCATCAACACGCCGACGTGGACGCTCGAGCGCAACCCGTACAGCGTGTTCGTCGACACGGCGGGCAACCAGCTGCCTTACATCGACCGCGTGGTGCTGACGCTCGCCGAGAACCTCGAGGTCATCAACCTGCGCGCGATCGCGGGCGAGTACGACTTCGCGGCGCGGCACATGGACCTCGGTAAGCTGCCGGTGTTCCTGGAGAACCAGGCCAAGGGCGGCTACAAGGTCTACCTCGACCCCGGCGACTACGGCGGCGACATGATCATCAAGTTCAACCTGAACTACGACGCCGACCCGGAGATCGCCAGGTGGTTCAACACGGCGGACTTCCGGCGCGCGCTGTCGCTCGGCATCGACCGCGACCAGATCAACGAGACCTTCTGGCTCGGCACGGGCACGCCGAGCTCCGTGGTCCCGGCGGACAGCAACAAGTACAACCCGGGTCCACAATACCGGAGGCTCTGGGCCACGCTCGACGTCAAGAAGGCCAACGAGATGCTCGACAAGATCGGGCTCAGCAAGAAGGACGCGCAGGGCTACCGGCTGCGCAGCGACGGCAAGGGCCGGCTCCGGATCGAGATCATGACGCTCGGCGGTCAGTTCGTGCAGTACACGCAGATCTCCGAGATGATCCGCGAGCAGTGGAAGAAGATCGGCATCGACCTGACCGTGCAGGAGGTCGAGCGCAGCCTCGCGCTCAAGCGGACGGCCGCCAACGAGCAGCAGCTCGGCGCCTGGAACAACGACGGCAGCGAGCATCTCTTCACCTTCCCGCTCCACGTCTTCCCCTTCGAGCTCGCCGCCGTGTCCTCGTCCGGACCGCACTACGTGAAGTGGTTCCACTCCGCCGGCGCGCAGGGCAAGGAGCCCGAGCCGCGGATGAAGGAGCTGATGGAGAAGTGGAAGAAGGCCTTCGGGGTCCCGGAGAAGGAGCGGATCCAACTCGGGAAGGACATCTGGAAGATCGCCGCCGAGGAGGTCTACATCATCGGTGTGGTGGGCATGGGCCCGGCCTCCATGGGCGTCCGCGTCGTCAAGACCAACATGGGGAATATCCCGTCGCGCATGTACAACAGCCCAGACGGCAAGACGCCGGGCATCTCGCGGCCGGCGACGTTCTACTACAAGAAGTAGGCGGCCAACGCACCCGGGGGCACCGCGGTGCCCCCGGGCGTCGCCCCTCATGCTGGCCTATATCGGTCGCCGCGCCGTCCTCGCGATCTTCACCACCTGGGCGATCTCCGCCCTCGCCTTCGCGATCATCCAGCTGCCGCCCGGCGACTATGTAACGTCCTACATCGCGCAGATGGCGTCGACGGGGAGCGTCGTCAGCGACGAGGAGGCCGAGGCCCTCCGCATCCAGTACGGTCTCGGCCAACCGATCTACGTGCAGTACCTCAAGTGGATGCGCCAGGTCGTCCAGGGCAACTTCGGGATGTCCATGGAGTGGCGGCGACCGGTCACCGAGGTCATCGGCGAGCGGCTGTGGCTGACAGTCGTGGTGTCGGTGGCAGCGTTGATCCTCACGTGGGCGCTCGCGCTGCCGATCGGCATCTACTCCGCCGTTCGGCAGTACTCGGTCGGCGACTACGTGGCGACGTTCATCGGCTTCATAGGGCTCGCCGTGCCGAACTTCCTGCTGGCCCTGGTGCTGCTCTACCTCGGCTTCGTCCTCTTCAACGCCCACATCGGCGGGCTCTTCTCGCCCGACTTCCAGGACGCGCCGTGGAGCGCGGCCCGCGTGTGGGACCTGCTGAAGCATCTGCCGATCCCCGCCCTGATCCTCGGGCTGGCCGGCACCGCGCAGCAGATCCGCATCATGCGCGCCAACCTGCTCGACGAGCTGCGGAAGCCGTACGTGGTGACGGCGCGCTCGAAGGGGCTGTCGGAGGCGCGGGTCATCGTGAAATATCCGGTGCGCGTGGCCCTCAATCCGTTCGCGAGCACGATCGGCTATACGCTGCCTTACATCGTCTCCGGCAGCATTATCGTCTCCCTCGTGCTCGGGCTGCCGACGGTCGGGCCGCTCCTGCTCAAGGCCCTCATCGCGCAGGACATGTTCCTGGCCGGCACCATCGTGCTCCTCCTGGGTGTGATGACGGTCATCGGCACCCTTCTCTCCGACGTGCTGCTCGTGTGGATCGATCCGCGGATCCGCCTCGAGGACACGTGATGGCCACCACCATCTCCTTTCGCGAGCCCGAGGCGGACACCGCCACCCGCGTCACGGAACAGCGGATCTTCGTCGCCTCGCAGTGGCAGCTCATGTGGTGGCGGTTCCGCAAGCACAAGGTCGCGGTGGCGAGCGCGCTCGTCGTGCTCGGGTTCTACATGGTCGTGCTCGGCGCCGACTTCCTCGCATACGCCGATCCTGACGCCTCCGAGGCGCAGCGCTCGCTGATGCCGCCCCAGCGCGTCTACTGGTTCGACGGCTGGCAGTTCGGCCCCTACGTCCATGGCGTGAAGGGCGCGCGCGATCCGCTGACCTTCAAGCGGGTCTATCGGCCCGATCCCGAGCAGAAGATCCGGATTCGCTTCTTCGCGGAGGGCTTCGAGTATCGCCTGTTCGGTCTGATCCCGACCACGCGCCACCTGATCGGCGTCGACGGCGGCCTCGACCCGAACAAGACGATCTTCCTGCTCGGGACCGACGTGCAGGGCCGCGATCTCTGGTCCCGTCTGATGTACGGCACGCGGATCTCGCTGACCATCGGGCTGCTCGGCGTCACCGCGAGTCTGGTGCTCGGCGTCGTGCTGGGCGGGCTGTCGGGTTTCTACGGCGGCGTCCTCGATACCGTGATCCAGCGGACGATCGAGATCCTTCGCTCGATCCCGACGATTCCGCTGTGGATGGGCCTCGCCGCCGCGCTCCCGCGCGAGTGGACGGTTCTTCAGGTCTACTTCGCCATCACGGTGATCATCTCGCTGCTCGGCTGGACGGAGCTGGCGCGCGTGGTGCGCGGGCGGTTCCTCGCCATGCGCGAGGAGGACTTCGTCGTCTCCGCTCGACTGGTCGGGTGCAGCCAGATGCGCACCATTTTCGTCCACATGGTGCCATCCTTTATGAGCCACATCATCGCGGCTACCACACTCGCGCTACCGGCCATGGTCATCAGCGAGACGGCGCTCAGCTTCCTGGGCCTCGGGCTCAGGCCGCCGGCCATCAGCTGGGGCGTGCTGCTGCAGCAGGCCCAGAACGTCCAGACGGTGGCCATCTCGCCGTGGCTCATGATTCCCGCCGTGCCCGTCATCGTCGCCGTGATGGCCTTCAACTTCCTCGGGGACGGCCTCCGCGACGCCGCCGATCCGTATGGACGCTAACGCGTCGAAGGGGGCCTCGACGGCCCCCTCCGAGCCTCCCCCAGGACCGGATTGCGCCGG
>JBIOXS010000129.1:0-11876 GCA_044869815.1 Candidatus Rokuibacteriota bacterium | reverse complement strand
CCAGTCGAGGATCCTCGGATTCTCATCGCGCGGATACGTATGCGACAAGTCCGCGATCTCGCGATAGACGAGGCGAGCCCCGGCCGCCTCGAGGGCGTCGCGGCCGATCCGCGCGGTGGCCACCGGGAACATCCAGTCGAGCGCGCCGTGGACGAGATAGATCGGGCGGTCGCGCGCGCGATCGAGGCCCTCGCCGAGAAGCAGCGGATGCAGCACGCCGCAGGCCGGGGCCAGGTGGGTGAACGGCATCCCATCCTGGAGACCCGCCAGGAACGTGTAGGTCGCGCCGTCGGACATGCCGGTGAGGAGCACACGCGCGCGATCGACGGGATAGCGCTCGCAGGCGAAGGCGAGGATCTCGCGCAGGGCCGGGGCGTCCGCGTCCTCGCCCATCAGCGACCACGTCCGATCGCGAGATGTTGGCGAGACAACCATGACGCCGCGGGCGCGGGCCTCGCGGAGCCAGCTCCACAGGAAATCGCGGCCGTGACCGTGGCCGCCGTGGAGCGCGGTCACCACCGGCATCGCCGACCGGCCGTCCCACGTCTCGGGGACGTAGAGGGAGAAGCCACCGCGCGTCTCGCGGCCGTTCTTGCCGTGGAGCACCCCGATCCGGCTGTCGTCCTCGCGCAGGGTTCCATCACGAAGCCGCGCGACCAGCGCGTCGTCGCCGCGACGCGCGGGCTCGAGGAACCAGCGGCTGACGGGCTCCAGCACCGCTGCCAGCGGATAGAGCCCCTCCTGGACGCGCGCGAACCGGCGTAACGCGCGGTAGAGGTCGATGACGTCGCCGGATCCGCGGGCGGCGGTGACGAAGGCGGTGACCATCTCGACGGTCTGACCGGCGACGTCGAAGAGCCGGTCACGGAGAAAGTGCAGATCGTCGGGCCAGGCGCTTTTCTGGACTTCTCGAAGTGGCTCGCCGACGGCATCGATGCACGGTGCCAGCTCGTCGGCGAGTCGGGGGGCGACAGGCGGATGGAGATAGCGCTGCACCCAGACGATTCGCTCCAGCGTGTCCAGGAGCGGCCCCAGCAGCGTGACGATCGCGTCGATCAGGCGCCCTTGGCGACGTCGGCGACCACGGCGGCGTAGCTCGAGCGGAGCACGGCGGCGTCCGACGCGTAATTGATGATGGTGGCGCCGAGCGCGATCATCTGGCGGACGCCCTCGACGCTGTCCGTCAGCATCGCCACCGCCTTGCCGTGCTTGCGTGCGGCGTCGACCAGGCGCCGGCGATACTGATCGAGCACCTGCCTCTGGGTGGGACCGCCGAGGACGCCGAGATCGTGGGCGAGGTCGGTGGGCCCGATGGTCAGCGCGTCGATTCCCGGCACGGCGGCGATCTCGTCGAGCCGCTCGAAGGCGCGACGCGTCTCGAGCATGGCCGTGACGTGCACGCGCGCATTCGCGGCGGCCATGTGCTCGCCCGGCGGGAGCGTGCGGTACTCGGTGTGCGGACCGAACCCGTACATCCCGCGCGCGCCGAGTGGCGCGTAGCGGCAGCAGGCCGCCACCTCGGCCGCCTGCTCCGGCGTGTCGATCTGCGGGACGTGCAGGTTCCACACGCCGGCGTCCAGCAACCGGGTGATCCACTCGCGATTGCCCTCCGGCGGGCGCACCACCAGCGGAAACTCCAGCGCGCGCGCGAGCGTCGCCATGTCCGCCACCGTCTCCATCGAGAACGGCGAGTGCTCCATGTCGACGCGCGCGAAATCGAGCCCGGCCGCCTTGAGAAGCGTCAGCACGGCCGGCGTGCGAATCATGGTGATCCACGTCCCGAGCTGCACCTCGCCGCGTTCGGCGCGCGTCCGGTAGGCGTTCAGGTCCACGTTGGGCCTCCGTGTGGCGCCACTGTAGCACCGCGGCGCGGAGATTTGGATTCGGCGTGCCGTGAAACATCCGACTGCCCGACGGCGCTAAGCTGTGACTCGATGACGGAGGCCAACATCGCGTTCGTGGCGAGCCTGCTGGCGGATCCCTCGCGCGCCGCCATGTGCCTGGCGCTGGTGGGTGGCGAGGCCCGTCCGGCCGGCGAGCTGGCGGCGCGCGCCGGCGTCTCGGCGCAGACGGCCAGCAACCATCTCGCCAAGCTGATCGCCGGTCGCATCCTGCGCGTGGAGCAGCAGGGCCGCTGGCGCTACTACCGCCTGGCCGGCGTCGACGTGGGCCACGCCGTGGAGGCGCTCGCGGTGGTGGCGCCGCCGCTGCCCGCGGCGTACGCCGGCGACGGGCTGAACGGCGCGGCGCGACAGCTCCGAGACGCGCGCACGTGCTACAGCCATCTGGCCGGACGTCTGGGCGTGGCGCTCGCCGACGCGCTGGTGGCGGAGCGCTGGCTGGAGGAAGACGGCCGCACCTATCGGCTGACGTCCGACGGCTTGCGAGCGCTGCGCGGGCTCGGCATCAATGCGCGCGGTCGGAGGGAACAACCGGCGGCGCGACGATGCCTCGACTGGACGGAGCGCCGCCCACACATCGCCGGCCCCGTCGGGACCGCGCTCGCGACACTGGCGCTCGACCGTGGCTGGGTGCGGCGCCTGCGCGGAACGCGGGCGGTCGTCGTCACGCCGGTCGGTCGCGCGCAGCTCAGGAAGGTCTTCAACGTGCGCTGGGAGGAGACAACGTCATGATCACGCTGAGCATTCGTTACACGATCGACGCGCGGAAGCGCCAGGACTTCGAGCGGTACGCGCGGGCGCTGGGCTCGATCATCCCGCGCTGTGGCGGCGAGCTCGTCGGCTACTGGCTGCCGACGAAGTTCGCAGGACCGACGAACCAGGCACTCGCGTTGATCAACTTCGGAAGCCTGGCTGCGTACGAGCAGTATCGCGAGCGGCTCGCCAAAGACAACGACAACATCGACAGCGTGCGGCGCGCCGACGACAGCGGCTGCATCCTCGTCGAGGACCGCGCGATCCTGGAGCGCGTTTAGACGTCCGGAACGCGCGCCGGCTCAGGATGCGCGAGGCTGACGGGCGCGTTGGCCTCGAATGGACTCCAGAGGCCGAACTCCTTGCCGATGTCGCGAAGTGCCGGTAGCACTTCCTGGCCGAGCAGGCGGATGCAGGTCTGCGTGTCCTGATTCGAGACGAAGCCGTCGGCGGCCCAGAAACCGAGGATCGACGGCCGCGTCTCCTCGAGCAGCCGCCGGAGCTTCGGGATGACCGTCTTCGGGGTGCCGGCGATGATCTGCTGATCGCGAATCTGGTCCTCGAAGGTGGCTCCGCGCGGATTCGAGCGGCGGCCGACCGCGAACTCCACGAACGCCGTGCGCATGGCCGGCGAGAAGTAGCCGGACGGGCTCGACCACACGGGATGCGCGAGCCCGGTGAACTCACCTTGCATCCACATGAACTGCCGCGCGTTCTCCAGCGCCTTCTCCTCGGTCTCGGCGACGTGGCAGCGCTGCAGATAGCCGCGGTACTCGGGCCCGCCCTGGTACCCCGTCGCCGCGGCGACCGTGTCGTAGAGCTCCCAGATCTTCTTGGTAGCGTCGATGGCGGTGCTGAGCGCGATGTAGGGATAGCGCTTCTTCGCCGCCCAGATGATCGTCTCCTTGCTGAGCACGCCGGGGATCCACACCCGCGGGTGCGGCTTCTGCAGCGGCAACGCCCACGGGTTCACGACCCGGTGCTGGTAGTGCGTGCCCTCCCAGCGGAACGGTCCGTGCTCCGTCCACGTCCTGACGATCAGCTCGTGCGCTTCCTCGAAGCGCTCGCGGTTGTAGGCGGGATTGACACCGGTGGCGAGCTGCTCCTGGCCGCCGCCGCGCACGAACCCGGACACCAGCCGTCCGCGCGACACCATATCGATCATCGCGAGCTCCTCGGCCAGCCGCACCGGGTTGTCGGCGAGGGGCAGGGGATTGCCGAGCAGCACCAGCTTCACGCGCCTGGTGGTGGCGGCCAGGATGGAGGCGAACACGTTGCACTTGGCCTGCATGCAGAACGGCGCGTTGTGGTGCTCGTTCAGCATGATGCCGTCGAAGCCGACCTCCTCGGCGATGCGATAGTGCTCGAGATACTCGTTGTAGAGCCGGCTGCCGGCCACGGGATCGAAGTGCTTGTTCGAGAACATCAGCGCGGTGGCGCCGAAGTCGAGCCCCTCCTGCGCGGGATACGCCGACATCGGCTGCTCGGTGAAGTACATCAGATGCATGTCAGGCCTCGCTCGCGAAGTGCCGGACGAGCCTGGCCAGCTCGTCCGGCTTCTCCATGTCGACGAAATGCCCGGCGCCCTCGACGATCTCGAGCCGGGCATTGGCCAGCGATTTCGCATAGCGCTCGCCGCACTCGCGCGGCACGATCCGATCGCCGCCGCCCCACACGACGAGCGCCGGGGTGGCCACCGCGCCCAGCAGGTGCGGCAGGCTCGCGTTGTACATATAGGGCTTCCAGGCGATCCGGAACGTCATCTCGCGGTTGAGATCCCACTGCTCGAGCCGGCTCGTCGGCGGCTCGGCGCCGAAGACGCAGTCGAATGCCTGCTGGTCGGCGAAGCCCCGGCGCACGTAATCGATGTAGGAGAGGAGCGCCTGGTCGACGATCTCCCCGCGCTCCGGCTTGAGCCCCATGGCGCCGACGAGCACGAGCCGGCGGAACGCGCGCGGCGCCATGGTCGCCATCTCGGCGGCGATCCAGCCGCCGAAGCCGAGGCCGATCAGCGTCACGGTGCCGGGCTCGCGCGTGGCCGCGTGCTGGGCGAGCAGACCCTGGTAGAGGACGGCCATGTCGCGGACGCTGCGCATCCAATCGGGACGCGGCGTGCCGTCGTAGCCGGGATGCGAGGGCGCGAGCACGGTGAAGTCGCGCGCGAGCGCGTCATAGAACGCAGGGCGCTTGGGCGCGCCGATGTCGTGGTGGAGCACGAGTGCGGGCGGCCCGCTGCCGACGCCGATCATGACGACCCTCCGAAAGCCGGCATGACCTCGCGCGCGAAGAGCTCCATCGAGCGGAGCACCCGCGCGTGCTCGAGGTCGCCGAACCAGAAGCTGCAGTTGAAATGCGTGATGCCGACGTGCTCGCGGATGCGCGTGATCTGACGGATCACGGTGTCGGGCGTGCCGACCACGAGGAACCGATCCAGCAGGTCATCGGTGTCGGGCTCCGTGGGCGGTGGCACCGCAATGGCCCGGCCTTGCTCCACGCGCTCGTAGTGATTGCGCAGGCTCAGGGTGACGCGCATGTTCCAGCGCGCCTCCTCGGCGGCGGCCCGCGCGTCGGAGGCGCTGTCAGTCACGTAGACGGCGCGCTGCACCCCGACCTGGAGCGCCTCGGCGGGCTTGACCTCGGCCACCACGCGATCGAACAGCCGGCGGAACTCCGCCATCCGCTCGATGGGGACGCCGAAGCCGCCGGTGAGGACGTTGAAGCCGCGCCGCACCGCGCCCTCGACGGAGTCGGGGCTCTGGGCCGTGATCCAGATCGGCGGCCGCGGCTTCTGGAGCGGCTGCGGAAAGACGGTCGTCTCCGGGATCTTGAACAGCTTGCCCTCGTAGCTGAACGGGCGGCCGCCGAGCGCCTTGAGGATGACGTCGATCGATTCCTCCCAGCGCGCGCGTCCGCTCTCGAGCTCGAGGCCGAAGCGCTCGAACTCGTAGTGCTGGTAGCCGCGGCCGAGTCCGACGTCGAGGCGGCCGCCCGAGACGAGATCGAGCGTGGCGATCTCCTCGGCCACCACCAGCGGATGGTGTAGCGGCACCACGATCACGGCCGTGCCGACGCGGATGCGGCTGGTCTTGGCGGCGAGGAAGCTGGCGAGCTGTGCCGGACGGGACAGATAGCCGTAGGTCGAGAAGTGGTGCTCGGCGAGCCACACGTTGTGAAAGCCCAGCGACTCCGCGGCCTGGGCGACGTCGATGGCGCGCGTGTAGATCTCCTGCGACGAGCGCGCGGACGGCGACTGCATCAGGAGGAACGTCCCGAAGTTCACGCGCGGACCCGGTACCACGGGTGCGGCTGCCCCGGCACGCTCACGCGCAGCGTGTAGACCGACGTGCGCGCGGTCATGAACAGCGTGCGCAGATCGGGGCCGCCGAAGCAGAGATTGGCCGGCACCTCGGGCGTGCGGATGATCCCGAGACGCTGACCGTCCGGCGCGAAGACCCACGTGCCGCCCGGCCCCGTGCAGTAGACGCGCCCCTCGATGTCGACCTTCATGCCGTCGGGCACGCCGTTCTTGTCGTCGTCGGAGGCCATCTCGGCGAAGATCCGCCGGCGTACGACGGTGCCCCGCGCACCCAGCTCGAAGGCGTGCACGTATTGCGTCCAGCGCGTGTTCGCGACGTAGAGCGTCCGCTCATCGGGTGAGAACGCGAGCCCGTTGGGGTACTCGCAGTCCGCCATCAGCGTCGTGGTCCCGTCGGATGTGATCCGATAGACGCCGGCGTAGGGCAGCTCGCGCTCGGCGAAGGGCACCCTGAGATCGGGGTCGGTGAACCACAGACTGCCGTCGGACTTGCAGACGACGTCGTTGGGACGGTTGAGCCGCTTACCCTCGTAGCGTTCGACGAGCGTCTCGAGACGGCCGTCGGCAGACATGCGGGTGACGCGGCGGTGGCCGCCCTCGCACATGACGAGCCGACCCTGCAGATCGAACGTCGTGCCGTTGCCCTCGCCGGTGTTCTCGCGCACGACCTCGGGCGGCTTGCCCGGCGTCACCCGGTGGAGCCTGTTGGCGCGGATGTCGACGAAGTAATAGAAGCCGTCCGGATGCCACAGCGGACCTTCCGTGAAACCGAACCCGGTCGCGAGCCGCTCGGCCTGCGGCGCTTCGAGGATCTTCGCCAGCGCGTCGCTCATGGACCTCCCTCGTGGTGGTTGCCGTGACGTGCGGACGAGTATACGCTGCCGGCGACAACCGGGAGGCGCAATGGCGCGTCGGCGAACGGGTCCGCGTTACACCTGGCCCAAGGGACAGCAGTCGGCGGTCGTGCTCTCGTTCGACGTCGACGCCGAATCGGCGTTCATCTTTCGCGAGCCCGAGAAGGCGAAGCGCAGCCTCGGCGACCTCGAGGAGCGGCGCTTCGGTCCGAGGGTCGGCGTCGACCGGATCTTGCGCCTGCTCGATCGTCTCAGGATCCGCGCGAGCTTTTACATTCCCGGCTGGACCGTCGTGAACCACCTGGCGCCCTGCAAGCGCATCCGCGACGCCGGCCACGAGATCGGCGCCCACGGCAACGTGCACGAAGCGGTGGGCATGCTGGACGAGGCGCAGGAGAAGCGCGTCATGCAGGAGCAGCTGACCATCCTGAAGGATCAGCTGGGCGTGACTCCGACCGGCTACCGCTCGCCGTCATGGGACGTCAACGTGTGGACGCCACGACTCTTGAAGCAGCACGGCTTCCTCTACGACAGCTCGCTGATGGGCAACGACATCCCCTACGAGCTCGACACACCGGACGGACCGCTCACCGAGGTGCCGGTGCAGTGGATCATGGACGACGCTCCGCTGTTCCGTCACGTCTACGGCGCCACCAACGCCATCGCCGAGCCGCCGCGCATCTTCAGCCTGTGGAGCAGCGAGTTCACAGGCCTGCACAAGGAGAACGGCTGCTTCGTGCTCACGTGCCATCCGTGGGTGAGCGGCCGCGCCTCGCGGGTTGCGCTGATCGAGGATCTCGTCCGCTTCATCCGCCGGCAGCGCGGCGTGTGGTTCGCCACGTGCGACGACGTCGCGCGGTGGCATACGAAGCGGCGCTAGTCAAACGAGTCCGATCGCGCGCGCGACGGTTTCCAGATGGAAGGCGGCGTCGCCGCAGTCGAGGCTGGCGGCGTGGATGCGCTTGTGGAGCCGGTGCAGCGGGTGCTCGTCGCAGTAGCCGATGGCGCCGAAGATCTGGTGACCCCGGCGCGCCACGCTGAGACATGCCTCGCCCGCATAGGCTTTGGCCGTGGCGATGTCGGCGGCGGCGGGCACGCCGGCGTCGAGCCTCCAGGCGGCGTTGTAGAGGAGCCCGCGCGAGGCGTCGACGTCGCGGACCAGGTCGGCGCAGGCGTGCTGGATGGCCTGATAGCCGCCGATCGGACGCCCGCCCTGGACGCGCGTCTTCGCGTGCTCCACCGCGAGCTCGAGCACGCGCTGTGCCGCGCCCACCATCTCGGCGGTGCGCGCGAGGGCGCCGGCCTCGAGCGCGGCCACCAGATCGTCCCCGCCGCCGGTCAGTCGATCCTCGACGCCGACGGCGACGTCGTCGAACGCGAGCTCGAAGAGCTTCTCGAGGCCGATCGTGTCCAGCGGCAAGCACGCGACGCCGGCGCGATCGGTCGGCACGAGGAAAAGCCGGAGCTCGCCGCCGGCGCGGGCGGCGACGATCACCGCCGGGGCGACATCGGCCGCCTCGACGAAGAGCTTGCGCCCGGCCAACCGGCCCCGGGGATCGAGCGTCAGCGCGATCCGGTCGACGTCGAACGATCCACCGTCGTCCAGCACTGCCACGCCGACGATCCGCTCGCCGGCGGCCATCGCCGGCAAGAGGCCCTTCCGCTGATCGAGCGTGCCGGCGCGGAGCAACATGGTCGTGGCCACCACGGCGCTGGCGACGAACGGTCCCGGCGGGGCGGCGCGGCCCATCTCCTCGACGAGCAGCACGACGTCGAGCAGCGAGCCGCCGCTGCCACCGAGCTCCGGCGGGATCAACAACCCGGGCCAGCCGAGCTCGGCCATGGCTCGCCACGGTGGCGGGTCCTCGGCGCGCTTGCGGAGGAACTCGCGGGCGGTGGAGACGAGCAACTGCTGGACAGGCGAGGGACGAAAGTCCACGTCAGCTCCGCTTCGACTCGGCCGGCAGGCCGAGCCCTCGGACGGCGACCGTGGTCCTCAATACCTCGGCGGTGCCGCCGGCGATGGTGTGGCCGAGGCTCGTCAGGTAGGCGTGCGAGACCTCGCCGTCGAGTCGCGCCTCGCGCGAGCCCGCGCGCAGCGGCGCCCACGGACCGAGCAGGTCCATGCCGAGCCGCGCCAGCTTCTGTCCGAGCTCGTCGGCGTAGACCTTGGCCACCGCCGTCTCGTAGCTGATCGGCGCGCCGTCGCGCAGCAGGCACGCGGCGCGGTAGAAGAGGAGACGCAGGGCGGCGATCTCGGTCGCCATCGCGGCCAGCCGGCGCCGCACCACGGGATCGCGTGCGAGCGGCGCTCCGTCCACGCGGGTCGTGTTCGCATATTCCACCAGCCGTCGCAGGAGGCGCTCGAGCGCCGGCGCCTTGTAGAAGCGACCCCAGAAGCGGTCGGAGTCGAGCCCGTTCAGCAGCGCCTGGAATCCCTGGCCCTCGGGGCCGAGCATCAGGTCCGCCCGCACGCGCACGTCGTCGAGGAAGACCTCGTAGTGATAGACGCCGCCGGTGAGGCTCGTGATCGGACGGATGTCCATCCCCGGCGTGCCGTTCGGGACCACGAACATGCTGAAACCCCGGCTGCGTCGCGCCTCGTGGCTGGTGCGACAGAAGACGAGCCCGTGGGTGGCGATGCCCGCGTGACTCGACCAGATCTTGTGGCCGCGAATCACGTAGTGGTCGCCATCGCGGCGTGCGGTGGTCTTCAGCGCGAGCAGATCCGAGCCCGCGTCGGGCTCGCTGTAGCCCTGCCAGAACGTCGCCTCGCCGCGCGCGACCGCCGGCAGCACCTCGCCGCGCAGCCGGGCCGTGCCGTACTCGATGATCGCGTCGGCGGTCTGCCAGGAGCTCGCCAGCGGTCCGAACGGCGCGCCGGCGCGGGCCAGCTCCTCGAAGAGGACGAGCTTTTCGAACATGGGCCGGGCCTGCCCGCCGAACGCCTCCGGCCAGCACCTGCTGATCCAGCCGCGCTCGGCGAGCGCCTGCATGAAGGCGCGTGAGTGGGCACCGGAGCCATAGCCGGCGTCCATGCCGTCCAGCGGAAAGCGCTCCACGGGGTTGGCGACGAGAAAGCCGCGCACCTCCTCGGCGAACGCGACCTCGGCCTCGGTGAAGGCGAACTCCATCAGCTCAGTTCCACTTCACGAGCTCGTGCATGGCCGTGCGGAGGTTCGCCCGCGCGCCGTCGAGATGCGGATGAACCTCGAGCGCGCGCCGGCAGAGCGCCGCCGCCTCGCGATACTCGTCGAGCGCGAGATGGCAGAGGGCCTGGCCCGAGAGCGCGCCGAAATGATGCGGATTGCGTGCCAGCGTCTCGCGGCAGTCGGCGATGGAGCCGGCGTAGTCCCTGGCAAGGTAGCGCACCGTCGCCCGCTTGTTCCAGCCTTCGGCAAAGTCGGGGGCGGTCTCGATCAGCCGGCTGAAGAGGCTCTCGGCCTCGGCGAACCGCTGCGCCTCCATGGCCTCGATGCC
The DNA here is from genome assembly GCA_044869815.1 of Candidatus Rokuibacteriota bacterium. Classification (GTDB taxonomy): domain Bacteria; phylum Methylomirabilota; class Methylomirabilia; order Rokubacteriales; family CSP1-6; genus AR12. The sequence continues at coordinate 1,572 of JBIOXS010000129.1, read as the reverse complement.
CTGACGGAGGAGGGCGTCGAGCTCGGGCCGCCCGGACTGGTGCCACATCTGCCAGAGCGCGGCGGCCGCGCTGGCGGCGCGCACGGGGTCGCCCGCTCGCAGGACGGTCAGCGCTTCCCGCTCCGTCATGGCGGGTAATTTAACCTGTGCGACAATCGCGGGCCATGACCAACCGTCCCATAGTCCTCGTCACCGGACTCGGAGGTCTGATCGGGAGTGCCGTGCGCACCCATCTCGGCGACCGCTACGAGCTGCGCGGCCTGGGCCGCCGTCCGGGCCCGGCCGGCGTGCCGTGGACGGTCGCCGACATCGCCGACTTCGACGCGATGCGGCCGGCCTTCACCGGCATCGATGCCGTGGTCCATCTGGCGGCCGTCGTCGGCGGCAAGGCGGACCTCGACGCCTACGTCCGCGGCAACGTGGTGGGCACGTACAACGTGTTCGAGGCGGCGCGGCGCGCCGGCGTGAGGCGCGTGGTCTTCGCGTCGAGCGGCGCCACCGTCAGCGCCATCGAGAAGGACGAGCCGTACGCCTCCTTCGTGGAGGGACGTGCACCGTCGGCGCCGGTGCTGACCCATCTGAGCCCGCTGCGGCCGTCGGGAGTGTACGGCTGCAGCAAGGTCTGGGGCGAGGCGCTGGCGCGGCACTATGCCGACGAGCACAAGCTCTCGGTGATCTGCCTGCGCATCGGCGCCGTCAAGAAGGAGGACCGCCCGTCGGCGGCCCGCGACTTTTCCGTCTGGTGCAGCCAGCGCGACATCGCGCTGATGATCGGCGCCTGTGTCGACGCGCCACCCGACCTGCGCTTCGACGTCTTCTACGTGACGTCGCGCAACCGGCGCGGCTATCGCGATCTCGAGCACGCGCGCAAAGTCCTCGGCTGGAAGCCTCTCGACAGCGCCGATACGGCGCACTGAGACGCGCTGCGTTCCGAGCGGGGCGCTTGAAGACGTCTGCCCGAGCCTGTACAACCGACCCGTGAGGTGTCCTCGCTTCGGTCTGAACCGCTTCGATGCGCGCTCCGTCGACGCGTTTGCCGCCGACATTCGCCGCGCCGAGATGCTCGGCTGGGACGCGGCCTTCCAGCCCGATTCGCAGCTGCGCCGCCGTGACACCTATGTCCTCCTCGCCGCTGCCGCGCGTGCCACCGAGCGGATCACGCTGGGACCGCTCCTGGCGAACCCGATCAACCGCCATCCCACGGTGACCGCGGGGTCGATCGCGACGCTCGACGAGCTGGCGCCCGGCCGGGTGCTGCTCGGCTGGGGCGTGGGCGACACCGCGGTGCGGCTGGCCGGGCTACGCCCGGCGCGCCTGAAGGAGCTCGAGGCGGGCACGCGGCTGGTGCGCGCCCTGCTGGACGGACACGCGGTGGACGTCGGCGCCGCGCGGCCGGCGCACCTGCCGCATCACCGGCCGGTGCCCATCTGGATCGCCGCCGGCGGGCCGCGCACGCTCCGGATGGCCGGCGGCATCGCCGACGGCGTGTTCATCCGTGTCGGCACGCACGTGGCCAACATCGCGACCGCGATCGACGCCATCCGCGCCGGCGCCAAGGACGCCGGCCGGGAT
>JBIOXS010000128.1:0-11428 GCA_044869815.1 Candidatus Rokuibacteriota bacterium | reverse complement strand
GCGGCCCTGGGCTATCGCGGGATCACCGGCCACTGCGACCTCTACGAGAAGCTGGGGATCGAGGCCGGCGGCGCCCGCCGCAACGTCGGCAACCTCGGCGTGAAGATCGACCGGGAGATCGTCGTCGACGCGGGGCCCGAGCGCCTGTACGCGGTGTGGCGCAATTTCCAGAACCTTCCACGCATCCTGTCGCACGTCGAGCGTGTGGAAGTCCTGAGCCCGACGCGCTCGCGCTGGACGCTGGCGCCGCCCGTGAGCATCTCGTGGGAAGCAGAGCTCATCAACGACAAGCTGAACGACCTGATCGCGTGGCGCTCGGTCGGCAGCCACTGGGTCGATCACGCCGGCTCGGTGAGCTTCGAGCCGATCGCCGGCGGCAGCACGCGCATGCACGTCTCGCTGCAGTACGACCCGCCCGGCGGCCAGATCGGCCACGCCGTCGCCTCGCTGTTCGCCAAGGACGCAGGCTCGAAGGTCGAGGAGGATCTCGGCAACTTCAAGCGCGCGGTCGAGGAGGGCCGGTTGGCGGCATAGGCGGCGCCGGGGTACAGTAGGCGCGCAGCGTCATCCCACCCCGGAGGATTAGGTGGATCCCTATCGCCTGCCACGCACGGCTGTGCCCTCGCGCTACGACATCCGACTCGAGCCCGATCTCACCGCCCTGACCTTTCGCGGGACGGAGACGGTCGCCCTCGACGTCGTCGAGCGGATCTCCGACGTCACGCTGAACGCGGTCGAGCTGGCGATCGAGTCCGCCAGTCTCGAGAACGACCGCGGCGAGACGATTCGCGCCACGCCAGCCGTCGAGGAGGCGACCGAGCGCTGCCGGCTCACGCTCGCCTCGCCGGCGGCGCCCGGCCGCTGGCGGCTGCGGCTCGCCTTCCGCGGCACCCTCAACGACAAGCTGCGAGGTTTCTACCGCTCCGTCTACAAGGACCCGAGCGGTGTCTCGCGCACGATGGCGGCCACCCAGTTCGAGGCGACCGACGCACGGCGCGCGTTCCCGTGCTGGGACGAGCCGTCGTTCAAGGCCGTCTTCTCCGTCACGCTCGCGATCGATCCGGCCCTCACCGCCGTCTCGAACACGTCGATCGGCGCCGAGACCCGCGAGAACGGGCGCAAGATCGTCCGCTTCGCCGACACCATCAAGATGTCGACGTATCTCGTCGCCTTCGTCGTCGGCGAGCTCGAGCATACCGAGCCGACCTACGTGGGCCGCGTGCCCATGAGCGTCTGGTGCGTGCCCGGCAAGAAGCAGCTGGCGCGCTTCGGCCAGGACATCGGCGCCGCCTCCCTTGCGTTCTTCGAGCGGTACTACGGTCTGCCGTACCCGGGCGACAAGCTCGATCTGCTCGCCATTCCCGATTTCGCGGCGGGGGCCATGGAGAATCTCGGCGCCATCACCTTCCGGGAGTCCGCGCTGCTGGTCGACGAGACGGCGGCCTCCCACTCCGAGCTCGAGCGCGTGGCCGACGTGGTCGCCCACGAGAACGCGCACATGTGGTTCGGTGACCTCGTCACCATGTCGTGGTGGAATGGCATCTGGCTCAACGAGGCGTTCGCCACCTTCATGGAGATGCTGGCCGTGGACGCCTGGAAGCCCGAGTGGCAACGCTGGACGACCTTCGGCGTGTCGCGCGCCGCCGCGCTCTCGCTCGATGGGCTGCACAGCACGCGCCCCATCGAGTTCCCCGTCACCTCGCCGCGTGACGCGGACGCGATGTTCGACGTGCTGACGTACGAGAAGGGCGCCTCCGTCCTGCGGATGCTCGAGCAGTACCTCGGGCCCGAAGTCTTCCGCGCCGGCGTGCGTGATTACCTCGAGACCCACAAGCTCGCCAACGCCGACACGGGCGACCTCTGGGCGGCGCTCGGTCGTGCCGCGCGCCAGCCGATCCCTGCCGTGATGGACGGCTGGATCTTCCGTCCCGGCCATCCGGTGGTCACCGTCAGCCGCGACGCCGGCGGTCACCTCGTCCTCGCCCAGCAGCGCTTCAACTACCTCCGCCAGCCACTGCCGGCGTCGACGATCGAGCCCGAGCAGCCGTGGCAGGTGCCGGTGCACCTGCGGCTGCACGGCCGCGGCGCCGTGGAAGAGCGCGTACTGCTGACCGACCGGGAGACGCGCCTGCGGCTGGGCGAGGCGGCCGAGGTCGTGATCGCCAATGCCGGCGGCCACGGCTTCTATCGCGTCCGCTACGCCGCCGACCTGCTCGAGACGCTCTTGAAGCGCCTCGACCTGCTGGCGCCGATCGAGCGCTTCAATCTGGTCAACGACGCGTGGGCGATGGCGGTGGCGGGCCTGATGCCGCTCACCGCCTACCTCGATCTGACCGCGCGCTTCCGCGAGGAGCGCGACCGGAACGTGTGGTCGGTGCTCACGAGCTCGTTCTATGCCATCAACCGACTGGTGGCGCCGGCTGAGCGGTCACGGCTCGAGGCCCTCGTCCGGGATCGCGTGGCCGGCGCCTTCGCCGCGCTCGGCTGGACGGCGCGGCCCGGCGAGAACGAGCTGACGCGTCAGCTGCGGGGCGACCTCGCGCGGGCGCTCGGCGTGCTCGGCAACGACGGCGGCGCGCAGGCGCGCGCCGGTGAGATCTACGCCGCGGCGTTGAAGCAGCCGGGCTCGGTCGATCCGAATCTTCTGCCTGCCGTCATCGCGACGCTGGCGCACGCCGGGGAGGCCGGGCGGTACGATGAATTTCTCGCGGCGTTCCGCTCCGCGAAAACGCCGCAGGACGAGCAGCGCTATCTCTACGCGCTCGCGGGATTTCGCGATCCGTCGCTGCTGCGCCAGACGCTCGACCGGACCATCAACGGCGAGATCCGCACGCAGGATGCGCCGTTCGTCGTGCGGTCCATGCTCATGAGCGTCTACGCCCGCGAGCTCGCGTGGGAGTTCATCAAGCGCCAGTGGGACACGATGGACGGCCTCTACCCCAAGCACGGCATGCGCCGGCTGGCCGAAGGCGTCACCGGCCTGGCGACGCGTGAGCTCGAGGCCGACGTGCAGGCCTTCTTCGCGGCCAAGAATCCCCAGTTCGGCGGCAAGGTGCTCGCCCAGTACCTCGAGCAGCTGCATGTCGCCGTGACCCTCCGCGAGCGCGAGGGCACGGCGCTGAAGGCCTACCTGTCCAAGCTCGACTGACGCGGAGGCCCTCAGCCGCCGATATCGACGCCGAGAACGACGGACACCAGACGGCCAAGACCGAAGCTGAGCAGCCCGGAGGCGGCCGCCAGCAGGGCGACCTCCAGCCCCGAGCGCAGCGGCGAGACCCCGGCCACCCGCGCCTTCAACACGCCGACCAGGAAGAGGGCCGCCAGCGTGAGGACGGCCGAGAGCGCCAGCGCCGGCAACGCCGGGCCGAACAGGAACGGCACGAGCGGGATCACGGACGCGACGCCGAACGCGACCGCCATCACCAGCGCGTCTCGCACGGGCGTGCCGAGCCGCTGCGGAGCGAGCCCCAGCTCGAAGATCGCCAGGGTGCTGAGCAGGATGTCGGGATGACGCCCGACCCGGCGCGCGACCTCGGCCGCGTCCGGGCGCGGCATGCCCCGGGCATGTAACGCCGCGATCAGCTCGGCGATCTCCTCACCCGGGTGATTCTGGATCTCGCGCCGCTCGCGCGCGAGCTCCGTCTCGTAGAGCTGCCGCTGGGCGCGGGACGCCAGAAACGTCCCGATCGACATCGAGAGCACCCCGGCCATCGCGGAGACGGCGCCACCGAGCAGCACCACGAGGTTCCCGATGCCGGCCGCCGCGAGGCCCGCGACGACGGCAAAGGTGGACACGAGACCGTCCTGGGCGCCGAAGACCACCTCCCGGATCGAGGCCAGCCGCTCGATACGTCCGGGCTCGGTGGCGAGCTCGGACATGTGGCTCCGGCCGTCGACGCGGAGCTGGGCCGGCGTCGTGCCCGGTCGCACGCCCGCAACCGGCGTTACCGGCGTCACGGTGACCCGGGGCGTTCCCGGCGGGCCCGGCGTGCTGACGGGCGGTGCGCCGGCCGGCGGAGCCATCGGTGTCGCCGGCGGCGACGCCGGCGACGCGTCGAAGGCCGCCAGCGCGTGGCGGAACATGTCGCGATGGTGGCGCTCGCGCTCGAGCGCGAGCCGGAACGACGCGGCGGCGTCCGCCCGCCCGTCCTCCTCGGCCTCCCGGATCATCCGCGGCAGGACGACGTCGATCTCGAGCATCTCGCCGGTGGCCGCGGTCTGGAGGTTCTCTCGGGTGCTCCGCACCACGCCCATGGTCTTCAGGTGCGCCAGCGCGTGGATCGTCTCCGCGCCGGCGGCCTCGAAGAACAGCTGGGCGATGTCGGGACGGCTCTCGTTGAGGGCCTGGATCCCGTAGGCGAGGTACCGCCGATTCGCATCGGCCTCACCCGCCAGCGCCACCTGGAGATTGGCGTCGGTGCGTGTACCGGTGATCGGCATGGCTCGCATTGTACCGCCGCGCGTCTCCGTGATACGGTCAGCCGATGAAAGTGGCCGTCAGCATTGTCGCACTCAGCTGGACGCTGGTGAGTGCGGTCCCGGCCAGCGCCGTATCGGTCCAGGAGGCCATCCTCTTCGCCAAGCCGGCGGTGGCGCTCGTCACGGCCGAGGTTCGCGCCGAGGTGACGATGAGCTGCGGCAACCGTACCGTCACCGTGCGGCCCATCCCGTTCGTGGAGACGGGCACCGGGTGGTTCGTCGACGGGCGCGGCTACGTCGTGACGAACGCCCACGTGGTCGATCCGGCGCATCGCGTACCGCCCTGGGTGACCCACGAGCTGAAGAAGAAAGCCATCGAGCAGGCCTGCGTCGATCCGGCGCTGCGGGCACAGGGACTGGCGCGGGGCCAGCGACCGGACCTCGAGGAATCACTTCGCCGCGAGGCGAGCGCGCGCGCGCTGGCCACCGCCCAGGTGACGCCGCAGCCGCAGCTGTCCGTCCTGCTCTCCAGCGGCGTGTCCCTGAAGGCCGAGGTCGTCAAGTTCAGCCCGCCCGTGCTCCTCGACATGAACGGCCGGCCGCTGCCGGACTCCGGACGCGACCTGGCGCTCCTGCGCGTGAAGGAGGGCGTGTATCCGGCGATCCGCCTCAGCGACCGCGACGCGAAGATCGGCGATCCGGTCCACATGCTCGGCTTCCCCGGCGTGGTCCTGTCGCACGAGCTGTTGAACCAGTCGGCGACCCTCGAGGCGTCGGTGACCAACGGCGCCGTCTCGGGGTTCAAGCAGGATTCGATCGGCCAGGACATCGTGCAGACCGACGCCGCGGCCGCCCACGGCAATTCCGGCGGTCCGGCCGTGCTCGACGATGCCTCCCTCGTCGGGGTGCTGACGTTCGTGTCGCTCTCGCCGTCGGGCGCCTCCATCCAGGGGTTCAACTTCCTCATCCCGGCCAAGGACGTGCGCAGCTTCCTGAAGGGCACGCCGGTCACGCGTCCCGGCGAGAGCCGGTTCAACGACGCCTGGCAGGCCGGCATCAGCGCCCTCTTCAACGAGCGCTACGCCGCCGCGGTGACGCACATCAGCGAGGCGAACGCGTTGCTGCCGAATCTCGCCGACGTCAAGCGGGCGCTGGCCGAGGCGGAGCTCAAGGTCAAGAACCCGCCCCCTCGGCCGTTTCCGTGGGCGTGGATCACCGCTGCCGTGACGCTGCTCAGCGGGGGGATCTACGGCGCGATGTTCGGGCGGCGCTGGTGGAAGAACCGCCATCGCATCCTGCCCGGGCAGGTCATCGGCGCCATCGAAGCCGGGCGCAATCCCCTTCTCGTCGACGTGCGAACGCGCACGGACTTCGAGACGAGCCCGCTCCGCCTGCCCGGCGCCGTGCGGCTCGAGCCCGAAGCCGTGGAGGCCGGTCAGATCGACCTGACCGCCGAGCACGACGCGCTCATCGTCACCTACGACACCAGCCCGGCGGAGGCGACCGCCGAGCGGGTGGCCACCGCGCTCCGTGCGCGCGGCTACCGCAACGTCCGCATCCTGAAGGGCGGCCTCGGCGGCTGGACGAACGCGCGGCTGCCGGTCGAGTCGAAGTCCTACCTGCCGTCGATCGGACTCGAGATCTACAAGAACCTGACGCTGGGAGATCTCGAGCGCCGCCGCTTCAAGGCCGGCGAGACGATCTGCAAGGAAGGCGACGACGCGCACGGTGAGGCGTACCTCGTCCACGTGGGCACCGTCCGCATCCGCCGCACCTTCGACGGCGCCGAGAAGACGCTGAACACGCTCGGCGAAGGGCAGCTGTTCGGTGAGATCGCGCTGTTCCGTGAGGCGCGCCGCTCCGCCGACGCCGTCGCCGACACGGACGTCGAGCTGCTCGTCATCAAGAACGAGCGGCTCGACTGGCTCATCCGCAATCGCCCGCAGCTCACGCGCGAGGTCGTGCGCCGGCTCGCGAACTGGGTCGTGCAGACCGATCGCGAGCGCGCGCTCTCGAACCGCTGAGTGCGCGTCGAGGTGCAGCGACTCGATCCGGGCTTGCCCCTGCCCGCGTACGCGCGCGACGATGACGCCGGCCTCGATCTCTACGCCGCCCAGACGGTGACGCTGGCCCCGGGGGCGCGGGCCGCCGTCGGCACCGGCATTGCCGTGGCGATTCCGCGGGGCTGCGCCGGGTTCGTCCTGCCGCGCTCGGGTCTGGCGCTGCGGCACGGCCTGAGTCTGGTGAACACGCCGGGTCTGATCGACGCCGGGTACCGCGGCGAGATCCGCGTGCTGTTGATCAACCACGACCGGGAGGCGGCCGTCACCGTCAAGCGCGGCGAGCGGATCGCTCAGCTCGTGGTGCAGCACGTGGAGCACGCCGAGCTGATCGAGGTGGAGACGCTGCCGACGAGCGCACGCGGAGGAGGGGGATTCGGATCGAGGGGATGAGCGCGAGCGCCCCGGCGGCCGGGGCGCTCGCGCCCGCCTTACTGCCGCTTGACGCGGAAGTGGGCGCGGCGATTCTGCGCCCAGCAGCTCTCGGTGGCATCGATGCACTGCTGGCGATGCTCGCCGTAGCTGATGATCGAGATGCGCCGCGAATCGATGCCGTGCGAGACGAGGTAGTTCTGCGCCGTCTTGGCCCGACGCTCGCCGAGCGAGACGTTGTACTCCGCCGTCCCGCGCTCGTCGGTGTGGCCTTCGATCAGCACGAGATAGTTCTTGTTGGTCCGCAGCCAGGCCGCGTTCGACTGTAGCGCGGACTCTTCCTGCGACCGCAGGTCGTACCGGTCGAAGTCGAAGTGCACGTCGATCATCTCTGTGGCCGGGTGGAACTCCTTGACCGGCGGCCGCTCCGCCCCCATTCCACCGCCGGACCGGCCGGCGCGGCTCACACCCTGGCCCCCGCCGCCCGCCGTGCCCGACGATCCGCTCATGCCGTCCGAGCCCGGCGTCGAGCCGTCCTCGGACTGGGCCATCATTCGTGCGCACCCCGTGCTGACCAGGGCGAGCAGTGCCACCGCGCCGATGGCGGTGAACGCCGTTTTCATCGCGCCCCTCCTGTGCGTTGAGATCTGTTGCCGTTCGCCGTCCGGCGTTGTCGCCGCATGAGTCGCCTGAGAACACTCACCAGGGCAGGTCCGTCGCTTCGCAGCTCCGCGGTGGAGTAGAGGGCCAGGCGCCGGAGCACCGCCTCGCCTGCCGGCCGCAGCGTCACTTCGACCGCGCGTCCATCGTGTCCGTTCCTCCGCCGGCCGACCATCCGTCGCGCGACGAGCCGATCGACGAGCTCCACCGCGCTGTGATGCCGGATCTGTAGCCGCTCGGCGAGGGTCCCGATGGTGGTGGCGCGCCGGCCTTGAAGCCCCTTCAGCTGCAGCAGCAGCGCGTACTGCTGGGGCTCCACGCCCGCCGATCGCGCCGCGCCCTCGCGCCGGCCGAGAAAACGGCGGAGCTGATACCGCACGTCGGCGAGCATGGCGTAGTCGAGACGGTGCGAGCGTGCGTGTGTCACGGGAGTCAGGATATCGCCGGCCGATATAAACATTGCAATTCTGGATGCGCGACAGAGCGGCACGTCCCTTGCCTGTTTGTCCGGATTCGGACGAAGTCCATGGAAGTCTCGCGTCGCGACTTTCTGCGCGTATCTACGGCGGTCGCGGGCGGGGGCGCGCTCGGAGGCCTCACCGGCCTCGAGGCCAATTTGGCGCCCACGCTGGCGCGGGCGGCCGAGCTGCGCATCAAGGATGCGAAGACCTTTCCGAGCATCTGCCCGTATTGCTCCGTCGGATGCGCGACCCTCGTGCACACCATCGACGGGAAGATCGTCAACGTGGAAGGGGATCCGCGGAGCCCGTTCAACGAGGGCACGCTCTGTCCCAAGGGCGCCGCCATCTATCAGCTTCACGTGAATCCCAACCGTCCGACGAAGGTGCTGCACCGCGCCCCGGGCGCGGCCGACTGGGAGGTCTGGGACCTCGAGCGCGCCATGAGCCGGGTGGCCGAGCTCGTGAAGAAGACGCGCGACGAGACCTTCATCGAGCGGCTCCAGAACGGCAAGCTGGTGAACATGACGCCGGCGATCTTCTCGCTGGGCGGCGCCACCCTCGACAACGAGTGGAATCACATCCAGCAGAAGCTGATGCGCGGCCTCGGCATCGTCGCCATCGAGAACCAGGCCAGGATCTGACACAGCTCGAGCGTCCCCGGGCTGGGGACACGGTTCGGACGCGGCGCCGCGACGTTCTTCTACCGCAACATGGAAGAGTCCGATTGCATCGTCGTCCAGGGCTCCAACATGGCGGAGTGCCACCCCGTTGCCTTCCGGTGGCCGATGGTGGCGAAGTCGCGGGGCGCGAAGATCATCCACGTCGATCCCCGCTTCACGCGGACGAGCGCCATGGCCGACATCTATGCGCCGATCCGCGCCGGATCCGACATCGCGTTTCTCGGCGGCCTCATCAACTACGTCGTCAATCACCAGCGCTGGAACACGGAGCCGTTCTTCCGCGAGTTCGTCGTGAACTACACGAACGCGGCCACCATCATCGGCGACGGCTTCAAGGACACCGACGATCTCGACGGCGTCTTCTCCGGCCTGATGCAGTACGACGAGAAGCTCAAGGAATGGCCGTACAACGGCTTCCTCGGGCACTACGACAACAAGACGTGGCAGTACGCGGCCAACGAGACCGAGCACCGTGGATGGACGGCCAGCACGCAGAAATCCGGCGAGCAGTCCGTCGGCGACCGTGACGTCGCCCAGCGCGGCGCCGCCGCCGGGCAGTCGCCGGCGCCGGGATCCGAGCAGAAGCCGCTACCGGGGCCGCCGTTCGAGCCGCTCGTCAAGGCGCTGCTGAAGCCGCCGCCGCCGCGGGACCCGTCGCTCAAACACCCCGGGACGGTGTTCCAGATCGTCAAGCGGCACTTTGCGCGCTACACACCCGAGATGGTCGAGCAGGCGACCGGCTGTCCGAAGGCGACCTTCCTCAAGGTGGCGGAGACGATCCTCGCCAATTCCGGTCGCGACCGCACGACCTCGTTCGCCTACGCCGTCGCCTGGACGCAGCACACGAACGGTCCGCAGGTGATCGGTGCCTGCGCCCTCCTGCAACTGCTGCTCGGCAACGTCGGCCGCCCCGGCGCCGGCATCATGGCTCTGCGCGGCCACGCCTCGATCCAGGGCTCGACCGACGTTCCGACGCTCTATCACTCGATCCACGGCTACATGGCCCAGCCCTCGGCGCTGAAGAAGCACGACAGCCTGAGCGACTGGCTCACGGCGGAGACGAGCGCGCGGGGATACTGGGCCAACACGCCGAAGTTCATGGTGTCGTACCTGAAGTCGATGTACGGCGATGCCGCCACACCGGAGAACAGCTTCGGCTACGACTGGCATCCGAAGATCACCGGCGATCACTCGCACATGCCGATGTTCGTGGCCATGAACGACGGGCGCGTGAAGGGCATGCTCTGCATCGGGCAAAACCCCGCCACCTCGCTGAACGCCGCCGTCGAGCGCAAGGGCCTCGGCAAGCTCGAATGGCTGGTGGTGAAGGACAACTGGGTCACGGAGACCGCCACCTTCTGGCAGCGGGCGCCCGAGGTGGTGGCCGGCCAGGTGAAGCCGCAGGACATCAAGACCGAGGTGTTCTTCTTTCCGTCCGCGCAGATCGCCGAGTACGAGGGCTCGTTCACCAACACCTTCCGCATGCTCCAATGGCACTTCAAGGCCGCCACCCCGCCCGGTGAGTGCCGCTCCGACATGTGGTTCACGCACCAGCTGGCCAAGCGCCTCAAGGCGATGTACGCGTCGTCGAGCGCGGCGCGCGATGCCGGGTTCAAGAACCTCACGTGGGACTTCGATCCGAATCCGACGCAGCAGGTCGCCGGTCAGCCGCAGCACGAGGCCGGCGAGCCCGATGGGCTGAAGATCCTCCGCGAGATCAACGGCTACTACACGGGTGACCCCGGCCGCCACCTCGCCGGATTCGCCGACCTGAAGGACGACGGGTCGACCACGTGCGCCTCGTGGATCTATTGCGGCGTCTTTCCGGCCGCGGACCAGAATCGGGCCGCGAACCGCAAGGCCGACCCGCCGGGCACGCGCGGGGCTCAGCTCGGCTGGGGCTACGCGTGGCCCGCCAACCGCCGGATCATGTACAACCGCTGCTCGGCCGATCCGCAAGGTCGGCCGTGGAGCGAGCGAAAGAAATGGATCTGGTGGGACGCCGCTCAGGCGAAGTGGGTCGGCCTCGACGTCCCCGATTTCCAGGCGACGAAGGCGCCGACGGCGAAGGCGAATCCCAGCGCGATCGGCCTCGACGCGCTCGCCGGGACCGACCCGTTCATCATGAAGAACGATGGTCGCGGCTGGCTCTACGTGCCGAGTGGCCTCGTCGACGGACCGCTGCCGACCCACTACGAACCGGCCGAGTCCCCGGTGCGGAATCCGCTGTACAAGCAGCAGTCGAGTCCGGTCTACAAGTACTGGAAGCGCGACGACAACCCGCTGGCCGCCGTCGCCGACCCGAAATTCCCCTACGTCATGACGACCTACCGGCTCACCGAGCACTATCTGGCCGGCGCCATGAGCCGCTGGAATCCGTGGCTCACCGAGCTGATGCCCGAGGTGTTCGTCGAGCTTTCTCCCGAGCTCGCCAACGAGAAGGGCATCGCGAACACCGATTGGGTCCGCGTCACGAGCCCGCGCGGCGCCATCCGGGCGAAGGCGCTCGTCACCCGGCGGATGCGGCCGTTCCGCATCAACGGGCAGGTCATCCACCAGGTCGGCATGCCGTGGCACTGGGGCTATGAGGGCGTCGTCACCGGCGACGCCGGCAACGAGCTCACCGCGCTCATCGGGGATCCGAACGTCTCCATCCACGAGGGCAAGGCGTTCGTCTGCAACGTGGAGCCGCTCGGAGGGGGGCTTCGCCCCCCTTCCGACGCTCGTCGCGCGCCGGAGGCGCGCTCCTCACTGCCTCCCCCCAGGCAGGATGGCG
>JBIOXS010000127.1:0-5097 GCA_044869815.1 Candidatus Rokuibacteriota bacterium | reverse complement strand
TTGGCCAGCGGCTGACCGGCCCGGAGCTCGCGCGCCGTTGCTCAGCGGTGCGGGCCGTGGTTCCAGTGATTGAAGCCGCGGTGCTTGCCGTGCACCGGCGCCGCGCTGCGATAGACGATCACCGGCCGCGGGGCGACGTACACCGGTCGCGGCGCGACGTACACCGGCCGCGGCACCACGACCACGGGCGCAGGCGCCACGTAGACCGGAGGCGGAGGCGCCACGTACACCGGAGCCGGCGGCGCGGTGTAGATGGGACGGGCCGGAGCCAGGCCCGCGAAGAGGCCGGTGCCGCCGAGGATCTGGTTGAAGACGGCGAAGGCGCCGAGACCGAGGGCGGCGTCGGTCGACGAGCCCGCCCAGGCGCTGGCCGGGATCAATGGCAGGATCGCGACCACCAGAGCTGTGCCCAACCGTTTCATAGCGTCCTCCTTGCCCCTTCCATGACGACTGCTTCTGGCGCTTTGACCGCGCCGGGCTCCGTTGCATTCATTGCCACCTTGACGCGGGCTGCGGCCTCCGGGAGCATGGCGGCGTGTATTTCGACGCCAGGCTCTGGGCGCTCACGGCGGGAGTCCGCGGCCGCATCGCCGCCAGCGTCCTGCTCGGCCTCGCCGCCGTCGCCGCCGGCATCGCCCGGCTGGCGTTGCTCGGCTGGGTGCTCGGTCTCGTCGTCGCCGGACGTCCGCTGTCCGAGATCGGCATCGCCGTCGCGCTCACCGCCGCCGCGCTCGTCGCCCGCAGCGCGCTCGAACACGTGCGCACCTTGGCGGCCCATCGCACCGCGGCCCGGGTGCAGCAGCGTCTGCGGCAGACGCTGTACGCGCACATGACCGCGCTCGGCCCCGCGTACTTCGCGCGCAATCGCAGCGGCGAGGTGATGCTGACGCTGGTCGAGGGCGTGCAGCAGCTCGAGGTCTACTTCGGCCAGTACCTGCCGCAGCTCTTCGTGGCGGCCCTCACGCCGATTCTCATCTTCGCCTTCGTCGCCGTCGTCGATCTGCCGATCGCGCTCGTCGTCCTCGCGGCGGCCCTCGTGGTGCTCCTGGCGCCGACCGTGTGGCATCGCTGGGACAGCAATGCGAGCCTCGCCCGCAACCGCGCCTACGCCGCTTTCGGCGCCGACTTCCTGGATGCCGTGCAGGGACTGGCGACGCTCAAGGCGTTCGGACAGAGCGGCGACCGCGCGCGCCGCCTCGAGGAGCGCTCGCGGGCGCTTTTCCGGAGCACGATGTGGGTGCTCGGCACCAACACGCTGGCGCGCGGCATCACCGATGCCGGCATCGCGCTCGGCGCGTCGGTCGCGCTGGCCATCGGCGCCTGGCGGGTCGGCGCCGGCGCCATGTCGCTGCCCGCGTTACTGGTCGTGCTCATGCTGGGCGTCGAGGTCTTCCGTCCTCTGCGCGAGCTGCGCGTGCTGCTGCACCAGGGCATGCTCGGCCTGTCGGCCGCGCGTGGCATCTTCCGGCTGCTCGACGCGGTGCCGGCCGTGCGCGACCGCGAGGCCGGGCCCGAGCCGCGCGACGCCGGCGTGGCCTTCGAGGACGTCACCTTCGCGTATCCCGGCGGGCGCCGCGCGGCGCACGAGCAGGTGAGCTTCACCATCCGCGCCGGCGAGCGGGTGGCGTTCGTCGGTGCCAGCGGGTCGGGCAAGTCCACGATCGCGCGGCTGCTGCTCCGGTTTCACGATCCCGACCGGGGTCGCGTGACGATCGGAGGTGTCGACCTGCGCGAGCTGAGCCTCGCGCAGGTGCGGACGCGGATCGCCGTCGTCAGCCAGGAGACGTGGCTCTTCCACGGCAGCATCGAGGACAACATCCGCATGGGCCGTCCGGAGGCCACCACCGACGAGCTGCGCGCGGCCGCCCGTGCGGCCCACGCCGAAAACTTCATCCTGCGCCTGCCGCAGGCCTACGCCACCGTCGTCGGCGAGCGCGGGGTCCGGCTTTCCGGCGGTCAGCGGCAGCGGATCGCCATCGCGCGAGCGCTCCTGCGCGACGCGCCGATCCTCATCCTCGACGAGGCGCTGTCCTCGGTGGATGCCGAGAGCGAGGCGCTCATCCAGTCCGCTCTCGACCGGCTGATGGTGGGCCGCACCACGCTCGTGTTTGCCCATCGCCTGTCGAGCGTGATCGGCGCCGACCGCATCCTCGTCCTCGACCAGGGCCGGCTCGTCGAGCAGGGGACGCACGCGTCACTGATGGCGGACGAGGGCGTCTACGCGCGGCTCATGGCCGCCCAGGCGCGCGACGGAGCCGATGGAGCGCCGATCGGCGAACGCGCGCCGGTCGCGGACGTCGTCGAGCTCGCGGACGGCGGCGCCGACGCCGAGGAGGCCATCGTTCGCGCCGCCGACGTCGGCTGGGGTGCGATCCTCGGCACGCTGCTCGGCCGCACGCGCGGCTATCGCGGGCGTCTCACGCTGACGTTCGCGCTCGGCGTCGCCCGCGTGGCGGCGCTCATCGGCGTCGGGGTGCTGGGCGCGCTGGCCGTGGCCGCCGTCGCTCGCGGCGATGCGCCAGCCCGCCTGCTCGTCGCGCTCCTCGTCACCGCGCCGCTGGCGGGAGCGCTCCACTGGATGGAGTCGTGGCTGGCGCACGATGTCGCCTATCGGCTGCTCTCCGACATGCGTCTGGACGTGTTCCGCAAGCTCGACGCGCTCGCGCCCGCCTACCTCACGCGGCGCCGCAGCGGCGACCTCGTCGGAGTGGCCACCCATGACGTCGAGCTGATCGAGTACTTCTTCGCCCACACGGTCACGCCGGCGTTGGTGGCGATTCTGGTCCCTGCCGCGGTGCTGGCCACCCTCGGCGCCTTCGCGCCCGCCCTCGCCCTCGTGCTGGTGCCGTTCCTCGTGTACACGGCGCTGGTGCCGATCCTCGGCCGCTCGCGCATCGATCGGCTCGGCTCCCGAGCCCGTGAAGCATCGGGCGATCTCAGCGCCCACGTCGTCGACACCGTGCAGGGCCTCGGTGAGATCCTCGCCTACGGCCGCGTGCGGGCCTGGGGCGACACGCTCGCGGCCAAGGCGCGTCGGTTCTTCGAGCTACGGCTGCCGTTTCTCCACGATCTCTCGCTGCAGACGGCGCTCCAGGAGACGGCGACCGGCCTCGGCGGGCTGGCCGTCATCGTGGTGGGCGCATGGCTCGCGCAGCATGGACGGCTGGATCCCGTCGCGCTCCCGCTGCTCACCCTGCTGGCGCTCTCTGCCTTCGTCCCGCTGTGGGAGGTCGCCCAGGTCGGACGCCAGCTGGCCGACACGCTCGGCGCCGCGCGGCGCCTCCACGTCGTCGAATCCGAGCCGGTGCCGGTCACCGACGGCCCCGGCGTGACGCCGGCCGCGCGACCGTCGCACGGCGTGGCCGTGGAGCTCGCCGGCGTGCGGTTCACGTATCCCGGCCGCCGACGGCCCGCGCTCGACGGCGTATCACTGCGTCTCGACGCCGCCCGCACCGTGGCCATCGTGGGGCCTTCCGGCGCCGGCAAGACGACCGTGGCCAGCCTGCTCTTGCGATTCTGGGATCCGCAGGAAGGGACCGTGCGGCTCTTCGGCCACGATTTGCGCGAGTACACGCTCGACGATCTTCGCCGCCGCATCGCGCTGGTGGCCCAGGACACCTATCTGTTCAACGACACCCTTCGAGCCAACGTGCTGCTCGCGGATCCCGGGGCCAGCGACGCCGCCCTCACCGCCGCCATCGAGCGGGCGGCGCTCGGCGAGCTCGTCGCGAGCCTGCCCGACGGCCTCGATACGGTGGTCGGAGAGCGCGGCGCTCAGCTCTCGGGCGGGCAGCGACAGCGGGTCGCCATCGCGCGGGCCTTCCTGAAGGACGCGCCGGTGCTCGTGCTCGACGAGGCGACCTCACACCTCGACGCGCTGAGCGAGGCCGCCGTGCGGCAGGCGATCGAGCGGCTCGCGCGCGATCGCACGACGCTCGTCATCGCGCACCGCCTCTCCACGGTGCGCGACGCCGACACCATTGCCGTGCTCGACGAGGGCCGGGTGGTGGAGGTTGGCGCCCACGAGGCGCTCATCGGCCAGCGCGGCCTCTACGCGCACCTCGTAGGTCGGCAGCTGGCCACCGTTGCGCGGTGACGTCTCACGCGCCGAGGAAGTCGTCCACCGCGGCGAGGACGGCGTCGGGGTTGTCCTCGTGCAGGGTGTGCACCGCGCGTGGGATCTCGACGAGGCGACCGTTCGGGAGCTCGCGCGCCATGCGCTCGGCCACGTCGCGATCCAGCACGTGGCTCTCGGCGCCCCGCAGGACGAGCGTCGGGTTCGTGATGCTGCGCAGGAGCGCCCACCAGTCGACGTCGGGATTGGTGCGCCGCTCCTTGATGGACGGATGCCACTTCCAGACGAGGCGCCCGTCGGGGCGCGGTCGGAGGCTGTGGGACGCGACCCAGCGATAATAATGGATACCGGGATAGGCGTTGCCGCGATAGAGGTGCTGCGCGGCCTGCTCGATGCTGTCCCAGGTCTCCGGCTCCGGCGGCCCCGCCGACGGGGCCGTCGCGCGCTTGCTGAGCTCGGGCCCGATGTCCACGATCACCAGCTTGGCCACCACATCCGGCCGCCTCGACGTGAAGTACATGGCGTTGCGTCCGCCCATCGAGAGTCCGATCAGCACCAGCCGCGTGAGCCGCAGCTCGTCGATCACTCCGGCCAGATCGTCGAAGGCCGTCACCGCGTTGTAGACGTCGGCGGGGTCGCTGTCGCCGTGGCCGCGCTGATCGAGCGCCAGCACGTGGAAGCGCGGCTGGAGCGCGATGCTGAGCGTGTCCCAGGCATGGGCGTGTCCCGTGAAGCCGTGGAGGAGCAGGACCGGCGGGCGGCCCTCGCCGCCCCAGTCGAGCAGACGCAGCCGGGCGTTGTTCACCTTCAGGTCGCGTTCGATCGGGCGCAGGAGGTTCATGGCCGCCCACGATACGCCTTCAGCCTCGCCAACGATAGGTCTCAGGCGCGAAGCGGGCGAAGAGCGCGGCCACGACGAGCATGAGCGCCGCCGCCGTGGTCAGCGCGGCGTCGGCGCCGGAAAGATCGGTGACGGCGCCGAGCGCGATGGGGCCGATCACGTAGCCGAGGTCCGAGAGCAT
>JBIOXS010000126.1:0-50558 GCA_044869815.1 Candidatus Rokuibacteriota bacterium | reverse complement strand
CGAATCTCGTGGGCGATGTTCGCGGACATGCGGCCCAGCGTTGCCAGCCGATCGGCATGCCGCAGGCGTTCTTCCATCGCACGGATCGCGGAGAGGTCGTCGCAGGCGCAGATCAATCCGAGCCGCTCACCGTCGGCCCCCATGAGCGCCGAGAAGGTCATGCGGACGGGCGTGCCGGCTCCGGACTCGCGCTGGAGCGTGACCTCATGGCGTGCGGTCGTGCGGCGCCCCGCATCGATGGACTCCTCGATGGAGGCGAGGGGGACGACATCCCCGAAGACCGTGTGCCAGGCGCGGCCGATGGCCCGGTCGACCGGTACGCCGCTGATGGTGGCCGCCGTCCGATTGAAGGCGGTGATCGTCTTCGCGCGATCGACGGCGATGAGTCCGGTACCGACCGACTCGAAGACGAGGTCCTTGAACGCCTTGAGGTTCTGGAGACTCTTGCGCTGTGCCTCGAGCTCCGCCCGCGTCGAGCGGAATCGCTCGGCGAGGCCGCCGGCCACGATGGCAATCACCAGGAACGTCGCCGCATTGGCGAACATCGTGAGGATCTCGAGGGCCGTGCTCTCCTCCGGCACCTCGAACAGCGCGGTCAAGGGGAAGACGGTGCGACCGAACACGAGCGCGGTGTACAGGCTGGAGGCGACGGCCGCGATGGTGAGACCGCCCGTTCGGGACAGCGTCACGCAAGCGGCGGTGACGAGCATCACGTAGAGAAAGCTGAACATCGATCGCGCTCCTCCGGTCGACGCCACCAGGGCGGTCACGATGGCAACGTCCAGGAGGGAGATCAACCAGGCCATCTGCCGCGGCTTCGCGCTCGGCCGCGACAGGAGGAGGACGACGGACGACAGCACGACCGTCGCGAGCGACACGGCGAGGATGGCGTGATTTCGCCCGGGGATCATCTCGTCCGGCAGCAGCGAGCTCAGAGGCAGGAGAAGGGCGGCGACCCCGAGCCGGGCCCAGAAGACACCGCGCAGCAGCGGGTTGGCGTCGAATTCCTTCATTCGACGAGTCAGCGAATCACTTGACCAGCGTCACCAGCTTGAAGATCGGCAGGTACATCGCCACCACGATGCCACCGACGACGACGCCGAGGAAGACGATCATGAGCGGCTCGAGCAGCGACGTCAGCGCCGTGACCGCGGCGTCGACTTCATCGTCGTAGAAGTCGGCGATCTTGCTGAGCATCGCGTCGAGGGCGCCGGTGTTCTCGCCGACGCTGATCATGTGCACGACCATCGGCGGAAACACGGGCGTCGACTTCAGCGGCTCCGCGAGCGTCCCGCCCGCGGTGACATGCTGCCGGGCCTGGAGGACGGCACGTTCCACGACGCGATTGCCGGCCGACCGGGCGGTGATCAACAGGCCTTCCAGGATCGGCACGCCGGATGAGATGAGGGTCCCAAGCGTCCGCGTGAAGCGGGCGACCGCGACCTTCCGGATCAGCATGCCGATGACCGGCACCTTCAGCGCGAACGTGTCGATGATGGTGCTGCCCTTGTCGGTCTGGTAGTAGCGCTTGAGCGCGTACACACCGGCGCCGGCGCCGGCCAGCATCAGCAGGATGTACTTCCGGGTGAAGTCCGACATCCACATGACGATCTTGGTCGGTAGCGGCAGCTCGGCGCCCATGTTCCGGAACATGTTCGCGAACGTCGGAAGGACGAAGATCATCATGAAGATGATGACCAGGCAGGCCACGCCGATGATCGTGATCGGATAGACCATCGCGCTCTTGACCTTCGCCTTCAGCCGGGCCGCCTTCTCGATGTAGCCGGACAATCGCTGGAGCACGACGTCGAGCACGCCGCCGGATTCGCCCACGGCCAGCATGTTGACGAAGAGGTTGTCGAAGGTCTTTGGGTACTTGCCGAACGACTCGGCCAGCGTCGCGCCGCCCTGCACGTCGGCGGCGATCCGCGTCGTGACGTCGCGCAGGACTTTGGACTCACTCTGCTCCGAGAGGATCTGCAGCGACTGGGCGATCGGAAGGCCGGCATCGACCATCGTAGAGAACTGGCGGGTGTAGATCGCCAGTTGCTTGTCCTTGACCTTGCCGCCGAACTTCCGGCCTCCGCCGGTGGGCGCGGCGGCGGGCGCGGCCTTGCTCTGCTTCTCCCGCACGGCCGTGGCCACGATACCTTTCGCCCGCAGCGCAGCGACGGCAGCGGGACGGCTATCCGCCTCGATCTCGTCGGCGACGATTCGCCCACCTGCGCGGCCTTTGTACGCGAATACCGCCATAGAGACCGTCCTCCGCTAAGACAGCGTCACGCGCAACACTTCCTCCACCGTCGTGGTGCCCTCGACGACCTTCATCAAGCCCGACTGACGGAGCGTCTTCATCCCATCCCGCTGCGCCTGCTCTCGCAGCTCGGCGGTCGAGGCGCTTTTCAGGATCATGTCACGAAGAGTCTCGGTGACCGGCATGACTTCATAGATCGCCACCCGGCCCTTCATCCCGGTGAAGTCGCAGGTCGGGCAACCCTTGCCGCGATAGAACGTGACCGGGCCCAAGCCCTGGGGGACGTGGCCGTACGGCACCAGGTCCTCTTCTTTGCCGTTGATCGGCTGCCGGCAGTCCTTGCAGATCCGGCGTCCGAGACGCTGGGCGAGGATCACCAGGAGCGCGGACGACAGCAGAAAGGGCGGGATTCCCATGTCGAACAGACGAGCCACCGTCGACGGGCAATCATTCGTATGCAGCGTGGTGAAGACGAGATGACCGGTGAGGGCGGCCCGGATCGAGATCTGGGCCGTCTCGAGGTCACGAGTCTCGCCGACGAGGATCACGTCAGGGTCCTGCCGTAGAAATGACCGGAGTACCGCGGCGAACGTGCGGCCGACATTGTCGTTGACCTGGACTTGATTGACGCCCTTGAGGTTGTACTCGACCGGGTCCTCGGCCGTCATGATGTTGTGCTCGGGCGAGTTGATGGTCGAGATCGCCGAATACAGGGTGGTGGTCTTGCCCGATCCGGTCGGTCCCGTGATGAGGACCATGCCGTACGGCTGGTGGATCGCCTGATTGAACTTTTCATAGCTCCAGGGATCGAACCCGAGCTTGGTCAGGTCGAGCTGGAGCGAGTCCTTGTCGAGGATCCGCAGCACCGCTTTCTCGCCGAAGATGGTGGGCAGGATCGACACGCGGAAGTCGATCTCACGCTGACCGTACCGGAGCTTGATGCGGCCGTCCTGCGGCAGGCGCCGCTCGGAGATGTCGAGGTTCGCCATGATCTTCAGACGGGAGATGATGGCCGGCTCCAGGCGCTTCGGCGGCGCCAGCATCTCGTGGAGGACGCCGTCGATGCGGAATCGGATCCGGAAGACCTTCTCGTACGGTTCCCAGTGGAGGTCGGAAGCGCCCTTGCGGATGGCGTCGACGAGCACCATGTTCACGAGCTTGATGACGGGCGCTTCCTCCGACGATTCCTTGAGTTCGAAGATGTCGACCTTGGCAGGTTCGTCCTCACTGCCTTCCACCACCTCGACGTTGCCCACCTCGGCCGTGATCTCGCTGAGCATGTCGCTCATCGACGAGGTGGGCGTTTCGTAATACTTCTCGATCCCCTTGCGTATGGCGGCCTGCGGGGCGACCACCGGGAGGATCTGCAGATTGGTCATGAACGCGATGTCGTCGAGGGCGAAGACGTTGGTGGGATCCGCCATCGCGAGCGTCAACGTGCCGCCGATCCGCTTGACGGGCAGGACCTCGTACTTCACGGCGATGGCGGTCGGAACGAGCCGCAGCGTCTCCGCGTCGATCTCCACCCTGTCCAGCGTGATCGACGGGATCCCGTACTGGCGTGACAGGAAGCCGATCAACTGCTCTTCGGTGATGAACGCGAGCTTTACGAGGATGGAGCCGAGCTTGTCGGTCTTGCCCTTCTGATCACCCAGCGCCTGTTTCAGCTGGGCCTCGGTAATCAGCCCCTCGGCGACGAGGAGATCGCCGAGACGCCGGGTCGGGGGCTGCCCGGTTTTGGACTGCGCCATCTCGATTTACTACTGTAGCCCAGCCATCCTTTTCAACGTCTCGGTAAAGGCACGGTGTGCCTCGTCCTGGTAGAGGACGAAAAGAACGCGTTTCAGCGATGTTTTGCCAGCCTTTAGGTGGGCGATCACCGCCTCGAGCATGGCGTCGGCGGCGGCGGAGGGCGCGACGTGACCCACGCCGGTCCCCAGGGCGGGCAGGGCGATCGAGGTCAGCCGATGCTTGTCCGCCACCGCCAGAACGGCACGCGTCGCCCGTCCGACCGCGGTGACATCGGTCTTGAGATCGCTCCCCATGACCGCCGCGTGGATGACATGGGTCGCGATCAGGTTCCCGCCGGGGGTGAGAACGGCCTCGCCGACCTCGATCGGTCCCTGGCGGGTCGCCTCTTCCTCGATGATGACCCCACCCTTACGTTTGATGGCGGCCGCCACGCCGGTCGTCATGGTGAGCAGGCTGTTGGCGGGATTGACCACGGCGTCCACCTCGCGGTCGGTGATGTCGCCACGCTCGATGGAGACTGTGGCGCCGCCGATCTTCGCCCTCATCGCGGACGCTCCTGCGCCTTGACGGCCTCCCACGACTGCTCGAGCTCCTCCGGAGAGACCGCGCCCACGGACTTGCCGCGAGCGCGCAGCGCCCCTTCCATGCTCGTGAAGCGGCGCCGGAACTTCTCGATGGCGCCGTGCAGAGCGTGCTCGGCGTCGACCGACGACAACCGCGCCACGTTCACCACCGAGAACAGCACGTCGCCGAGCTCCTCTTCGAGGCGCGTGCGGTCGGCGGCGGCGAGTGCGGCGGCCGCCTCGCGGCATTCCTCCTCGACCTTGCTCCAGGCGGCACGGGCGTCGGGCCAATCGAAGTTCACGCGTGCAGCCTTCGAGGTCACGCGCTGGGCGCGGATCAAGGACGGCAGCGCGCGCGGCACCCCGTCGATGATCGAGCGCGGCGTGCCGGCCTCACGCGCTTCATGCTGCTTGATCGTCTCCCACTGCGCCAACGCCTCCTCGGGCGTCTCGACACTGGCGTCGCCGAACACGTGTGGATGCCGGGAGACCATCTTGTCGACGAGTCGATCGAGCACGTCGACCACGGCGAATTCCTGGCGTTCGGCGGCGATGTGGGCGTGAAAGATCACCTGAAAGAGCAGATCGCCGAGCTCTTCCTCGAGGGCGGCCGGGCGCTGTGACTCGATCGCTTCCAGGACCTCATAGGCTTCTTCGAGAAGAAATGGCTTGAGCGACTCGCGGGTCTGTTCGCGGTCCCACGGGCATCCCTCGGGTCCGCGGAGACGGCCCATGATCTCGAGGAGCCGTTCAAACAGAACACCGGGGGACTGGGTCATGATCGGTTCCTGAGAGTGAAGCGATTATACAGCACGGGTTTGCGCGTGTGCTAGGCTCGGCGCCGATGGCGCAGCAGCCCGAGGAAGGATTCAAGGTCACGGATCGGCGTCAGCGCGAGAACGAGCGGCCTCCGACCCCCCGCGAGGCCGCTGCCGCACCGGCCTCACGCCCCGCGGTCGATCAGGGACGACTTGCCGACCTCTTCATGATGCTGGCGACCGAGGCCATGGTTGCCCTCGGAGATGTCGCCGATCCCGGCACCGGGCGGCGCGAACGAGTCCTTCCGCAGGCGGCGGAAGTCATCGACCTCCTTCTGCTTCTTCGCGACAAGACGCAGGGCAACCGCACGACCGAGGAGACGCAAATTCTGGAGGAGCTGCTCTACGATCTCCAGCTCAGGTACGTTCGCGCGACGAAGCCGGCCGGATGAGGACGCGGCCGGACTGGATCCGTATCTCCGTCACCGTCTCGGGTACCACCAGCCGGACGAACCGAAGCCTCGCCGGGTCGAACAACAGTCGGAGCGCCAACGTGGGCACCCGCTGCCGACCGATCGCCATGCGCTGCACGTCGAGCCGTAGCTGCGTTCGCGGCCGGCGCTCGAGCCGCGCATGGGCCGCCATCTGAATCCAGACCGGACGCGCCCTCCAACGCTCCGGGAGGAGTCCGCCCACGAACCCCAGCGGTGAATCGGCCAGCAAGCGCGCCAGCGGCACCTCGCCGACGATCTCGAGGATGTCCCCGTCGTGGAAGACGATCGTGGGGCGGTCGAAGGGCAGGTCCCGCGGGTCGACGTTCCGAGAGACGAAAGCGTTGATCTCCGCCTCGCTCATCGCGATCGGTTCGCTCGCAGATCCCCGTACGAGCCGGAAGAGCTTCTGCTGCGCCCTCGCTGCATCCTCGGCGGTCGGCCGCCGTACGGGGGTGATCGTGGGGGCCTCCAGCGCTCGGGACGCACCCCAGAAGGACACTCCGATCGTCGCGAGGAGGCCGACTATCACGAGGCTCGTCAGGCACCCGCCGCAGCCGACGCGCACCGGAGCAGACTAACACCCCGCAGGCACCCTATCGGGCTGAAATGCCGCCGAGTTGACAGCATCACACTCAGCTGATATAAGGAAAACGTACTCAATACAGAAGGCCGGCCGGAAGTGCCGGCGAGCGATGCAGGGAGGCACATATGAACGTGGAGCGGTGGCGTCCGTTCGCGATGGATCGGTGGGGCAACGTGTCCGACATCCAGGGCGAGGTCAATCGGCTGTTCGACAACTTCTTTGGCCGTCCGGCCGGCTCAGGAGCCGCAGGCCGCAGCTGGGCACCCGCGGTTGACCTGTACGAGACGAAGGACGACCTCGTGCTCACCATGGAAGTCCCCGGGGTGCGCGACAAAGACGTGACCGTTTCGATCACCGGCGACCTGCTCTCCGTCAAGGGTGAGCGCCGATTCGAGCAGGACGTCAAGGAACACCAGCTTCTCCACGTCGAGCGCGCCTACGGGAAGTTCGAGCGCCTCGTGCAGCTTCCGATCCCGGTTCAGGCCGACAAGGTCAAGGCGACCTACCGCGACGGCGTGCTCGAGGTGAGACTGCCGAAGACGGAAGAGATCAAGCCGAAGGAAATCAAGGTCGACATTCTGTAGGTGAGAACGCGATCACGCGTGGTGCCGAGGCCGGCACAGCCACGCGTGATCGTCCCACTACGAAAGAAAGAAGGACGCGGACATGGCGAAGGTGATCGGTATCGATCTCGGGACGACGAACTCGGTGGTCTCGGTGGTGGAGGGTGGCAATCCGACGGTGATCGCGAACCAGGAAGGCAGCCGTCTCACTCCCTCCGTGGTGGGGTTCACGAAAGACGGCGAGATCCTCGTAGGACAGGTCGCCAAGCGACAGGCGATCACGAACCCGGAAAATACCGTGTTTTCGATCAAGCGCTTCATGGGCCGCCGCTACGACGAGGTTCTCCAGGAGATCAAGCTCGTCCCCTACAAGGTCGTGAAGGCCCCAAACGGCGACGCGCGCGTCGAGGTTCGCGGCAAGCAGTACTCACCGCCCGAGATCTCCGCCATGATCCTGCGCAAGCTCAAGGAGGCGGCCGAGGCCTATCTCGGCGAGAAGGTGACCCAGGCGGTCATCACCGTTCCGGCCTATTTCAACGACAGCCAGCGGCAGGCGACCAAGGACGCCGGCAAGATCGCGGGCCTCGACGTCCTCCGCATCATCAACGAGCCGACGGCGGCCGCACTCGCCTACGGGCTCGACAAGAAGAAGGACGAGACGATCGCCGTCTACGACCTCGGCGGCGGAACGTTCGACATCTCGATCCTCGAGATCGGCGAAGGCGTCTTCGAGGTCAAGGCGACGAACGGCGACACGCACCTCGGCGGTGACGACTTCGACCAGCGCGTCATGGACTGGATCGCTGACGAGTTCAAGAAGGAACACGGCATCGACCTGCGCAAGGATCGTATGGCGCTGCAGCGGCTCAAGGAAGCCGCCGAGCGGGCAAAGATCGAGCTGTCGACCACGGTTCAGACGGAGATCAACCTGCCGTTCATCACGGCGGACGCGACCGGGCCGAAGCATCTCGTGCTGACTCTCACCCGGGCCAAGCTCGAGTCACTGGTCGCGGATCTCGTGGACCGGACGCTCGGTCCCTGCCGTCAGGCCATGCAGGATGCCGGCGCCAGCGCCAAGGACATCCATGAAGTGATCCTCGTCGGCGGCCAGACGCGGATGCCGAAGGTGCAGGACGTGGTCAAGCAGCAGTTCGGCCGCGAGCCGCACAAGGGCGTCAACCCCGATGAGGTCGTGGCGGTCGGTGCTGCCGTGCAGGGCGCCGTTCTGACCGGCGAGGTGAAGGACCTGCTGCTGCTCGACGTGACCCCGCTGTCGCTCGGCATCGAGACGCTGGGCGGCGTCATGACGACGCTCATTGCGCGCAACACCACGATTCCGACCAAGAAGAGCGAGACGTTCACGACCGCCGCCGACAACCAGTCGTCGGTCGAAGTGCACGTCCTGCAGGGCGAACGCCCCATGGCACGCGATAATCGCACCCTCGGACGCTTCCACCTGGACGGCATTCCGCCCGCGCCGCGGGGCGTGCCCCAGATCGAGGTGACCTTCGACATCGATGCCAACGGCATCCTCAACGTGTCGGCGAAGGACACCGCGACCGGCAAGCACCAGAACATCACGATCACGGCCTCGTCCGGCCTCAGCAAGGACGAGATCGGCAAGATGGTGAAGGAAGCGGAGTCCAATGCCGCCGAGGACACGCGGCGCAAGCAGGACATCGAGGTTCGCAACCAGACAGACTCCCTCGTCTACTCGACCGAGCGGACGCTGTCCGAGCATGGAAGCAAGCTCGGTGAGTCCGATCGCAAGGCCGTCGATGACGCCCTGGCCGAGGCGAAGGAATCGCTCAAGAGCGACGACGTGGACCGCATGAAGCGGGCGCAGGAGACGCTTTCGAAGGCGTCCCACAAGCTTGCCGAGATCATGTATCGCGAGGCGCAGAGCCAGGGCCAGCCGGGCGCCGCCGGGCAGCCCGGCGGGCAAGCCTCGGGCTCCCAGCAAGCCGGCCGACCTTCGGGCCCGAAAGAAGGCGAGGTCGTCGACGCGGAGTTCGAGGATCTGGGGGAGAAGAAGTAGACGATGCGGCGCGATTACTACGCGGTGCTCGGCATCGCTGCGACGGCGGGGCCGCGCGAGATCCGGCAAGCCTATCGCCGGCTCGCGCGGCAGTACTCGCCCGACGTCAACTTCTGGGACGTGACGGCCCGGACCCTCTTCGAGGAGATTGCCGAAGCGTATCGCGTGCTGAACGATCCGGATGCCCGCGCGCTCTATGACCGCTTCGGCGGTCGGCACGACGCGGTCGAGGCCGGACGCCGGGGCGAGGACGTTCACGTCGGAATCGAGATCGGCTTCGCCGATGTCGTCCGCGGCGTCGAGATGGAAGTGCCGGTGCCGCGGTTCTCGGCGTGCCCGGCGTGCGACGCGCACGGACGCACGGTCCTCGGTGCCTGCGAGACGTGCGCCGGGCGCGGTGTCCGGCGTGCCGTCGATGTCGTCAAGGTCGGTATCCCGCCGGGAGTCGATTCGGGGACACAGGTGCGGGTGTCGGAGGAGGGACATGCCGCGCCGTTCGGCGGTCCGCGCGGCGACCTCATCGTCAGCACCCGGGTTCGCGAGCACCCGTTCTTCGTGCGCAAGGGCGACAACGTCCACTGCGAGGTTCCCATCACCGTGTGGGAAGCCCTTCGTGGTGCCCGCGTTCACGTCCCGACGCCCCAGGGTCAGGCGGTGCTCGTGGTGCCGTCGGCGACGGCCGCCGGCACCGTCTTTCGCCTGCGAGGCCAGGGCGTCGCGCGGCTCGCCGCCGATGTCCCGGGCGATCTGTTCGTCACGATCCGGATCGACATGCCGACGGGCCTCGATGCGCGCACCGACGAGCTCGTGAGGGAGCTCGAGCGCCTGATGCCGGGCACGCCGCGCGAGGACCTCGGCCGCTATCGAGGAGGCGTGGCATGACTGACCGCGGCAAGCCGCTCTACATGATCGGCGTCGTCGCCGACATGCTGAACGTGCATCCGCAGACGCTCCGTTTCTACGAGAAGAAGGGACTCGTGCGGCCGAGCCGCACCGAGGGCCAGACCCGCATGTACTCGGCCGAGGATGTCGAGGAAATCGCGCGACTGCTCCGGCTCACGCGCGATCTGGGAGTGAATCTCGCCGGCGTCGAGATCGTCTTAAAGATGAGACGTCGGATGCTCGATATGCAGAAACAGATCGAAGACCTCGTGAGCTATGTCCGCGAGAGTGGCGGCGAGGAACGCCCGACGCGCGCCGGTCAGCCGCCGCGGGAGGCGCTCGTTCGCGCCGCCTCCGGCCAGCTCGATCCGGTCGATCTTTTCTGAGAAAGCTGGGACAGAGTCCATGGCAGAGGTGAAAAGGGACAAGGAGCGGCTCGTACCGGACATCCTCGGCGTGTTGCCGCTTCGCGGCACCGTGCTGTTTCCCCAGGCGGTGATGCCGCTCGGTGCCGGTCGGGCCTCGTCGGTGCGCCTGATCGAGGAAGCCGTGCAGTCAGGTCGACTGGTCGGTACCGTCGCCCAGCGCGATCCCGCGGACGACGCACCCACCCGGGCCGGCCTCCACGACGTCGGCACCATCACCGTAATTCACAAGGCGCTGAAGCAGCCGGACGGCACGCTCCGGATCGTTGCGCAGGGACTCGGCCGCTTCCGCATCGTCGAGCTGCTCCAGACCGAGCCGTACCTCAAGGCGCGCATCGAGGCCGTGGTCGAGGACGAGCCGGGCGACGACGTGGAGGTCCAGGCGCTCGCGCGCAGTGTCACGTCCCTGTTCCAGAACGTCGTCGCGCTGTCGCCCACGTTGCCGGACGAGCTCGCGACGGTCATCGCCAACGTGGACGGCCCGGGCGCGCTCGCCGACCTCGTCGCCGCCTCCCTGCCGAGCCTGTCCCTCGTCCTGAAGCAGGAGCTGCTCGAGACGGCTTCCGTGAAGGAGCGCCTGTCGAAGCTCGCGACGGCCCTCGGCAAGGAAGCGGAGGTCCTGCAGCTCGGGAGCAAGATCCAGTCCGAGGTGCAGTCCGAGATGTCGAAGACGCAGCGCGAGTACTACCTCCGCGAGCAACTGAAGGCGATCCAGAAGGAGCTCGGCGAGGGCGACGACCGGACGCAGGAAATCGACGCCCTCCGCGCGAAGATCGACGCCGCCGGAATGCCGGACGAAGCGCGTGCGGAGGCGCTGCGCGAGCTGGAGCGACTGGCCAAGATGCCGCCGGCGGCCGCCGAGTACACGGTGGCGCGGACGTACATCGACTGGTTGGTGGCGATGCCGTGGGCGCAGGAGACGACGGACGACGTCGACATCGCCAAGGCGCGCGCCATCCTCGACGAGGACCACGAGGGTCTCGACAAGATCAAGGAGCGGATCCTGGAGTACCTCGCCGTGAAGAAGATCCGGCCCGAGGGCAAGGATCCGATCCTGTGCTTCGTCGGCCCTCCCGGCGTGGGGAAGACCTCGCTCGGGAAGTCGATCGCGCGCGCGCTCGGCCGGAAGTTCCATCGCATCTCGCTCGGGGGCATGCGGGACGAGGCCGAGATCCGGGGTCATCGCCGGACCTATATCGGCGCGCTGCCGGGCCAGATCGCGCAGGGCCTGCGGCGGGCCGGCAGCAAGAATCCCGTGCTGATGCTCGACGAGATCGACAAGCTCGGCATGGACTTTCGTGGCGATCCCGCGTCCGCGCTCCTCGAGGTGCTCGATCCGGAGCAGAACTCGACGTTCCGCGACCATTATCTGGACGTGCCGTTCGACCTGTCGCGGGTGCTCTTCATCACCACCGCGAATGTGATGGACACCGTGCCCGGTCCCCTGCGAGACCGGATGGAGATCATTCCGCTCGCCGGGTACACCGAAGAGGAAAAGGTCGCCATCGCGCAGAAGCATCTCGTGCCGAAGCAGGCGCGCGAGCATGGCCTCACGGCCGGCGCGGACGTCACCTTCCTGCCTGAAGCGCTGAGGCTCCTCGCCCGGGGCTACACGCGCGAAGCGGGGGTCCGAAGCCTCGAGCGCGAAATCGCATCCGTGTGCCGGAAGCTCGCGCGGCGCCGCGCGGAGGGCGGGACGGATCCCGTGCGCGTCACGCCCGATGTCGTCACCAGCTCTCTGGGCGTGCCACGCTTCGAGATCGAGGAAGTGGAGGAGCGGACACGCGTGCCCGGCGTCGCGACGGGTCTTGCCTGGACGCCGGCCGGCGGCGACGTGCTGTTCGTGGAAGCGACCCGGATGCCCGGCAAGCACACGCTGACGTTGACCGGCCAGCTGGGCGACGTGATGAAGGAATCGGTACAGGCGGCGCTGTCGTGGGTGCGCTCGCACGCCCGACAGCTCGACATCGATCCCGATTTCTGGGAGCGCTCCGACGTGCACGTGCATGTGCCGGCGGGCGCCATCCCCAAAGATGGTCCCTCCGCGGGCGTGACGATGGCCACGGCGCTGGTGTCGCTCCTCACCGGTCGCGCGGTGCGTGGCGGTCTCGCGATGACCGGCGAGATCAGCCTCTCCGGTCGGGTGCTGCCCGTGGGCGGTATCAAGGAGAAGGTGCTCGCTGCCCACCGCGCAGGGATCCGGACGGTGGTGCTGCCGAAGCGGAACGAAAAGAATCTCCTGGAGGACGTTCCGACGTCCGTGCGAGAGGTCATGACGGTCCGGCTCGCCGAATCGGTCGAGGACGTCCTCGAGGCAGCGCTCGAGCAGCCTCAGGACGTCCCCGCGGAGACCGCTACCGCCGCATAACTTGCGGCAAACATTGCGAGCATCGGCGGTCCCCCGCCGCTCGGTGCGCGAACGGTGGCAGATCGGCTACTATTGAGCCGTGGCCCGATTGCTCCGTTCGATTGCGGTTACGGCTGCGATCGCAACAGCATCCCCGGCTGGAGCCGAGGTCTACCGCCTCAGGGCTCCTGATGGGACGGTCCACTTCACCAACGCGCCCACGGATCCGCAGTACCGACGCATGGAGGGAGCCATTACCACCGGATCCGAGGCCGGCTGGCTTCGACTACCGAGGGGTGACACGCGTCTTTATCTGCACGAGATCCTCGAGGCGTCGAATCTCTACGGCGTTCCAGATCAGCTCGTGACCGCCGTGATCCGTGCCGAGTCGGGATTCAACCCAAAAGCCGTCTCCCGCAAGGGAGCACAGGGACTCATGCAGCTCATGCCCTCCACCGCCTCGACCCTCGGCGTGCGCAACTCATTCGATCCACGCCAGAACATCCACGGCGGTGTGCGGCACCTGCGCGGTCTCATCGACCGTTTTCCGGGCAACTTGCCGCTGGCGATCGCTGCCTATAACGCCGGTGAGAAGGCGGTGCTCACGTACGGCGGTATTCCTCCCTATCCCGAAACCCAGGACTACGTGGGGAAGGTGCTGCGTTTCTACGGCGTGCCGCTGAGCGGCGACACCTCCCAGAGCCAGATCTACCAGACCATCTCGCGCGACGGCACCGTCACCTATTCGAACATCCCGCCGCGCGGCCGTCGGTAACCACACTCAGCGGATCAGC
Organism: Candidatus Rokuibacteriota bacterium; assembly: GCA_044869815.1. Classification (GTDB taxonomy): domain Bacteria; phylum Methylomirabilota; class Methylomirabilia; order Rokubacteriales; family CSP1-6; genus AR12. Next base: position 37,105 of record JBIOXS010000126.1, on the reverse strand, counting down.
TTCGACACCTCTCGGAACGCCTCCGAATCCGAGCGCCCCAGCAGCTGGAAGACGATCGTCTCGGTCGACGTGATGACCGCACCCGCCTGACGCGCCTGCGCCAATCCGAGCTCCATCGTGGTTGCGCGGCGCGAGCACACCGCGTCGGCGACGATCGACACGCGATACCCCTTGCCGAGCAGGTCGAGAGCCGTCAGCAGTACGCACACGTGGGCCTCGACGCCCGTGAGAATGACCGCCTGCGCGGCATCGCTCGACAGCCGGTCCATGAACCCGGGCGCCGCGCACGCGGAGAACGCCGTCTTCTCGATCGGCGGCGTATCGTCGAGCAGCACACGCAGCTCCGGCAACGTCCGTCCCAGTCCCTTCGGATACTGCTCGGTGATGATGATCGGCGTGCCGAGCCGCCGGGCGGCGGTCAACAGTATTTTCAGGTGTCGAACCATCTCGTCCCGGCGCTCGGCGTCCATGGCGCCGAAGAGCCGTTCCTGGACATCGGTCACGACGAGCACCGGCTGGGCCATGGCGAACCTCCGCTCCGAGTTCGAGGCGGCCGTCATTGTCTCACGGCGTTCACGCGCGCCAGCGGCGGTCGAGACCGCGATACTGGAGCGCCTCCGCGCAGTGCTCGGCGCTGACGGTCTGCGAGCCCGCCAGGTCGGCAATCGTCCGGGCGACCTTCAGGGCGCGATCGTGGCCGCGAGCGGAAAGACCGAGTCGCGTCATCGCCGACGCCAGCAGCCGATGCCCTTCGACGGCGATCGCGCCCAGGCGGCGCAGCTGGCGCGGCGTCAGCTCGGCGTTGAGGCGCGCGCTGGTGGTCCCCAGCCGGTCGCGCTGTCGCTGCCGCGCCAGCGCCACGCGCGCCCGCACGGTGGCAGTGTCGTCGCCGTGAGCGCCGTCCGCGAACTCGGCGCCACCGACCGCCGGGAGCTCCACCTGGAGATCGATGCGGTCGAGGAGCGGGCCCGAGATCCGACCGAGATAGCGGTCACGCTCGCCTGGCGTGCAGACGCAGTGCTCCAAGGAGGCGCAACCACGGCGGCACGGGTTGGCGGCCGCCACGAGCTGAAACCGCGCCGGGAACTCGTTCACGCCGGAGGCGCGCACGATCGACACCGTGCCATCCTCGAGCGGCTGGCGCAGTGACTCGAGCACGTGCTGCGGAAACTCGGGGAGCTCGTCCAGGAACAGCACCCCGCGATGCGCGAGCGTCACTTCGCCCGGATGCGGCGGCCGCCCGCCGCCGACGAGCCCCGCCACCGAGACGGTGTGGTGGGGCGCCCGAAACGGTCGCGCGCTCATCAGCGCACCACGCCGCGCGAGCAAGCCGGCGACCGACCAGATCGTCGAGACTTCCAGGACCTCGTCGTCTGCGAGCGGCGGCAGGAGCGCCGTCAGGCGTCGCGCGAGCATCGTCTTGCCGGCGCCCGGCGGGCCGATGAGCAGGACGTTGTGTCCACCGGCCGCGGAGATCTCCAGCGCCCGCTTGGCGTGCGCCTGCCCGCGCACGTCCGCGAGGTCGAGGTCTTCCGGGGCGGTCGGCGGCGCGGGCGGCACCGGCGGGGTTGCCGTCGTTTCGCCATTGAGAAAGGCGACGGCATCGCGCAGCGTGGCCGCTCCTATCACGTCGACGCCGCCGACTGCGGCCGCCTCCGCCGCGTTGTCGCAGGGCACGAGCAGGGTGCCGATGCCATTCTTGCGACACGTCAGACTCACCGCGAGGGCGCCGCGGACGGGCTGGATCTGACCGTCGAGCGCCAGCTCGCCGACCACCGCGAAGTCCCTCGATCGCTCGGTCGGGACCCGGCCGGTGGCGGCCAGGATGCCGAGCGCGATCGGCAGGTCGAACGAGGTGCCTTCCTTGCGCAGATCCGCGGGTGCGAGGTTCACGGTGATGCGCTCGTTCGGACAGACGTATCCCGCGTTGCGAATGGCCGTGCGCACGCGCTCGCGGCTCTCGCGCACGGCGGAGTCCGGCAGGCCGACGGTGGTGTAGACGGGAAGCCCGCTGGCGACGTCGACCTCGACCTGGACGAGGGCGGCCTCGATCCCGACCAGCGCTGCGGACAGCACGCGCGCGAGCATGCGGGCATTGTCCGGAGTCGGCGCCGGCGCCGTCAACGTCGCAAGATCGATACGTGGTACAGTGACACGCCTCATGACACGGGATGCGACGCTGCGGCCACTCATCCTCGTCGTGGACGACGAGCCGAACGTGCGGGAGTCGTTCCGGCTGGTCCTGGAGGACGCGTACGACGTCATCGACGTCCCCGACGGTGCGCGCGCGCTCGATGCGGTTCGCGCCTCTCCGGTCGATCTCGTGCTCCTCGACATCCGGCTGCCCGAGATGGACGGCATCGAGGTGCTCGAGCGCCTCAAGGCTCTCGACGAGGGTGTGGAGGTGATCCTCGTCACCGCGGTGAAGACGGTTCGCACGGCGGTGGCGGCCATGAAGCTCGGCGCCTTCGACTACGTGACCAAGCCCTTCGACGAGGACGAGCTCCTCTCGCTGGTGCGTCGCGCGCTACAGAAGCGCTCGCTCGAGCGTGAGGTCACGTTCTTGCGCGGCGAGCTGGCGCGACAGCACGACCGCGAAGACATCGTGGGTGAGCACCCGGAGATGCAGAAGCTCTCACGGCTGATCACGCAGGTCGCGCGCACCACCACCACCGTGCTCATCACCGGCGAGAGCGGGACCGGCAAGGAGCTGATCGCGCGCGCCATTCATTATCGCGGGCCGCGGCGCGACAAACCGTTCGTGCCGGTGAATCCCGCGGCCATTCCGGAATCGCTCGTGGAGTCCGAGCTGTTCGGCCACGAGAAGGGCGCCTTCACGGGCGCCCATCAGCGCAAGCTCGGCCGCTTCGAGTTGGCGCAGGGGGGCACGCTGTTCCTCGACGAGATCGGACTGCTGCGGCCCGAGGTGCAGGCCAAGCTGCTGCGGGTGCTGCAGGAGCGCGAGATCGAGCGGGTGGGCGGCACGCACGCCATCAAGATCGACGTGCGGATCGTGGCCGCGACCAACCTCGATCTGAGGCGCGCGGTGGCCAGCGGCGCCTTCCGCGAGGACCTCTTTTATCGCCTCAACGTGATGCCCATCACGGTGCCGCCGCTTCGCGAGCGGATCGAGGACTTGCCGCTGCTGGTCGATCATTTCATCCGCCGCTACAACCACGAGTGCAACAAGCGCATCGAGGCCCTCACGCCGGACGCGCTGGCCGCGCTCGGCTCCTACACGTGGCCTGGCAACGTCCGCGAGCTTCAGAACATCGTGGAGCGCACGGTCGTCCTCGTCGACGGGCCGCTGATCAGCGCCGCCGATCTGCCGCTCGACTTGACGATCTCCCCGACGCGCCCCGGATCGGCGTCCGATAAGCGGCGAGTGGACCTGAACGAGGCGAGCGACCGCTTCGAGCGGCTGATCGTCCAGCGCGTGCTGGAGGAGGCGCGCGGAAACGTGAGCGAGGCGGCCCGCGTGCTCGGATTGCACCGCAACTCCCTCAAGGTGAAGCTCGCGCGCTGGAAGCTCGCCGATGCCGATCGCGAGGATCTCGGCGCCCACTAGCGGGCCATCCCACCGAGCGGTGATGCACAGTCACTGGGTAGCTCCCGCCCGCATCGTCGGGCTCGATCAATGGGAATCCCCATATTCCCGGGGGCTCCAACGATGCTCGCGGTCTGGCGAACCGATTGCTCTCTCCGACCCCCCGACGGGCCAGCGGACTCCTCATGGTGGGGAGTGCCAGCGGCCCGAAAGGGGAGAGTCTGATGATCAAGGTTCTCGCGCTCGTGGTCGCGCTCGCGTCGTTCCTCCTCGCGGCTCCCGTGATCGAATCCGGCACCAGCGGCTCGACGCAGGTCTTCCAGGCCATCGGGACGGCCGACGGCGGCGCCGGCGGCTAGGACGCGTCGATTCATGATTCGAGGAAAGGGGGGCGGTGCCCGCCCCCCTTTGCTCGCTCTCGTGCTCATCCTGATCCTAGGTCCCCTGGCGCCGGCCTGGAGTGCGGAGAGTATCTATCGTCGGGCGCTCGGCAACGATCCCGCCACGCTCGATCCGGCACGGGTCGGGGACATCTACAGTCGCTCGGTGTCCCAGCAAATTTTCGACGGCCTGGTTCAGTTCGATCAGACGCTCACGGTGACGCCCGCGCTCGCCCGGCACTGGAAAGCGTCGCGGGACGGGCTCGTCTGGACGTTCACGCTGCGCCGGGGCGTCAAGTTCCATCATGGGCGCGAGGTGACGGCTGACGATGTGATCTACTCGTTGACCCGCCTCGTCGATTCGAAGACCCGCTCGGCGGCCGCTGATCTCTTCTTGCATATCAAAGGGGCGCCGGAGTTTCGCGAGGGACGTGCCGCCTCGATCACGGGATTGGGCGTGCTCGATCGCTACACCGTGCAGGTGACCCTGACCGAGGCCCTCGTCCCGTTCGTCTCCGTGCTCGCCGTCGGGCACGCGAAGATCGTCCCGCGCGAGGTGGTCGAACGGAAGGGCGACGACGCATTCGGGGTGGCGCCCGTCGGCACCGGACCGTTCCGCTTCGTGAAGTGGGACCGGGGCCGGGAGATCGTCCTGGCGGCGAACACCGAGTACTTCGACGGCGCCCCGCGCCTCTCACGGCTGGTCTATCGCGTCTTCCCGGGTGAGCCGTGGGACGCGGTCTACGAGGAGTTCCAGCGCGGCAATCTCGAAGACGCTCCGCCGCCCATTCGCGACTACCGGCGCGCGCTGGTCGCCGCCGCCGAGGGCTACGTCAAGCGCCCGCTGCTGTCGGTCCGTTTCTATGGCTTCAACACGCGGGTGAAACCACTCGCTGACCGGCTGGTCCGCCAGGCGCTCAGCCACGCGATCGATCGCGAGGCGATCGTCGAGGAGCCGTTTCTCGGGCGCCACATCCTGGCGCGCGGAATCTTGCCGCCCGGCACCCAGGGGTACAATCCCAAAGTCGCAGGCCACGCGTACGACCCGCGGCGGGCGCGCGAACTCCTGGCGCAGGCCGGCTATCCGGGCGGCCGCGGGCTGCCGCCGATCGCCGTCTGGGCGGGCGCGCGTCACGAAGGCATCCTCCGCGAGCACGACCTCATGCGCGAGAACCTGAAAGCCGTCGGCGTCGAGTCCGAATTCCACTATCAGACCGACTGGCCGTCGTTCTCGCGTCTGCTCGCCGAGAACCGCATGCCGATGTTCCTGTACGCGTGGTACGCCGATGTTCCGGATCCGGACAACTTCTTGTTCAAGCTCTTCCATACGGAGAGCGCGCGAAACTTGACCGGGTACGCGAACCCTCGCGTCGACACCCTGCTCGTGCGCGCACGCAACGAGTCGGACGTGACGCGTCGGGTGGAGTTCTACCGGCGCGCAGAACAGGCCATTCTCGACGACGCCCCCGTCCTTCCCGTCTGGCACTACTCCTACGAGCGAATTTTTCAGCCATACGTCCGCAATGTCGAAGTGAGCGGACTCGGCGACCCGTACATCCCGTTCCGCAAGGTCTGGCTCGCCCGATGAAGGCTCCGCGCTTTCGATCGCTGGCCGTGCGACTGTCTTTCGGCACGGTGCTCGTGGTCTCCACCGTCATGGCCGGGCTCATCCTGCTGGTCGAGCGTCATCAGCGTGGGGCGATCATCGAGGAGACGGAGCGCCGCGGTGAGGTGCTGGCGCGCAACCTGGCCGCGATGTCGTATGGACCGCTGCTGCTCTACAACTACACGGCGCTCGAGCAGAGCGTGGCGCGGGTGGCCGGCGAGGCCGACGTCGTGTACGCGGTGGTCCTCGATTCGGACGGCAAGGTGGCCGCCCACAGCAGAAACGCGGCGCGCGTCGGGGAAGTCCTGTCCGGAGATGTCGACCGTGCGGCCGCCGCCGTGCGCCAGCCGCTGCGCCAGGACACCGTCGACCGCGGCCGCGGCGCCGCGTACGACTTCGCCGTGCCCGTGCTCGTCAACGACGACAAGTGGGGAACGGTGCGGGTCGGCCTCTCCAAGGCGCGGATGCGGGCTCAGATCGGGCGCACACGCTCGGAGCTGGCTCTCTTGATGCTGGTGACGACACTGGTCGCCGCGTGCGCCGCGGCGGTGGTGGCGCGCCGGATCTCCCGCCCCATCCAGCAGCTCGCCAACGGGGCGGTGGCCATCTCCCGCGGCGAGCTGAACCAGCGCATCGAGCCGGCTACCGACGACGAGATTGGCCACCTGGCCACGGCCTTCAACCACATGGCGGCCGAGCTCGCCCGGCAGCACGCGGCCCTCGAGAACGCCAACGCCGAGCTACGTCGCGGGCTGGAGGACCTGGCCGACCTGAAGGAATACACCGACAACATCCTGGCATCGCTCACGAGCGGCATCGTGACCGTCGACCTCGAGGGGCGCGTGGTGACGCTGAACCCGGCCGCGGAGCTCATGACGGGCTTCTTCGCCGGGGAAGTCGCCGGACGGTATTGCACGGAGGTCTTCGCGCAGACGCCCGATCTCGCCGAGCTCTTGATGGAGACGCTCGCGAACCGCACGGCCGTGGTCGGAACGACGCTCACGCTGCGGCGGCGGGGCGGTCGCGGACTCCCGGTGGAGGTCAGCGTGTCGCCGCTCCGCGGCAGCGAAGGCAAGGAGCTCGGCGTCATCGGCGTCCTCCGCGATCTCACGCGGGTGCGCCAGCTCGAGGCACGGCTGCGGCGCTCGGACCGCCTCGCCGCCGTCGGCGAGCTGGCCGCCGGTCTGGCGCACGAGATCAAGAATCCGCTCACCTCGCTCCTGACCTTCAGTCGCCGCCTCACGCGCGCGTTCGAGGACGCCGACTTCCGCGAGAAGTTCCAGGCGGTGGTGCCGCGCGAGCTCGAGCGGATCAACGGCATCGTGGAAGGTCTCCTGGAGCTCGCGCGGCCGGCCCGGCTGACCTTCAAGCCGGTGCGCCTGCCGGCGCTGCTGGAGCGCGCCGTCGAGCTGTACGGGGATCGCATCGAAGCGCAGCGCATCGAGGTCCGGCGCGCGTATCCGCGCGACCTGCCCGGCATCTGGGCGGATCAGGAGGCGCTGTATCAAGCGCTCGTGAACCTGGTGACGAACGCGCTCGACGCCATGCCGGGCGGAGGCGTGCTCGTGCTGCGTGCCGGATGGAGCGATGCCGAGACGCTGGGCGGGCGCGGCGCGGGCCGCCGGGTGGCGATCGAGATCGAGGACAGCGGCGTCGGCATCGCCCCCGCCGTCGTCGATCGCGTCTTCAATCCGTTTTTCTCGACGAAGGAAGGCGGGACGGGATTGGGCCTGGCGCTCACCCACAAGATCGTCGCCGACCACGGCGGCTCCATCGACGTCCGCAGCAGCCCCGGCGCCGGCACCACGTTCCGGCTGGTGCTCCCGTTGATGCCCGAGGCACCGCCCGAGCCAGGGCACGACCCGCGAGTTGGCTGAGCCCTCCGATCTGCGGCGGGAGCTCGACGAGGCGCGCCTGCGCATTGCCCTACTCGAGGCCGAGCTGGCGGAAGAACGCCGGCTGTCCTCACTCGCGCGTCTCACGGGCAGCGTCGCGCATGACTTCGGCAACGTGCTCGCCGCCATCGCCGGCTACAACGATCTGATGCTGCGCTCCATGCCGAGCGTCAACCCGTTCCGCCGCGGTGCGGAGTCGATCCAGAAGGCGGTGCAGTGGGGGTATCGGCTGGCCGAGCAGCTGCTGGCGAACGATCGTGCCCGCCCGGAACGACCGGCAGCCGACCTCAACGCCGTCGTGGCGGGAGTGCTACGGACCCTCGGGCCGATCCTGGGCGACCGGATCGAGATCCGGATGCAGCTGGATCCGAACGTTCGTGCCGTCGGCCTCACAGCGACCGCCCTCGAGCAAGTGACCATGAACCTCGTCCTCAACGCCCGCGATGCCATGCCATCGGGTGGCCGCCTGACGGTGACCACGGCATCGGCCCCGCGAAACGGCAGCGGCCGCCGCACGGCCACGCTCTCCATCGACGATACCGGCGTCGGCATGGACGAGGCGACGCGCGCGCGGGCGTTCGAGCCGTATTTCACGACGAAGGCCGGCGGCCGGGGCACGGGCCTGGGGCTCTCGACCGTTTTCGGGATCGTGACGCAGCACGGCGGGCACGTCGACGTCATCAGCGAGCCCGGCCAGGGCTCGACGTTTCGCGTGTGCCTTCCGGTGGTGGACACGCCGCCCAAAGAGATCGTCATGCCGGAGGTCGCCCCGGCCACCGTCGTCGTGCTGGAGGACGACGTCCGCGTCCGCGACCTCATCGTCGAGATCCTGGAAACCTATGACTACCGTGCGCTGCGCGCCGCCGCCGCCGACGAGGCGCTCGGCCTGTGCGGGCGCGATCCCGACCGCGTGTCGCTCGTCGTGGCTGCGGTCCGCGCGCTCGGCGGGCCGGGTTCCGAATTCGCCGAGTGGCTGCGAACCGTGTCGCCGGCCACGAGGATCCTCTACCTCGCCGACGAGCCGGGCGGCGGTGAGGGCGCCGCCACGCTGGTCAAGCCGTTCACGGTGGAGGGGCTCGTCGACGCCGTACGGCGGGCACTGGGGACGCCGGCGACTACTGGTTGAGGCGGCGGCGCAGGAACCCGAGCAGCCCCTGCGGCACGAAGATCACCATCAGGGTGAAGATGATGCCGACGGGAATCAGGTAGTACTGGGTGAAATAGCGCGAGAACAGCTCCCGGAGCACGAAGAAGAACCCGGCGCCGACGACGGGTCCTGCGAGCGTGCCCATCCCGCCCATCACATTGAAGATGATGACCTCGCCGGAGACGAGGAAGAAGACGAAGTCCGGCGCCGCGAAGCGGTTCTGCACCGCGTAGAGGACGCCGGCCAACCCCGCGAAGAGCCCCGACAGCATCACGGCGACGATCTTGTAGCGCTCGACGGGATAGCCGATCGCTCGCGTGCGCGGCTCGTTCTCGCGGATCGACTGCAGCACCATCCCGAACGGTGACTGGGTGATGCGACGCAAGAGCAGAAAGGACACCGTCACCACCGCCAGCACGAACCAGTGGAGCGTCACCGGCGTGAACGGCGCCGACAGCAGGCCCGGGATGCTGAAGGGCGGCTGACGGAAGTTGAGCCCGTTCTCCCCGCCGGTCACTTCCGTCCACGTGAAGATGATGACGTAGAAGATCTGCGAGAACACCAGTGTCGTGATGGAGAAATAGATGTCGCGCAGGCGCGTCGAGAAGTAGGCGACGAAGGCCGCCACCACCGCCGCCGCCACCAGGCCATAGACGAGGGCCAGCCAGAGATTCGGCGGGCGCACGTGCAGCAGGGCCGCCGCCGCGCCGTACATCCCGAGGCCGAAGAACGCCGAGTGGCCGAACGACACCATGCCGGTGTACCCGATGAGGATGTCCGACGACATCGCAAGCAGGCCCCAGATGAGGATCTCGGTCACGAAACGGCGCCAGAACTCCGGCAGCACCAGCGGCGCCAGCGTCAACGCCCCCAGCACGACGGCGAAGCCGATCCAGTAGCCGCGCGATGCCGGGCTCGCCGCCGTCATCTCACTTCGGAGTGGGCACGAACAAGCCGGTCGGTCGGAAGAGCAGCGTCAGCACGAGCACCACGAACGACACGATGACCGCCTGGGCCGGGCTCACGAACAGCGACGCGTAGGCCTCCAGCAGGCTGACGAAGATGGAGGCGAGGATCGACCCGCCGAGATTGCCCATGCCGCCGACCACCACGACCACGAAGGCGCGCAGCGTGAAGTCCAGACCGATCGTCTGGGTGACGCCGACCAGCGGCGCGAACAGCACGCCGGACGCCGCCGCCATGCCGGCGCCGATGGCGAAGACGGCGGCGTGGACGGCCGGAACGGGAATGCCCATGGCCGAGGCCATCACGCGGTCCTGGGTGGTGGCGCGGATCCAGATGCCGTAGGTGCCGTACTTCATGAACAGCCACAGCCCCCCGATGATGGCCGCCGACAGCAGCGCGATGGCGATCCGATAGACCGGGTACTGCAGATAGAGCAGCTGGAACTGCCCGCCGATCGGCTCGGAGATCTTCCGCGCGGAGGGACCCCACTGCCAGAGCGCATAATTCTGGAGCACGAGCGAGATCCCGAAGGTGGCCAGGATGGTGGTCAGCGGGTCGCGGCCGAGCAGCGGGCGCAGCGTAGAGACCTGCAATGCGGCCCCGAGCACCGCGATGACGACGACCGCCGAGATCAGGGCCGCCCAGAAGCTGCCGCTCGACATGAACACGCCGGAGCCCACGAATGCGCCCAGCATGAGCAGGTCGCCGTGGGCGAAGTTCACCACGTCCATGATCCCGAAGATCAGGGTCAATCCCGACGCCACCAGCGCCAGGATCATGCCGCTGACGAGTCCGTTCACGGTTTGTACGAGGAACTGATCGAACGGGATGGCGGTCACGCTACACCCCCAGGTACTGGTGGATGACCGCGTCGTCGGCCCGCAGCGCGGCAGCGGTCGCCTGGTGGCGAACGGCGCCCTTCTCCATGATGTAGACGCGATCGGAAACGGCGAGCGTGAGCGGCACGTTCTGCTCCACGAGCAGGATCGCCACGCCCTCCTTGTGCAGGATCTCGATGATCTCCCGGATCAAGCCGACCATCCGCGGCATCAGGCCCTCCGTCGGCTCGTCGAGCAGGATGATCTTCGGCTCCAGCACCATCGCCCGCGCGATCGCGAGCATCTGCTGCTCGCCGCCCGACAGCGTGCCGCCCGCCTGGTGGCGACGCTCGCGCAGCACGGGAAAGTAGCGATACACCTTCTCCAGCAGCGCCTGGCGCCGATCCAGATTGACGCCCGGCCGATCGAGCCCCGTCCGCAGATTCTCCAGCACCGTCAGCAACCGGAAGACGCGACGATCCTCCGGCACATAGCCGATGCCGAGCGCGGGCAGGCGGTGAGTGGCCAGGCCGGTGAGATCGCGCCCCTCGAACGTCAGCCTCCCGGCGGAGGCGCGCACCAGGCCCATGATGGTCTTCAGCGTCGTCGACTTTCCCACGCCGTTGCGACCGAGCAGACCGACGACCTCACCCGGCCCGACGTCGATGGTCACGCCGTGCAGGACGTGCGACTTGCCGTAGTGGGCGTGGACGTCGTGGACGGCGAGCATCAGATCTTCAGATAGACCTCTTGCACCCGGGCGTTGGCCTGGATCTCCGCCGGCGCTCCCTCCGCCAGCACCTCGCCGTAGTGCAGGACGGTGATGGCCGAGGCCAGTCCCATCACGACCTCCATGTCGTGCTCGACGATCAGGATCGTCAGATCGGTCGCGATGTGGCGGATCAGCTCGACGGTATGGTGCGTCTCGCCCACGCTCATGCCCGCCGTCGGCTCGTCGAGGCAGAGAACCTTCGGCTCCGTCGCCAGCGCGATGGCGATCTCGAGCGTCCGCTGCTCGCCGTGCGAGAGATTGGCGGCGAGCTCGTCCGATTTGCCGTCGAGCCCGACTGACGCGAGCACGCGATGGGCACGGTCCAGCACGTCGATGTACGCGCGATGATGGCGGAGCATGCTCCAGTTGTGTCGGCGCGACTGGGCGGCGATGCGGACGTTCTCGAGGACGCTGGCGCCGGGCAGGATGTTGGTGATCTGGTAGGAGCGGGCGAGGCCCTTGCGCGAGATCAGGTAGGGCGGCAGGCCGGTGATCTCTTCCTCGTCGAACACGATACGGCCGGCGGTGGGCCGGATGACGCCGGTCAGGCAGTTGAAGAAGGTCGACTTGCCGGCGCCGTTCGGACCGATGACCGCGCGAATCTGGCCTCGCGGCACGGACACCGAGACGTTGTTGAGCGCGGTGAGGCCTCCGAACCGAACGGTCAACCCGTCGGTTCGGAGGATCCCCGTCGCGGACGTCACGCCTTGGGGAAGGTGCACGCGGGCGGGAAGACCGTCTTCTCCTTGGGCACCACCTCGAGAATGTGGTGCTTGCCGTTCTTGATGTCGAAGATGAACTCGCGGACGAAGGCCTGGTGGTCTTCCTTCCGCAGCGTCTTGTCGCCCTGCGGGAAGTCGTCGCCCTCCTTGACCTCCATGCCTTCCAGCGCCGCGATCAGCTTCTCGGTGTCCTCGCGGCCACGGAACCCCGACTTCTGGATGCCGAGCTTGAGGACGTTCATCGCCTCGAAGTTCGCCTGCACGTAGCGGTCCGGCAGCGGCCCCGTCGGATCGACCTTCGCCAGGCGGACCTTGGCCTCCTCGAAGAACTTCTTGTGCGCGGGCGTGTCGAGCGGCTTGTCGAGCACCGGCACGTAGCGATTGATGCCGACGAAGCCCTCGATCTTGTTGCCGAGGGCGGGCAGGTTCGTCGACTCCGCGATGGCGCCGTCGCCCGCCCACTTGTACTTCTTCGTGAGACCGAGGTCGTACGCCTGGTTGCCGATGGTCACGCCGTCCTTGCCGAAGAAGATCCCGAAGAGGCCTTCGAAGTTGCCGCTGATCTTCGACAGGAACGGCGTCATGTCGGCGGTCCCGAGGGGGATGCCGGTTGTGCTGACGACCTCGCCGCCTGCCTTCTTGATCTGCTCGCCGTAGGCGTCCTTGGTCGCCTGGCCCCACGCGTAGTCGGCGTAGGCGATGTGCCACTTCTTGGCGCCCATCTTGCCGACGAGGTACGGCGCCATGGCCACCGCCTGGGCCGGCGCGTAGTCGAAGGGGCGGAACGTGTAGCGGCTGCACTTCGACGTCGTGAGCGTGGTGTCGAGGCACACGCCGATCATGTTGACGATCTTGTGCTCCTCCCACACGGGTGCGCAGGCCAGGCAGACGTTGGACAGGAAACCGCCCTGGTGAGCATCGATCTTGTCCTCGACGGCGAGCTTCTCCGCCTTGCGGCGGCCCGTGTCCGGCTTGGACTGGTAATCCTCGACGATCAGCTCGATGGGACGACCGTTGATGCCGCCGGCCTTGTTGATCCGATCGACGGCCATCTGGGTACCCACGAGAGCCGTGATCCCGCCGGCGGCGGCGGCGCCGGTAAGCGGCTGCATCGTTCCGATCTTGTACGGCTTGGCCTGGCCGAAGGCCTCACGCCACGGCGCGGGCACGAGCAGCGTCGCGCCGACGGCGCCGGCCGCGGTCGCCGATAGACCGAGAAATCTCCGCCGCGATGTCTTGCCGCTCCACCACATGTCCTTCGCCCACGGGGCATCTTGCCAGCGTCCAGCCATGACTGTCCTCCTGAGGTACCGCGCCGGGGCACTGATGACCGGCACGAAAGTATGCGTCTTTTCCCCTACTTCGTGTCGTTCGGGGGGATTAGCTCCGGGAGAATAGCACAGGTCGCTCCCTGGTCGCGTGTCGCGCCCGTGGGAGCAAGCGCCCGCCGTTTTCGAGTACGAACGCGCGTCGGGCGGACCGGGTTCCTGTCCGGGAGGTCGGGTCAGCCGAGCCGCGCCAGCTTCAGCGCTTGCGCGATGGCGTCGCGCTCGGCGGCCGGGATCGGCGTCAGCGGCGGCCGCACGTGCGCGGCCGGAATCCGCCGGAGGAGTACCAGCGCCTCCTTCATGCGGTTGTGCATGTCGACGAACGGCGGCGCGTAGAACACGCGGACGAGCGGGTCCAGGCGGTCGTTGATGCGGCGGGCGCCGTCCAGGTCGCCCTTCTGACAGGCCGCGAAGAGCTCCGCCTGGAGATCGGCCGTCACGCTGCCCATGCCGGAGATGGCGCCGTCGGCGCCGAGGAGGAAGCTCGCCATCAACGACATGGTGAACGACGACAGCATGGCCACCGGACGGTCGGTCGCGCGCACCGCGCGGAGGTTCGCCTCGAAGGCGACGATGTCGTTCGACCAGTCCTTGACCGCGGCCACCCCGGGGATCCGCGCCAGTCGCGCGAGCGTGTCCGGTGAGTAGCCGATGCCCGTCGCCGGCGGATACTCGAAGGCGATGATCGGGATGCCGACCGCGGCCACCTCGCTGAAGTGCCGCAGGACCATGTCCGGCTTCACCTGGGCGCCCCACATGAACAGCGTCGGTGGGAAGAGCAGCACGCCGGCGGCTCCCGCCGCCTGCGCATCTCGTGTCAGCTCCACCGCTTCCGCGGTGCCGTCACTGTACACGCCGGCGACGATCGGGCAGGCGCCGGCCACCTCGTCGAGCGCGATGGCCAGCGTTCGCTTGCGCTCGTCACGCGAGAGTGATGCGACCTCGGCGGCGTGGCCGTTGGCCACGATGCCCGTCACGCCCGGCGTGTCGGCGAGCCAGCGCAGGTGCTTGCGATAGGCCGGCTCGTCGATCGAGAGGTCGGCGCGGAACGGCAGGATGTTGGCCGGCATGATCCCCGCGAATCTGAACGGCTCTCCCATCGCTACCTCCAGCTCGTGAGCGTGTCGATCACCGTCTTCGATGATACGACGCGGCCGAAGGCCCGGCCAATGATGTCCAGGGTTGCCCGCTGGATCTCTGGCCACAGCGTGGACACGGCGTCGTCGACGACGGTCACCCGGTACTCGCGATTGAAGGCGCCGACGACGGTGGCGAGCACACAGATGTCGGTCATGGTGCCGACGACCACGAGCGAGGTGACGTGCCGTCCGCGCAGCACGCCGTCCAGCTCGCTGCCGGCGAAGGCGTCGTACCAGCGCTTGCGGATCACCGCCTCGCCGGCGCGCGGCGTCAGCGCCTCGACGATGTCGGCGCTCGGATCGCCTTCGAGACAGCACGACGAGGGGCGGCCGAAGCCACGCGGCGCGTTCGGCGCCGCCGGCTTGTGCTCGGGGTGGAGCTCGCCGACCAGCAGCGGCACGCTCGGCGAATAGACGAACGCCGTGAAGACGACCGGCAGCTGCGCGGCTCGGAAGGCCTCGAGCAGGGCGCGGATCGCGGGGAGCGTCTGCCGGGCCGGCGGCACCTCCATGGCCTGTCCGGGCTCGATGAAGCCGCGCTGCATGTCGACCACCAGCAGCGCCGTGCGGCCGGGCTCGAGGCGCAGGACCCGCTCGAAGGTCGCCGTGCGACCGGTCACGTGCCGCGCGCGGCGGCCGTGATCTGCGCCGCGTGCTCCTCGGCGTGTTCGCTGACGCGCCGTGCGAGGAACTCGATCGACATGGTGCCGAGCGAGGGATGGCGGCCGGCGCGCGTCCAGTCCGCGTCGGGCAGCGTCTCCAGCAGCCGCGCGAGCTGCTCGTGCTCGCCGACGATCGAGCTGAGCAGGTGCTCGGCGCTCTCGCCGCGGGCGAGGCTGGCGCGACGGTATCCTTCTTCGTCGAAGTCGGCGAACACCGGCGCCTCCTCGTAGAGCAGGCGACGGATCCGCAGACCGTAGACGTGCACGACGACGTCGCGCAGATGGGTCAGCGTCTCCAGTGCCGACCACTCGCCCGCCCGTGGTGGCTCGGTGAACCGGCCCTGCGTCGCCCGCTCCACCGCCTGCCGCACGACGGCGGTGGTCGAGCGCATGCGGTCGAGCAGGGCGCGATGCGCCGCCGTCACCGCAGCGAGCCGTGGACGAAGGCCACGATGCCCTCGAGCGCCTCCTTCGCCGCCGGCGAGTCGGGGTTCTTGTTGATGAACCCCTCCGCCTCGCCCTCGAAGAGCTCCAGCTCGACCTGACCGCCGGCCTTCCGGTACAGCGTCACGAAACGATCGAGATCGGGCCGTGGATGCGCGACGTCGCGCGTGCCCTGGACGTACAGCGCCGGCGGCAGCTCCACGCTCTCGCCGCGCTCGAGTGCCTGCACCGGGTTGCCCTCGGCCATGGCGTCCTCCGTCTTCCAGTACTCGTCGTGGCATGGCAGCACGCGGTCGACGACCTCGGGGTACGGCTGGCCCTTCGCCTTCAGCGCCCTGGCATACCGGTAACGCGAGAGCGGGTCGATCACGGGCCAGCAGAGCACCGCGCACCCGACGCTCGCATCGGCGCTGCCGGCCAGCGGCAGCGACGCATACCGCGGATCGTGCGGGCGCATGGCGAGCAGCATGCCCTGGTGGGCGCCGCTCGAGACGCCGAGCACTCCGACGCGCTCGGCGCGTCCGCCGAAGCTCGCCGCGCGGGTCTTCAGCCAGCGGATGGCGTAGTGGATGTCCGCGAGCGAGGCGGGATAGGCGGCCACCGGCGGCATGCGGAAATCGAGGGCGGCCACGACGAGGCCGCTGCGGGCGAGCGCCTCGTTGATCGGCGTGTCGTTCAGCCGGTCGCCGCGACACCAGGCGCCGCCGTGCAGGTCGACGACCATCGGGAACGTGCCGCCGACGCGCGGCTTGAAGATGCGGGCGAGCAACGGGCTGTCGCCGTGTCGGAGATACTCGATGTCCTCGACCACGATGTCGTGGGTGACTGGCATGCTGTCCTCCGTTCGAAGCTCAGCGGGTGAGGGCGGGCAGGATCTCCCGCGCGATGATCTCGACCTGCTCCGGTTGATAGCGGTATGGAATCAGGATCAGGCGGTCGACGCCGCTCGCCGCGTGCGCGCGCAGCTGCTCGATGCACTCCTTGACGTTGCCGCGGATCGCGTGCTCGATGGTGGACTCGCTCCAGGCCGCCACGTCCCACTCCGTCTGAAGCCAGTGGCGCATCGGCGCCTCCGTCTCTGCCCGCGAGCCGCCGACGAGGATGGCCAGCTGGTTGGTGCCGGTGAGCGTCCTGGGATCGCGGCCGGCCTCGCGCGCGAACGCGAGGATCTTCTCCCACGACTTCCGGTACGATTCGGGCGTATAGAAGTACGTCAGCCAGCCATCGCCCTTGGTCGCCACGCGCTTGAGCACCGCGTCCACATATCCGCCGATGAGAATCGGTGGCCGCGGGCGCTGGACCGTCCGCGGGCGCATGACGGCCTCGCGGAGGTTGAACTCGTCAGCTTGGAGCGTGACGCGGTCCTCCGTCCACAGCCGCGTGAGGATCTCGAGATTGCGCTCGAACAGGCGGCCGCGCTGCTTGAAGGGGACGCCCACGGCGTCGAACTCCCGCGCGTACCACCCGGCCGCCACCCCGAGAATGAGCCGCCCCCTGGAGATCACGTCGAGCGTGCCGATCGCCTTCGCGGCCACCGTGGGATTGCGCAGCGGCAGCACCAGCACGCCGGTGCCGAGCTTGATCCGCGACGTCCGGGCGGCGATGGCGGTCAGGGTGCCGACCGCGTCCAGGATGGGAAACGACGGCTCGACGCCGAGGACCACGTGATCCCACGCCCACAGCGACTCGAAGCCGAGCGCCTCGGCGCGCGCCGCGTATCGATAGAGCTCGTCGACGTCCGGTGTCTCGGTGGGTCCGACGAAGTTCTTGATGGCGAGGCCGACGTGCACGAGCCGATCTCCTCCTATCCGAGGAAGCGCCGCTCGGGATCGAGGGCGCGCAGCATCTCGAGCTCGTCCGGAGCAGGGGGCGGCGTCTCGGCGACCTCGGCGGCGTCGAGCAGCGGGAACCCCGTGTGGTCCTGGACCTCGAGCCGAGTGACGCCCGGGTGCAACGCCTCCACGCGCATGCGGCGTGTCTCCGGCTCGAATCCGAAGATGCCGAGCGTCGTGACCACGCGCGAGACACCGCCGAAGAAGAGGCCGGCCCGCCGACGACTGTCGCCGCCGTCGAGCCACGCCGGACTCGTGACGAAGTCGACTTTGGGCACGAATCGCCGTCGCTCGTGGGCGGTCACGATGATGACCTCCCGGCACAGGGAGGCGATGTCATTGGCGCCGCCCGTCCCCGGCAGGCGCACTGTGGGCTTCCAGTAGTCCGTGCCGAGGATGCTCGTGTTGACGTTGCCGTACTGATCGATCTGGGCGCCGCCCATGAAGCCGTAGTCGAGGAAGCCACGCTGAGCGAAGAGGAAGGTATCGGTGATGCCCGGCAGCATCTGCGCGCGATGGCCGGCCCGCATCTCGTTGGTCGAGACGGGCAGCCGTCCCGGCTTGATCCGCGGGCCGATGATGCCGCCCTCGATCACCATGGTCAGCCGCGGCGCGTGGCGCTGCTGCGCCAGTGCGGCCGCCAGCAGGGGCACCCCGACGCCGGCGAAGACGGTGGTGTCGTCGCGGAGGACGCGCGAGGCCATGACGGCGAGAAGCTCGGAGGCGGTCACGGCGCTCACGCCGTCAGCTCACGCGCGAGCGCGCGCTGCTGCGCCAGTCGCTCGCCGCCGAAGAGCTCGAGGTAGTCGTCGTAGCCGGCCGGCGCGTACACGTAGCGCTCGAGGTAGTCGCCGACGGCCGCGGGTCCGCGGGCGTCGATCGCCGCCGTGTAGGCGGCGAAGTGATCGTAGTCGGCCTCGTAGAGGCCATAGCACTCGTGCGGGTAGGAGCCGAACGGAACGTGGACGAGGGCGTCGACGAGAAAGCCGGGGAGGACCGTGCGGTCGGGATGCCGTCGCGTCTCGTCCTCGGTGATGATCTCCTCTGTTGTCACGAGGACCGTGGTCGCCGCCCGCGCGATGTCGGCGTCCATGTGCGGATAGCCGTCGATCTGGGCGTTACCGAAGCGATCGGCGCGGTGGACGTGCAGGATCGCCACCTCCGGAAAGAGCGCGGGCACGGCGCCGAGCGACTCGCCGGAGTACGGGTCGACGACCGTCTTCATGCCGCCGACGCCGACGAGGTCGGAGCCCAGCATGGTCAGCGACGGCATGAACGGCACGCCCATGGCCGCCGCGCGGAAGCGCAGGCCCAGCGCGAGATGGCTCCACTCCTCGAGGGCCACCGCGCCGGTCTCGACGTAGTGGCGCATGATCTTCGAGACGCCCCATGGCAGGCCGATGGACATCCACGCCGTCATCACGCGCTCGACGGCGCCGGCGGCCATCAGGAACTCGCCCTCCGTGCACATGAGGTTCCGCACGAGAGTGAGCCGCGTCCGGCGCTGTCGCAGGATCTCCCGCACGAGCGCCATCGGCGTGCGCGAGAAGAGGCAGCCGCCCACGGCGATGCGGTCGCCGTCGGCGATCCGGGCGACGGCATCCTCGACCGACGTCAGCTTGTCGCTCGCGGATTTCACCTTGGACTCCAGTCGGCGTCGCGCCGCGATGAAGTCCCAGTCGGCTGGCTTCAGCTCAGGATCTCCCACTTCGCCTGCCAGCGGTCCAGCTCGTCCCGCGTCTTGGCGTCCATCGGATGCTCGCGGTCCGGCACCTCGACGTGCTTGGCCTCGCCACACAGCGGGGTCGTGAAATAACGCTGGCCCGTGTCGTTGGCCATGGTGATGATCGATGGCAGCTCGGGGTGGCGAACGGCGAGCTTCAGCGCGGCCGCCACGTTGCAGCCGGTGGAGATGCCGCAGAAGAGCCCTTCCTCGGCGGCGAGCCGCCGCGCCATGGCCACCGACTCCTCGGTGGTGGTGGTGACGACGCCGGTCAGGAGGGAGACGTCGAGGTTGTCGGGGATGAAGCCGTCGCCGATGCCCTCGATACCGTGCGGGCCCCACGCGCGCCGGGCCAGCAGTGCGCACTCGTCCGGCTCCACCGCGTAGAGGCGCACCCGGCCGTCACGCTCGCGCAGATAGCGTCCGACGCCGGTCAGGGTCCCGCCGCTGCCCTGCGAGGCGACGAACGCGCCGATCACGCCGCCCGCCTGTTCCCAGATCTCGGGCCCCGTCGTCCGCAGGTGGGCGTCGACGTTGTCGGCATTCGAGAACTGTCCCGGCACCCAGTAGCCGGTCGGGTCGCCGCCGCGGATCTCGGCCAGGCGCTTCAGCGACAGGTCGACGTCGCTCTCGCCGCCGGGGGTGAAGACGAGATCGGCGCCGTACGCACGCATGATCTTCTTGCGCTCGTCGCTCATGCCGGCGGGCATGACGATCGTGCAGCGGTAGCCTTTCACGGCCGCGATGAAGGCGCACGCGATCCCGGCGTTGCCGGTCGAGCACTCCAGCACGCGCATGCCCGGCCGCAGCTCGCCGCGCGCTTCCGCGCGCTCGAACATGTGCAGATAGATCCGGTCCTTCAGGCTGCCGCTCGGTCCGAACCACTCGACCTTCACGTACACGGCCGGCTTCACCGGCGCCGTCACGCGGTTGAGGCGAACGAGCGGCGTGCGTCCGATGGCCTCGCTGATCGAGGAAAGGGCGGAGCGGTGCGCGTCCCAGCGAAGCGGCATGGGGCCGAATTGTACCCGAATCATCCGGCTATCGCTCGGCGGCATCGAAGGCGCCGCGCAAGTGCCGCACCTTCGAGGTGCCGTCGTCATCGACGGTCACCGCCACGACGTCGAAGCGACAGCGCGGCTCGCCGAGCCGACGCCACTTCAGATAGTGATGCGCCAGCCGCGTGAGCCGCCATTGCTTGAGCGCCGAGACGGCCGCCGCCGGACCGTCGCCCCAGCGCGACCGCCGCGACTTCACCTCGACGAAGACGAGCACCTCGCCGTCGCGGCACACGAGATCGATCTCACCGTGCGCGAACCGGACGTTGCGCTCGATCACCCGCAGGCCGGCGCCCTCGAGAAAGGCGGCCGCCGCCGCCTCTGCCGCCGCTCCGGTCTGTCGCCGCGCGTCGCCCACCGTCTCCGTATAGCGCGGCGTGGATTGCTCGCCAATGTCCCGGATCGCAGACGGTGGCGCTAGTCCTCTTCCTCCAGCACGAACAGCTCGCCCTGGCGCCACACGCCCGAGAACGAGCGTCGATGAATGGGACAGGCGCCGTGACGGTCGAGGGCGGCTAGATGATCGGCGGTGGCGTAGCCCTTGTGGCGTGCGAAGCCGTACTCGGGGAACTGCTTGTCGGCTTCCAGCATGAGCCGGTCGCGCGTGACCTTCGCCACGATCGACGCCGCCGCGACGGTGGCGCAGCGCGCGTCGGCGTCGACGATGTTGCGCTGCGGGCAGGTCAGCGCCGGCACCGAGACGAAATCCGTGATGACGAGCTCCGGCGCGACGGACAGTACGCGCACCGCCTCGGCCATCGCCCGTCTGGTCGCTTGCAGGATATTGACGCGATCGATGGTGACGTGATCGACGATGCCGACGCCGATGGCCACGGCCCGCTCCTGGATCAGCCCGAAGAGCTCCTCGCGCCGCTCGGCGGTGAGGAGCTTCGAGTCGGCGACGCCACGGACCCGGCGTCCCGGGTCGAGGATGACAGCGGCCGCGACCACGGGTCCCGCCAGCGGCCCGCGGCCGGCCTCGTCCAGGCCCGCGACGCGGGTGACGCCCGCGCGCCACGCCTGGGCTTCGTAGCGGTACGGCGCCGATGGAGGCGGCGTCACGCCAGGCTGTGTCGGATCTACTCGGTGGCGGTGGTCGTCGGAACCACGTTCACCCGCTTCTCCCGCAGCCGCGCCGCCTTGCCGGCCAGCGAGCGGAGATAGTAGAGCTTCGAGCGGCGCACGCGTCCGTGGCGGACCACATCCACGCGCTCGATCCGCGGGGAGTGGAGGGGGAAGGTACGCTCCACGCCGACGCCGTATGAAATGCGCCGTACCGTGAACGAGGCGCGGGCGCCCTCACCCCGCCGCCGGATGACGGTGCCATCGAAGACCTGCGTCCGCTCCTTCTCGCCCTCGATGACCTTCACGTGCACCCGGACCTGGTCGCCGGGGTCGAACCCCTGCCGGTCCTTCTTCAGCTGCCCCGCCTCGACGATCCGAATCGCATCCATGGCCTTGTCGTCCCTTTCTATCGCTGCGCGGCCGCCGTCTACGCCGGCGTCTCTCCGCGCTCGAAACGCTCGATCAACCGCCGCTCCTCGTCGGTCAGGCTGGCTTCCGCCAGCAGCTCCGGCCGCCGCCGCCACGTGAGGAACAGCGCCTGCTCGCGCCGCCACTGCGCCACCCGCGCGTGGTCGCCGGAGAGCAGCACGCCGGGCACCCGGGCTCCGCGAAACTCCTCCGGGCGCGTGTACTGCGGCGGCTCGAGCAGGCCGCTCGCGAACGATTCGCGCTCGGCCCCGCCCTCGGCGCCCAGCACCCCGGGCAGCAGGCGGGTGACGGCATCCGTCACCACCAGCGCCGGCAGTTCGCCGCCCGTCACGACGTAGTCACCGATCGAGATCCGGTCGTGCGCCAGCAGCTCGCTCACGCGCTCGTCCACCCCCTCGTACCGTCCAGCGATCAGGATCAGGTGCGCTTCGCGCGCCAGCTCTGCCGCTACCGCCTGCGCGAACGTCCGGCCGCGCGGATCCAGCACGATCACGCGCGTCGCGTCCGTGCGCAGCGCATCGACCGCGGCGAAGATTGGCTCCGGCTTCAGCACCATGCCGCCGCCGCCGCCGAACTGGTAATCGTCGGCGTTGCGGTGACGGCCCCTCGCGTAGTCTCGGAGATCGACCACGCGAATGTCAACGAGTCCGCGGGTGCGCGCGCGGCCCAGCATCGAGGCGGCGACCACGGGCTCCACCATGCCGGGGAAGAGCGTCAGCACGTCGATCCGCATCAGAGCTCCAGCAGTCCCTCGGGAGGTCGGATGACGATCCGCCGCCCTCCGATATCGACCTCGCGCACGATGTCGGCCACCGCCGGCACAAGGTGCTCACGTCCCGCGTCGCCCACGACCCAGACGTCCTGGGCGGCGCTGCCCTCGATTCGCAGTACCGCTCCCAGGTCGCGCCCGTCCTCGGTGAAGACCCGACAGCCCGCCAGCTGCCACGGATAGAAGTGACCTTCCGGCGCCGGAAGCGCCTCCGACTCCGGTACCGCGAGCAGCCATCCTGTGAGCGCCCCGACCGCCTCCGGTGAGTCGTAGCCGGCCATCGCCACCAGCATGGCGTCGCCCTGCACGCGCGCCCCGCGGATCCGGCACGGCAGCCGGCGGTCGCGCGCCTCGTCCCACAGGACGCACTCGGCGAGCGTCTCGAACCGCTCAGGATGATCGGTCAGCGGAGTCACCCGCACCTCGCCTCGCAGTCCGTGCGGCCGGCCGATCTCGCCGATGGCGACGAGCCGGTCGGCGGCCATTACTCGACGATCTCGAGCACGGCTCGCTTCCGGAGCTTCGTCGCGTTGGCGTTCAGGATCGTCCGCAGCGCCCGCGCCGTGCGTCCCTGCTTGCCGATGACCTTGCCGAGGTCGCCGGGCGCCACGCGGAGCTCGATGACGGTCACGCGCTCGCCCTCGACCTCCGTCACGTTGACGTTGTCCGAATCGTCGACCAGCGCCTTTGCCATGTACTCCACGAGCTCCCGCATCGACACGTCTGCCTCTACTGCAGCTTCCGGTGCTGCGTGTTTACGGATGTCCGCGGCTACGCCGTCGGCCTGGGCGACAGCGCGATCAGCTTGCGCACCGTGTTGGACGGCTGCGCGCCCTTGCTGATCCAGGCTTCCGCTTTCGCGCGGTCGATGCTCACCTGCGGCGGATCGGTGACGGGATTGTAGTGCCCGATCACCTCGATGAACCGTCCGTCGCGCGGCGAGCGGGAATCGGCGACCACCACGCGGTAGCGCGGCCGCTTGCTCGAGCCTTCCCGCCTCAGTCGAATCGAAACGCTCACGTGCTCACCCCCTCAGGGTCGGGAAGCCGGGCAAGCCCTTCAGCTTGCCCATCCGGCCTTCCACGTTCTTGAACTGCTTCATCATCTTCCGCAGCTGCGCGTATTGCTTCAGGAGCCGATTGACGTCCTGGACGGAGGTTCCGCTTCCCCGTGCAATGCGTTGTCGGCGAGAGCCGTTGATGACCTCCGGGTTCTTGCGCTCGGCCGGCGTCATCGACAGGATGATGGCGTCGAAGCGGTCGAGATCCGCCTGCTCACCGTCGAGGTCTTTTGGCGCCGCCTTCAGGGCCTTGCCGAAGGGCAGCATACCGAGGATCTGATCGAGCGGACCGAGCTGGCGCACTTGCCGCAGCTGCTCGCGGAAGTCCTCGAGGCTGAAGGTGTCCTCGCGGAGCTTGCGGACCATCTCCTGCGCCTTCTCCGCATTCACCGTCTCCTGCGCCTTCTCCACGAGCGACAGCACGTCGCCCATGCCGAGGATGCGCGAAGCCAAGCGGTCGGGATGGAACGGCTCGAGGGCATCGGTCTTCTCGCCGGTGCCCACGAAGGCGATGGGACGTCCGGTGACGTGGCGCACGGACAGCGCGGCGCCGCCGCGCGAGTCGCCATCCATCTTGGTGAGGATGACGGCATCGATGCCGACCGCCGCGTTGAACTTCTCGGCGACTCCGACGGCGTCCTGGCCGGTCATCGCGTCGACGACGAGCAGGATGTGGTGCGGCTTCACGTCCTGCTTGATGCGCTTGAGCTCGTCGATCATCGCGTCGTCGATGTGCAACCGGCCGGCGGTGTCGAGGATCAACGGCGTGAGCCCTCGACCGGCAGCCTCCTCGAGGGCGGCGCGGCAGATCGCCACCGGGTTGTCGCCGGGGGCGCCGACGACCGGGACGTTGAGCTGGGCGCCGAGCGTGCGCAGCTGCTCCTGGGCGGCCGGCCGGTAGGTGTCGGCGGCGGCGAGCAGCGGGTGCTGGCCCTGCTTGGCGTACAGGCGCGCGAGCTTGGCGGCCGTCGTCGTCTTCCCGGAGCCCTGCAGGCCGATGAGCATCACCACCGTCGGCGGATGGGACGCCGTGGCCAGGCGGTGACCGCTGCCGCCGAGCAGGTCGACGAGCTCGTCATGCACGACCTTCACGACCTGCTGCGCGGGCGTCAGCGATCTGAGGACGTCCTGACCGATGGCCCTCTCACGTACCCGCTCGACGAAGCCGCGCACGACCTTGAAGTTGACGTCGGCCTCCAGGAGGGCGATCCGCACCTCCCGGAGGGCCTCCTGGATGTTCTCCTCGGTCAGGCGGCCATGGCCACCCAGCCGATCGAAGATCGCGGTCAGTCGTGTGCTCAGCGAATCGAACATGGAAAAAATGAGTGTACGCAACTACGTGGAAAATTTCAACGCGAGCGCATCTGGGACCGGGTGGTGCTAGCTGCGGGAGCGCCGAAGGTGACTCGCAGCTCGAGCGACCTCCAGCACGTCCGCCACTCCAGCCGATCGAGCCCGAGCTGCTTCGTCCAGCGTTGCGTCATGCGGACGGACATCGCAATGGGGGTGCCAGACTTTTCGCGCGTGAATCCACGAAGTTGCGCAGCTGCGATGGCGGCGCCGGTCACTCCGTGAGCACGCCCGGATGGCTCCTCGCTGACCAGCGCAGACGCCTCAGACGACGACCGCGTCAGGCGAGCGGTCAGACGCCGGCGGCGGCGCGCATGCGCTTGATCACGTCGGCCGGGTCCGCCGCCTCGAAGACGGCGGAGCCGGCCACGAGGATCGAGGCGCCGTGCTCGGCGCAGGGCCTGGCGTGTTCCACCTTGACGCCGCCGTCGATCGATACGTCCACGCGGCGGCCGCCCAGCAGCGTGCGGATCTGTCGGATCTTCGGGTACACGGCGGGGATGAACTTCTGCCCGCCGAATCCGGGATTCACCGACATGACGAGGACGAGGTCGACGTCGTTCAGCACGTACTCGATGGCCTGGGGATGCGTCGAGGGGTTCAGCGCCGCGCCCGCCTTGATGTCGACGCCCGTTCGCACGCCGAGCTCCCGGATCGACGCGAGCGTGCGTTGCAGGTGCGGACACGCCTCCACGTGGACGGTGACCATGTCGGCGCCCGCCGCGACGAAGTCCGCGACGTATTTATCCGGCTCGACGATCATGAGATGCAGATCGAGCGGCAGCTTCGTGCGCTTGCGGACGGCCATGATGATCGGGAAGCCCATGCTGATGTTCGGCACGAAGCGGCCGTCCATGACGTCGATGTGCAGCTGGTCGGCGCCGGCGGCTTCCACGCGCGCGATCTCCTCGGCGAGGACGCCGAAGTCCGCGGAGAGAATCGAGGGCGCGATCTTGATCACGGCGCTGTTATATCACGCGCGGCGCAGGCGCACGGCGGTGAAGCCGTCGGTGTCGAGCCGATCGGGCCGGAGGCGCAGCATTCCCTTGTCGAGGGCGAGCGGACACGACGCCGGCGGCTCGACGCGGAACTCGGGGTGCCGGCCGAGAAACGCGTCGACGACGTCGTCGTTCTCCTCCGGCTCGAGGGAGCACGTCGCGTAGACGAGACGGCCGCCCGGCTTGAGCATCGCGGCCGCCGCCGCCAGGATGTCGCGCTGGCGCTCGGCCGCCGTGCCGAGGTCCTCCGGCCGACGCCGCCACTTGACCTCGGGATTGCGGCGTAACACTCCCAGGTTCGAGCACGGCGCGTCGACGAGCGCGGCGTCGCACGTCGCCGCCCGCGTGCGCGCGCCCTCCTGCGCCGTCTCCGCCACCGTCTCGACGATCCCGATACCGAGTCGCGCCACCGCCGCGTCCACGCGCGACAGCCGCTGTGGCTGCGGATCCAGCGCGAGGATACGACCGCGGTTACCCATGAGCTGCGCCAGATGGGTGGTCTTCGTCCCCGGCGCCGCGCATACGTCGGCCACCGTCTCCCCGGGCAGCGGCTCCAGCAACCGCGCGACGAGCATCGACGCTTCGTCCTGCGCGACGCAGGCGCCCTCGGCGAACGCGCGCCAGCCGCCCGGCTCCCCGCCGCGGGCGGCGATGAGACCGTCCGGCGCGTGCGGTGTCGGCCGGGTCGCCACGTCGTCCTCGGCGGCGAGGCGCTCGGCCAGCGCCTCGCGGCTCAGGCGGAGCGTGTTGGCGCGCAGGGTGACGGGCGGCCGCGCGTTGAGCGCGCGCATGAGCGCCTCGGCGTCACGGGCGCCGTAGCGCGCGACCCACCGCGCGGCGAGCCACGTCGGAAACGAGCAGCGCGTCGCCAGCGCGTCGACGGGATCGCCCGGCAGGGCGGGCTCGCGCTCGCGCGCGCCCCGGCGAGCGAAGGAGCGCAGGACGGCGTTGGTGTATTCGGCAAGGCCGGGCTTCCGCCCTCGCGCGAGGGTGACGGCGTCGTACACGGCGGCGAACGGCGGCACCCGCTCGAGAAACACGAGCTGATAGGCCGCCATTCGCAGCGCCACTCTGACTCGTGGGTCGAGGGCCTCCAGCGACCGCCGGGAGTGCGGCGCGAGGATCCAGTCCAGATAGCGCTGCCAGCGGAGCGTTCCGTAGACGATCTCGGTGGCGAGGCCGACGTCCCGGGCCTGCGGCATCGCGCGCGTCACTTCCGCATCGAGCGCGAGGTCGGCCCACGCGCCGTCCGCCTCCACGCGCTCGAGGACGCGCGCGGCGACCGCGCGCGCCGGCGCGGCGCCCCTCACGCCGCGCCGACGGCGCCGCCCGCGCGCAGGCGCGCGCCGTGCAGCCAGTCGTTCCAGGGCATCGTCTTGCGGTTTTCCGGCTGGACCTCCTCGGGCAGCACGAGGCCGTCCGCGCCGGCGATCGCCAACGTCTCGTCGTGCGCGACCAGCGTGCCGGGTCGGCCCGGCGTCGCCACGACGGCGCGGGCCCGCCACACTGTCAGCGTGCCGGCCGGAGTCGTCGTCGTGGCCCCCGGCCACGGGTTGCACCCGCGCACGAGGTTCACGATGTCCGGGGCGCGCTTCGTCCAATCGATCACGCCGTCGGTCTTCCTGAGCCGCGGGGCGAGCGTGGCGGCGGCGTGATCTTGGGGTCGCGGCGCGATCGAGCCGAGGCGCGCGAGGGTCTCGACGATGACCTCGGCCCCGAGCGGGGCGAGCCGCGCAAAGAGGTCGCCTGCCGTCTCGCCCGGGCCGATCGGCGTCGAGCGCATCAGCAGGACGTCTCCGGTGTCCATGCCGGCGTCCATCTGGAACGTGGTGATCCCCGTCTCGGTCTCGCCCCGGATGATGGCCCACTGGATCGGCGCCGCGCCGCGGTACCTGGGCAACAGCGAGGCGTGGATGTTGATCGAGCCTCGCGCGGGCGCGTCGAGCACCGCCTTCGGCAGGATCTGACCGAAGGCGACCACCACGGCCACGTCGGCGCCGAGCGCGCCGAGCCGCTCGGGCCACTCCGGATCACGCAGCCGGGCCGGCTGGAGCACGGGAAGGCCGGCCGCCAGCGCCGCCTGCTTCACCGGCGGCGGCGTCAGGCGCTGGCCGCGGTGCGCGGGGCGGTCGGGCTGGGTGACGACGGCGACGATGTCGTGGTCGCGACGGAGCGCTTCGAACGCGGGGAGCGCGAACGCCGGAGTGCCGTAGAAGAGGAGCTTCAGCGTGTTACAGCGCGAACGCGCGGTGGGCGCCGGCTTCTTCGGCCAGCCCATCCTTGCGGATGCGGCGCTTGATCTTGTCGCGCGTGACGGGATCCAGTCGGTCGATGAAGAGCACGCCGTCGAGATGATCCATCTCGTGCTGGAAGACGCGGGCGCGGAGACCGCGGGCCGTGATCGACACCGGTTGCCCGCGCTCGTCCTGGGCTTCGAGCCGCACCCACTCCGCGCGTCTCACGGAGGCGAAGATGCCCGGAATCGAGAGACAGCCTTCCTCGGCGACGATCTCGCCGCCCTCCTCCGCGATGACGGGGTTGATCAGGGCCCGTGCCTCGCGGCCCTCGTCGTCGCCGACCACCATCAGGCGCAGGGAGATGCCGACCTGCGGCGCGGCGAGGCCGAGTCCGACCTCGTCGTACATCGTGTCGACCATGTCGGCGATCATGCGCTTGATCTCCGGCGTCACCGTCTCGACGGGTTTCGCCCGCCGCCGGAGCACCGGATCGCCGTATTTTCGGACGCTCAGGGCTGCCATTCGACCGGATCCACCTCCACCTCTATGATACCCCGGCTCTTCGGACGCGGCCGGCGGAAGTCCGCCAGGATGCTGGCCAGCCGGACGGCCAGATCCTCATGGCCTTTCACGACGATGCGGCGCAGCCGATCGCGCCGATCCGCCGCCGGGGGATAGGCGGTGAGCTCGCGCTCGGTGGCGAGCGCGGCCGCCACGTCGTCGGCCAGCCGCCGCATCTCGGCGGGGGCCTTCGCGGTGACGGTGACGATCGCCAGCCGGCGGAACGGCGGGTAGCCAAGCTCGCCGCGAAACTTCAGCTCGTGACGATAGAACGCCGCGAGGTCCTGACGCACCGCCGCGTCGACGACGTAGTGGTCGGGGCTCTGGGACTGGACCACGAGCGCGCCGTCGGGTGAGACGCGCTCGGCCGCGGCCCACAGCAGGCCGAACAAGCGCTCGCCGGCACGGAAATCCGGGAGACGCAGCAGTTGATCGGGAGCCACGAAGCCGGCGAGGCCGAGTGCGCCCCGCCCGAACAGGCGCAGCGCGCCGCGCGTGCCGATCACGACCTGGGCGTCCGCGGCGGCCTTGCGCTGCGCCTCGGCGCGCGCGCCGCGCATGGCCTCGGGATCGTAGCGGACGACCCGCGCGTCGGGGAAGCGACGGCGCACGGCGTGCTCGACCCGCTCGGCGCCCCAGCCGAACGGCGAGAGCCGGCGACCGCGGCAGGACGGACACGCCTCCGGCGCGAGTTCGGCGCGGCCACAGACGCGGCAGACGAGAGTGCGTCCGGCGCGCGCGTACGCGAGCGCGATCATGCATTCCTGGCAACGCAGCATCTCGCCGCATTCGTCGCAGGCGAGCGCCGACGTCAAACGGCTGATGACCAGCAGCACCCGGCGGCCGGCGCCGAGCGTCTCGCGCACCGCGCGCGCGAGCGTCGGCGTGAGCGGCTCGCGCCGCAGGATGCCACGGGTGTCGGCGACCTGCGCCACCGGCCATGGCCCCGGCTCGACATGACCGAGCTCAGCCCGACGACCGTCGGCGCGCCACCACATCTCGACGCTCGGCGTGGCGGAGGTCAAAGTCACGCGAAGTTGCTCTCGCGCCGCCCGCTCCAGGACGACGTCGCGCGAGTGCAGCCGCGGCGGGCCTGGCGGCTTGTGCGCGGCTTCGTGCTCGTCGATCAGCGCCAGCGTCGCCCCCCTCGGCAGCGGCGCGAGCAGCGCGGAGCGTGTGCCGACGGCGAGCGAGGCCGTGCCCTCGCGCAGTGTCGCCCACGCGACCGCACGGTCCGCGTCGTCGGCGCCGGAGTCGAGCCTCACGACCGGACCGTGTTTCGCCAGCCGCTGCGCCCAACGCCCCGCCGCCTCGACGTCGGGGACGACGACCAGCGCCGGTCCACCGCCGATCCGCTCGAGCAGCCGCGTTTCCCGCCCGGCGCCGACGAGGAGCTCGGGCTTGAGAACCCCTCCACGCGCATCGACCGCGAATGGCGGCCGGGGCCGGGAACCATCTCGCTCAGGCCACCCACGCTTCAAGCCGCCCTCACGCTCCGATACAACAGCCACAGCAGGTGGCAGCAGCGCGGCCAGCGTGCCACCGAGCGACGACAGCGACTGCGCGGCGATCCAGCGCGCGAGCTCGACGCCCGCGGCATCGAGCACGGGCGCGCCGTCGACGAGGCTCAGCAGCGACTTCAGTCGCGGGTCGTCGTCGCCTTGACGGACGCCCACGACCACGCCCGTGCGCCGCGCGCGACCGAGCGGCGCCACGACGCGCTGCCCGACCGTGACCGTGAGGTCGTCCGGCACGCGATAGGAGAACGGATGTGGCAGGGGAAGATCGAACGCAACGTCCGCGACCGTCACCGCGTTCTTCGCTGGTCGTACTCTCGCTTGGCGAGCTTGAGATCGTCCCAGGTCATGCGCTTGAACTCCTGACCGGGATTGCGGAGCAGGAACGCGGGATGAAAGGTCGGGACCAAAACCGCCTCGCCGTAGGGATGCACGCGGCCGCGCAGCTTGCCGATGGGCGCATTCGTCTTCAGGAGGGCACGCGTCGCTACGCTCCCCAGCGAAAGAATGACCTTCGGCTGCAGCGTCGCCAGCTGCTCGGCGAGAAACGGCTCGCAGGCCGCGATCTCGTCCGGCTCGGGGTTGCGATTGCCGGGAGGCCGGCACTTGACTACATTCAGGATGTAGGCTTCGTCGCGCGAGATGCCGACCGATCCGAGCATCCTCGTCAGGAGCTGGCCGGCGCGACCGACGAACGGCAGGCCCTGCGCGTCCTCGTCGGCGCCGGGACCTTCGCCGATGCAGACGAACTCCGCCTGCGGGCTGCCGGAGCCGAAGACGAGGGTCGTCCGACCTTCGCAGAGCTTGCAGCGTCGACAGCCCTGGAGCGCCTGCTCTTGCCGGCGGAGCGATTCCGCCGGCGTCATCAGATAGTCGCCCTCCAGTGGCAGTGTCGGCACGCCGAGATCGCGGTGGAACCGCAGCGTGTCGGCCAGCGCGCCGAGCGCATCGGCTAGGGCCTCGCGCGGCGCTCCGCTCAGCGCGAGGCCTTGCCGGCCGGCCGCCCGGCCGCGGCGCGCAGACGCAGGATCTCGGACAGCAGCGCGTCGGCGACCGCGCTCTTCGACATGCGCGGCAGTGGGTGGGCGCCGCCCCAGCGGTCGATCAGGAGCACCTCGTTGTCGTCGGCGTCGAAGCCGATTCCGGCCTGGCTGACGTCGTTGGCGACGAGGAGATCGATCCCCTTGGCATCGAGCTTGGCGCGCGCGTTCGCGGCCACGTCGTTCGTCTCGGCGGCGAAGCCGACGACGAACGCACCGGTGCGGCCGGCCGCGACCTCGGCCAGGATGTCGGGATTCGGCGTGAGCTCGAGCGTCAGATCACGCTTGCCCTTGATCTTCGTTTCCGACGGTCGTCGCACGCGATAGTCGGCGACGGCGGCCGCCTTCACCACGATGGTGGCGCCGGCCAGATGCTGCAACACCGCCTCACGCATCTCCTCCGCCGTCTGCACCGGCACGAACGTCGCCGCGGCCGGCGGAGTCAGCACGGTCGGCCCGGAGATCAGCGTCACGTGGGCGCCCCGACGGAGCGCGGCCAGCGCGACGCGGTAGCCCATCTTTCCCGACGACCGGTTCGAGATGTAGCGCACGGGATCGATCGGCTCGCGCGTCGGGCCCGCCGTGATGAGGACTTTCTCTCCGGCCAGGTCCTGTGCCGGGGCGAGCGCGGCATGGAGCGCTTCCACGATCACCTCGGTCTCGGGCAGACGACCGCGCCCGGAGAGCCCGGAGGCGAGAGCCCCCACCTCCGGCTCGATGACGACGACGCCGCGGCCACGGAGGGTCGCGACGTTGGCCACCACCGCCGGATGCTCCCACATCCCGCCGTCCATGGCCGGCGCCATGACGACCGGACAGCGCGCGGCGAGCAGCAGCGTCGTGAGGAAGTCGTCGGCGAGCCCGTGCGCCGCCTTGGCCAGCACGTTCGCGGTGGCCGGCGCCACCACCACCGCCGACGCGCGTTCGGCGAGGGCCACGTGCTCCACCGCCTCTGGACTCTGCGGATCGAACAGGTCAGTGAGGACAGGCCGCCCCGACAGCGTCCGGAACGTGAGCGGCCCCACGAAGTGCCGGGCGTGCTCCGACAGGCAGACGGTGACGCCGGCGCCCAGCGACGTCAGCTCGCGGAGGAGCAGCACCGCCTTGTAGGCGGCGATGGACCCCGTCACGCCCAGGACGATCTCGCGTCCGTCGAGGCGCATCGCTCAGGCCTTGGCGGCCTCGTCCACTTCCTTCACGCGGTACTCGACCTTGGCGGCGGCGATCTCCTCGAGCGCCGAGCTGGTCGGCTTCTTGTGCTTGCTCTCCACGCGCGGCGGTGCGCCGCGGTTCAGCTGCCGGGCGCGCTTGGCGGAGAGGACCACCAGCAGGTATCGGTTGGAAACCTTGTTGAGCGCCGATTCGAGCGAGGGGAACGCCATCAGTTGGGAACCTCCAGGTCGGGGAACGTGACGCCGAGGCGCGTCGTGCGACAGCGCTCGGCCTGGATGACCGCCATCAGGTGGTCCATCGCTTCCTTCACGTCCCGGTTCACGATGAGATAGTCGTACTGCTTCCACAGCGCGATTTCGTCACGCGCGCGCGCGAGCCGCCGGGCGATGTCCGGGTCGGCGTCCGAGCGGCGCTCGCGGAGCCGCTGCTCCAGCTCCGCCATCGACGGGGCGACCACGAAGACGAGCACGGCTTCGGGGTAGCGGCGCCGGAGCTGCGTGGCGCCCTGCGTGTCGATGTCGAGCAAGACGTCCCGGCCGTCGTGGAGGGCCGCCTCCAGCGGCCGGGCCGGCGTCCCGTAGAGGTTGCCGTGCACGCTCGCCCACTCCGCCAGCTCGCCGCGATCCCGCATCGCCAGGAACGCCTCGCGCGAGATGAAACGGAAGTCGCTGCCGTCGACTTCCCCCGGCCGCGGCGCACGCGTCGTGCACGAGACCGAGTAGGCGAGGTCGGGAACCCTCAGCCGCGCCTCTCGGCACAGCGTCGTCTTGCCGGCACCGGAGGGCGCGGACACGACGAACAGCGTGCCGCGGCGGCGGAGGCGGAGGCCCCTCCCGCTAGTCATCGTGGCCGCCTCGATCGGTCACCAGCCGCTGCGCGAGCGTGGCCGGCTCGAGCGACGAGAGAATCAGGTGATCGCTCTCGGTGACGATGACTGCGCGCGTCCGGCGCCCGTTGGTCGCGTCCACGAGCTTGGTGGAGCCCTTCGCCGTCTCGATGAGCCGCTTCACCGGCAGCGAGTCGAGCGCGACGATGGCGACGATCTGATGAGCGAGCACGACGTTGCCATGACCGACGTTGACGAGCCGCGGCGCGGCGCCGTTGTTGACGGCGCGGCTATTCAAGATTCTGCACCTGCTCTCGGATCTTCTCGAGCACGCTCTTGGCGGCCAGCGCCGCCTGGCTCAGCTCCAGGTCGTCGGCCTTCGAGCCGACGGTGTTCACCTCACGGTTGAGCTCCTGGACCAGGAAGTCGAGCGCGCGCCCGACGGGGCCGCCCTTCTCGAGAGCCAGGCTGAACTCGCCCAGATGCGCGCGCAGCCGCCCCAGCTCCTCGGTGACGTCGGTCTTCTCGGCCCAGATCGCCGCCTCGGTCAGAATGCGGCTCTCGTCGATGGCCGTATCCGCCAGCAAGGCCCGCAGGCGTTCGCGCAGGCGCTGCTCGCGGCGCGCGGAGGCGGCCGGCGCGCGCGCGGCCATCGACTCCACGGTCGTCCCGAGGTCGCCATGCAGCGTGCGCAGCGCCTCGACGAGGCGTTCGCCCTCAGCCGTGCGGCGTTCGACGAGCGCATCGAGCGCCTGGGACAGCGCCCGTTCGAGGAGCGGCCAGGGCGCCGAGAGCTCCGCGGGCTCCGCGTCCTCCAGGCGCAGCACGCCGGGACGTTCGAGGAGCCATTCGAGACTTGGCGCCTGCGCGAGGCCGAGGTCGGCGGCGGCGGCCTGGGCGCGGGCCATGTATTCACGGGCGAGGCCGGCATCGACCTGCACGTGCTGCGTCGCCGTTGCGGTGAGTGGGGTGATCTGCACGGTGACGTCGACACGGCCGCGCTCGAGTCGCGCCTGCACGATTCGCCGCGCGTCGAGTTCGAGCGCGGCGAGCGGGCGCGGCAGCCGGAGGGCGACGTCGAGGTGGCGGTGATTGACGGATCGGGCCTCGACGGTGACGGCGATCGACTCGCCGGTTACCTCCGCCCGTCCAAACCCCGTCATGCTTCGGACCATGAAGATCCTCAGCATCGCCGAAATTCGCTGTAGTGTCAATATGTTGCGATTGACAGGCGGTGCGCGTCGAGGCTATGCTGCCGCATTCCAAGGAGGTTTGCTGCATGAAGTGGACCCGGCGACACTTTCTGACCGCCACCGGCTCGGCGACCCTGGCGGCCGGGTGGCCGCGGCGCGCGCAGGCCCAGACCGCGAAGACCATCACCGTCTCGCATAGCGTCTCGACGTTCGTCTACGGCCAGCATCTGGTGGCACGCGAGAAGAAGTTCTTCGAGGACGAGCACGTCTCCATGCCGGGCTTCATCGTGCCGGGCGGCGGCGCCCGCGTGGTCAACGCGGTCACGGCCGGCCAGGCGATGTTCGGCCTCGGCGACTCCAATCATCCGCTCAAGGCGACGGAAAAAGGACGCGACACGGTGATGCTCTTCGCCACCGACACGCGCTGCAGCTACGCCAACGTCGTCGTGCGCAAGGACCTGTGGGACAAGGGCGTCAGGTCGGTGGAGGCGCTGGCGGACGGCAAGCTCGTCGGCCGCAAGGCAGTGGTGGCCGCCACCGCCATCGGGTCGGGTACCTATGTGTATGGCGTGTACGTCTTGCGCCACACCAGGGCCGCCGACGGCAAGCCCGTGAACGAGGCCGTGGAGTGGGTGGGCGGCGGCGCGTCGACGACGATGCTCGGCGGTCTGAAGGCCGGCAAGTTCGACGCGATCATGGCCGTCCCCGAGTGGCAGTGGGCGGCCGAGGAAGAGGGATTCGGCAAGGCGATCTACGATGTCCAGGACGAGAAGGCGTGGAACCGCGTCTTCGGCGGGCCCATTCCGGTCACCGTCGGCTACACGCTACGCGAGACGATCGAGAAATCCCCCGACCTCGTGCAGGCCTACGTGAACGCGATTTACCGGGCGCAGCAATGGATCCGCCGCGCGAAGGACGAGGAGATCGCCGAGGTCATCCACAAGCCGTACATGGACACGTTCAGCCGCGAGGTGGTGCTGCGCTCGATCCGCTACTACAAGACCATCTTCGACTGGGACTTCGCGATCGAGGAGAAGGACTACGACAACGGCCTGAAGGTGTTCGTCCCCATCGCCGTCGACAAGCCGCTTCCCTTCGCCAGGATGGTCGACACGTCCTTCCTCAGGAAGGCGCAGGCCAAGTACAAGTCCTGACCGCGCGCCGCGCTCGCATCGTGGTCCGCGACCTGCGCAAGACGTTCCGCGCGGGCGCGCGGGAAGTGGCGGCCGTCGACGGCGTGTCCTTCGACGTCGGGGACGGCGAATTCGTTGCGCTGGTGGGCCCCTCGGGCTGCGGCAAGTCGACGATCCTCAACATGATCGGCGGCCTCGTGACACCGTCGGCCGGCGCGGTGGAGATCGACGGCGCCCGCGTGCTCGATGCCGTGCCGGTCAACGTCGGTTACGTCTTCCAGAAGGACACCGTGTTCCCCTGGCGGACCGTCGCGCGCAACATCGCCCTCGGGCTCGAGTACCGTGGCGTGACCGGCGCCGAGCAAGCCCGCCGCGTCCGCGAGGCGATCGCGCTGGCCGGCCTCGACGGCTTCGAGGACGCGTTTCCCGCCACGCTGTCGGGCGGCATGCGCCAGCGCGTGGCGCTGATGCGCACGCTCGTGGTCGATCCGGCGATCCTGCTCATGGACGAGCCGTTCGGCGCCCTCGACACCCATACGAAGATCAACCTCCACGCCGAGCTGCTCAGCCTGTGGAGCGCACGGCGCCAGACGGTCGTCTTCGTCACCCACGACCTCTCGGAGGCCATCACGCTGGCGGACCGCGTGGTTGTGATGACGCGCCGGCCCGGTCGGATCAAGCTCGTCCACCAGGTGGAGCTGCCCCGGCCCCGTGATGTCATCAAGATCCGCGAGACGGACGAGTACGCCCGGGAGTACAGCCGGGTCTGGCACGTGCTGGGCGAGGAGTTCGCGGAGCGCGAGGCGTGAGCGGCCGCGCGTCGGTGCTCGTGTGGCGGCTCGTCATCCTGGTGGCCATCCTCGCCGCCTGGGAGTGGCTGACCGGCGTCAAGGCCATCAACCGGACGCCCGGTCTGTACTGGCTCGACCCGTTCTTCATCAGCCGGCCGTCGGCGATCGCCGCTCGATTCGTCTTTCTCGCGTCGGATCAGGTGCGGCTGACGATCTGGCAGATGGCGCTCTCGACCGTGCAGTCGACGCTGTGGGGGTTCGTGGCCGGCGTGTCCACCGGCTTCGTCGTCGGCCTCGTGCTCGGCCGGAACGACCGACTGGCGCGGATCTTCGAACCCTACATCGTCGCCTTCAACTCGCTGCCCCGCATCGCCCTGGTGCCGCTCATCACCATGGTGTTCGGCTTCGGGATCCTGGCCAAGGTGGTGCTGGCGTGGACAATCGTCTTCTTCATCGTCTTCTTCAACACCTTCCAGGGCGCACGCTCCGTCGACGCCGATCTCATCCACTCCGCGCGCTTCCTCGGCGCGGGCGAGCGCCAGATCATGCGCACGGTCATCGTCCCGTCGGCGCTCGCGTGGACGTTCGCCGCGCTCACGCCGTCGATCTCGTTCGCGTTGATCGGCGTGGTGGTGGGCGAGTTCCTGGGCGGTGAGTCGGGCGGCGGCCTCGGCTACCTGATCATCCAGTCACTCGGAACGCTGAACGCCGCCGATATGATGGTCGCCCTCGTCGCCCTCGGCATCATCGGAATCGTGATGGCGCTCGGCATCAAGCAGCTGGAGCGGCGGCTGCTCCGCTGGCGACCCGAATATCGCGAGGGCGCGTGACGCGCTGGGCGCTGGCCCTCTCCGCCGTCCTCCTCCTCGGAGGCGTCGTGACGGTTGCCGTCGCCCGGCGCCTCGGCAAGTCCGGCTCGCGGCC
>JBIOXS010000125.1:0-13744 GCA_044869815.1 Candidatus Rokuibacteriota bacterium | reverse complement strand
CCGCGAGCCGCCCGGACGCTAGCCATCCACGTCACGCATAAACGTCTTCGTCGACCTGGCGGGGGTCCGGATACGGCGCCGCCAGCGCGTACTGCACGCCGGAGTCGATCTCCGCCTTCACGTCGGCGACGATGCGATCGAACGTGTCGGCGTCGACGTACGGCTTGAGCCGGGCCGCGAGCGTCTCCAGCGGGTCGTGCTGGCTCATCCACTCGCGCTCCTCCTCGCGCGTGCGGTAGTCGCGGTTGACGTCGCCGACGTGGTGACCGTAGTAGCGGTAGGTCCGGCACTCGAGGAAGGCGGGGCCCTCCCCGCGCCGGGCGCGCTCGACCAGCCGCCGCATGGTGGCGTTCACGAGCTGCACGTCCTGGCCGTCCACCGTCTCGGCGTGGATGCCGAAGGCCCGGGCCCGCGCCAGGATCTCGCCGGCCACCGTCTCACCGCACGGCGTGTACTCGCCGTAGAGGTTGTTCTCGCAGACGTAGATGACGGGCAGCTTCCACAGCGCCGCCATGTTCATCGCCTCGTACAGCACGCCCTGGCCGAGCGCGCCGTCGCCGAAGAAGCACGCGGCCACCTGTCCGCTTCCGCGCATCTTGGCCGAGAGCGCCGCGCCGGTGGCGATGCCTGCCGAGCCGCCGACGATGGCGTTGGCGCCGAGGTTGCCGCTCTCGGGATCCGCGATGTGCATGGAGCCGCCCTTGCCGCGGCAGTACCCCGGCTCCTTGCCGAGCAGCTCGGCGAACATCCGGTTGACGGCGGCACCCTTGGCGAGGCAGTGGCCATGACCGCGGTGGGTGCTCGTGATGAAGTCGTCGCGCCGCAGCGCCTCGCACACGCCGACGGCGACCGCCTCCTCGCCGACGTAGAGGTGCGCCAGTCCCGGCATCTTCGCGCTCTTGTAGAGGTCGTTGACCTGCTCCTCGAAGGCGCGGATCTTCGCCATCTGGCGGTACATGTGCAGGTTCTGCTCGAGGGCCAGTCGCGGCTCGATCGTCTGCGTGCTCATGGTGGGTCCTCTAGCGTTTCACGGTCAGCGTCTGGTAGATCGCGCTGATGATCTCGTCGATGCCCGCCGACGCCCAGACGTCGAAGAAGGGCGACTGCTGCATGGCGAGGAACTCGCGCTGGGCTCGCTCCTTCGTCTGCTCGGGCGTCTCGCCCGGCCGCGCGGCCTGCTGATGGCCGCGGATGACGTCCTTCTGATAGACGGCCGGATACTCCAGATAGCGGTGGAGCTCGCGGAACTCCTTCGTGTAGAACACCGCGACCGGCACCGACGCCCACTCGCCGCCGTTCTTCGCGTTGAGGAACTCGAGCATGAGGTCGTGATTGCTGTCGGGATGGGCGGCAGGATCCGGGCGCCGGGTGCCGAGGATCTTCTTGCCGTCGCGATTGAAGATCCGCAGCTCGAGCCGGGCCGCCTCGGCCAGCCGCGCCAGCATCGGCACGTCGCGCCGGCAGTCGGACGACCAGTCCTCGGAGATCACGAGGATCCTGGCGGGCCCGTTCGGTTGCGCGGCGAGCCATCTGATGGCGGCCGTCTGGTAATCGCTCAGCCGCACGCGGGCGTAGCGCTCCCGGAACACCGCGCTGTGGTCCTTGCGCGTGGTGGGCATCGAGCCGCCGTCGGGGAAGTAGCCGCCCCACGCCTCGCGGGCGAGGTTCTCCGCGCTGCCCACGTACCGCACGTACTCGTCGAAGGTCATGCCCTTGGCGAATCGCTCCGGGGTCACGACGCTCTCGGCCATGGCGTTCCTCCTTGGGCGATTACGCGCGAAACGACGCGTGCTGCACGGTCCATTGCTCGAGCAGTCCGGGGTCCGGCTCCTGCGCGATCCCCGGCACCCGGGACGTGGCGATCTTACCTCGTCCGGCGAGGACGACCGCGGGCGTGCCGAGGTCGGTGCGATAGAAGTACGAGGACGGAAAGATGTCCGCCGGATAGGTGAAGTTCGACAGCGTGGCGAGCTCCGCACAGATGGCGCCGCCGACGGCGCTCTCGAGCATCCCGCCGACCCAGCACGGAATGCCGTGCGCGGCGCAGAGGTCCTGGATCTCGCGCGAGGCGCTGAGGCCGCCGACGCGCGCCATCTTGATGTTGACCACCTTGCAGCTGCCGAGCTCGATCGCCGCCTGGATGTGGGCGAGGCTGTGGCCGCTCTCGTCCAGACAGACGGGCGTCTCGAGCATCGACTGCAGCCGCGCGTGGTTGACCAGGCTCATGCCGTCGTCGGCGAGCGGCTGCTCGATCATGGCCAGCCGGTAGCGATCGAGGCCGCGGAAGAGCTCGGCATCGGCGATCGTGTAGGCGGCGTTGCAGTCGATGTGGAACGTGAAGTCCGGGAACGTCGACCGGACGGC
This sequence comes from Candidatus Rokuibacteriota bacterium, assembly GCA_044869815.1. Lineage (GTDB taxonomy): Bacteria > Methylomirabilota > Methylomirabilia > Rokubacteriales > CSP1-6 > AR12. Next base: position 11,380 of record JBIOXS010000125.1, on the reverse strand, counting down.
GGCCACCATCTCCCGGTCCCAGCCCGGCCGGAACTTCAGCTTGATCCGCGGGAAGCCCTGATCGATCGCCTCCTGGATCTTGCGCATCAGCGTGTCGAGCGAGTCCTGGATGCCGAAGTCGGCGCCGACGGCGACCGTCTCGCCCTTGCCCCCGAGCGCGACGTGCAGCGGCACGCCCTGGCGCTTGGCCTCGAGCACCCACCAGGCGATCTCGAGCGCCGCGCGCGCGAACTGGTTGCCCTTGATGAAGGCGAGCCGGTCCAGCAGCTCCGACGCCGACCCGATCTCCTGACCGACGATGCGCCCCGCCATGTGCTCGCGGATCGTCTGAAACGTGGCCGGCGTGTGCTCGGCGGAGTACGCGGGAATGTAGGGCGGGCAGCTTTCGCCCCACGCGTGCCTGCCGCCGCCCTCCATCCGCACCAGGATCGTATCCGTGCAGTGCTGATCCCCGTACGATGTCTTCCAGACGAACGCGAGCGGGATGCGGACCCAGTAGACGTCGATGGCGTCGATCAGCATGGCCAGTGCGCCGCGCCGTCTCCGTCAGATCACCGGCGCCGGCGCGCGCGGTGTCCCGGCCCACTGCTCGGGATCGTGGCCGTAGAACATCGTGGCCCCGGCGCCGTCGCGCAGCTTGCGGAGCGTCGCCAGCGAGTCCCGCATGATCGACGGGTTCCACAGGATCTTCGGCAGCACGTCGCGGTCCATGTTCTCGCGCGTGTAGCAGGCGTCGGAGGCGCAGACGACCTGCGTCCCCTTCCCGGCCCGCACCAGCAGGGACTGATGGCCGGGCGTGTGGCCGTAGGTCGGAATGAGGATCACGCTGCCGTCGCCGAAGACGTCGTGCTCACCGTCGATCATCCGGTAGTCGAGCGGATGGTCGAAGTCGATCGGGCTCGGGCTGTAGCTCGGAACGAAGCCCGGCCGCCGCGCCGCCTCCAGCTCCGGCCGCTGCACCAGGAAGGTCGCGCGCGGAAAGAACTCGTTGCCGCCGCAGTGGTCGAAGTGCAGATGCGAGTTCGCGACGTACCGCACGTCGTCCGGGCGCAGGCCGAGGCGCGCGAGCTGCGGCACCACATCGTCGCCCTCGCCGGACTTCACGCTGAGCCGCCGGGACCGCTCCTCCCCGAGGCGCCCGATGGGATCGAGCCGCGCCTGGCAATGCACGCCGGTGTCGAAGAGCAGCCGGCCGCGCGGATGCTCAACGAGGAAGCTCATGACGGGGACCGTCCACGGCTGCCCGGGCGCGAGGTCCGACAGCATGCTGGCCCGATCGAGCTCGATGGAGCCGGTACAGAGCGCGTAGACCTTCATCGCGACTCCGCAAGCACGGCCGCGGCGGCCTTCTCGACGGCCGTGCCCGCGAAGAAGTCGGGGTTCACCTCGCCCCAGAAGCGCACGGCGTTCGCGAACATGAAGTCGCGGAAATCGTCATCGTCGAGCAGCCCGTGCTCGACGAGCTCGTAGGCCTCCGGCACGACCTCGGCCATGTCGGGCACGTCGAAGTGTCCGATGTCGGAGCTGAAGAGCGCGTTGAGGCGTGCGCCGAGCGGATTCGCGGCGCGGTTGAACGCCCACGCGTTGACCGGGTCGTCCGCCTCGCAGCCGAAGTAGAAGCGCGGCACGAACAGATCGCGGATGTCTTCCGCACGCTCGATGCGGCAGCGGAAGTAATCGTCGAGATCCTCGAGCCCGCCCGTGAGCGCCGCGTCGCCATCGAGCCCGGCTCCCCGCCGGACGCCGTCCACCACGGCCGGGCGTCCATATTTCTCCACGAGCGCCAGCAGCGCGGCGCGGTCGAGGCGGGCGGGATTGGTGCCCTCGATCGCCCGCCGGTTGCGCTTCTCCCAGTGACCGATGAGATCGGCGTAGAGCATGGAGGCCCAGCCCACGCCGCCTTCGAGGAACGCGAAGTTCAGCTCGGGGAAGCGGCGGGTGACGCCGCCGAAGAACAGCGCCTTGGCGACGGCGTGGCCGGCCGAGGCGAAATGGCCGATGTGGTTGTAGCAGAAGTTCGACGGCGAGTTGCGCAGCAGGATCGAGCGCGCGCCGTTGTGGAAGCTCGGCGCGACGCGCAGCTCGCGGCACTTCGCCCACACGGGGTCGTAGTCGTGGGGGCTGTCGATGCCGATCACGTCGTACCACTCGACGAGCCTGGACGCCTCCGGCTGCTCCTCCTCCAGCGCCGGCACGCGCCGGCGCATCATCCCGCCCACCATGACCACCTTGTAGCCGAGCTGGGTGACGGCGTACTCCAGCTCCTCGATCGCCTCCTCCGGCGTGTACATCGGGATGATGGCGGCCGGGATCACGCGGTCCGACAGCCCCGAGAACTGATCGGCCGTGAAGACGTTGTAGGCGCGACAGATCGCGCGCCGGTGCCGCGTGTCCTGCATGCGATGGAAGCTGAGCCCGGCCGTCGGGTAGACGACCGCGAAATCGATGCCGAGGTCGGCCAGCCGCTCGTACATCAGGCGCGGCAGCATCGCGGTCGCGCGGTCGAGCACGTTCTCGCACGGCGAGGACCAGAACGCTTCCTGGCCGACCCGCCGCCGGCTGCGCTCGGCCACCGACAGCTTCAGGGCATTCGGGACCCGCTGGCTCGAGACGTCCCACGCCTCCACCGCCGCCTCACCGCCGATGCGCTGGAACTCCTCCCGCATCACCGGCCCGTACTCGAGCCAGTGCCCGTCGGCGTCGATGATCGGATGGCTGAGACGCGCGCGGAGCTGAGTCGCCTTCATGACGTCCCTCCCGGGTGTGGTGCGTGGATCATACCGCAGACATTGCTGGACCGGCGCCGCGTCGGTATGCTGCGATCACGATGGAGGTGACTCTGCCGCCCGCTGGTACGCTCCGGCGCTGGACGCGCGCGGAATACGACCGTCTCATCGAGCTCGGCGCCTTTCAAACCGGAGAACGGCTCGAGCTGATAGACGGCTTCCTGGTCGTCCGCGAACCACAGGGCGCCAGACACGCGGCAGCAATCCGCCGTGTCCTCGCGGCCCTCCGCAGAGCGATAGGCGAGGCCTGGCAGATCGACTCCCAGCTTCCGATCGCCCTGGACCCCGCTTCTGAGCCCGAACCGGATGTGAGCGTGGTCCCGCGTGACTACGAGGCGTACCACGATGCGCATCCGTCCCGCGCTTTGCTCGTCGTCGAGGTGTCCGATACGTCCTACCGAATCGATCGCGAATTCAAGGCGAGCCTCTACGCGCGCGCGGCCGTACCGGAGTACTGGATCATCGACGTCGCGCGCAGCGTCGTGGAAGTTCACCGCGAGCCCCGGCAAAGTGAGACGTCGCGTTACGGCTGGTGCTACGCGAACGTCGCGATGCTCCGCCCTCCGTCGACGATCACACCACTGCTCGCGCCCCGCACCGCGATCGCCGTCGGCGATCTGCTTCCGTCAGGGCCCGCGGGTCATGAGCGTTCGCCGGGCGGGTGATACCCGGACAGGCCCCGCCCGCCACGCGCGCTATAGCCGGAGAGATTTGAGGTAAGCGCGAAAGGCGTCCGAGAGATCGGGGCGGGCGAGAGCGAGCTCGACGGTGGCTTTGAGAAAGCCGAGCTTGTCGCCGGTGTCGTAGCGCTTGCCCTGGAACTCGACCGCGTACATCGGCCGCCGCTTGCGCAGGCTCCGCAGGCCGTCGGTGAGCTGGATCTCGCCGCGCTTGTCGGCGACCGTCTCGGCGAGGAGGTCGAACAGATCGGGCGTGAGCACGTAGCGTCCGATGATGGCGAGGTCGGACGGCGCCTCCTCGGCGCGGGGCTTCTCGACCAGATCGTCGATCTCCCAGACATTGCCGCCGATGTTGCGGCCCGCGATCACGCCGTACTGGTGAATGCGGTCGCGCGGCACCCGCTCGACGGCGACGACGGGCTCGTGGTAGCGGTCGAAGACCTCGAGGAGCTGCTTCATGCAGGGCGTGTCGACGCCGCCGATGATGTCGTCGCCGAGGAAGACGCCGAACGGCTCGTCGCCGACCAGCGTCCGCGCGCACAGGATGGCGTGGCCCAGACCGAGCGGCTCCTTCTGGCGGACGTAGGAGACGGAGGCCAGCTCGGAGATCGTCTTGATCTGCGCCAGCTCCTCCATCTTGCCGCGGTCCTGCAGGAAGTACTCGAGCTCGAAGGCGGCGTCGAAGTGGTCCTCGATGGCGCGCTTGCCACGCCCGGTGACGATGATGATCTCCGCGAGCCCGGAGGCCACCGCCTCCTCCACGACGTACTGGATCATCGGCTTGTCGACGAGCGGCAGCATCTCCTTGGGCTGGGCCTTGGTGGCGGGAAGGAACCGCGTGCCGAGGCCGGCCGCGGGAAAGACGCCCTTGCGTACGCGCATGATGCGGACTCCTCGGTGTCAGGAAGCGCCGAGCACGGCCCACTGCTCGCGCTCGAATGCCTGTCGAATGCGCCGGCGGAGCTCGAGCTCCGCGTCCTGGCGGCGGCTCGACTCCACCCGGGCCGTCAGCCGAAGCACCGCGTCGCCGCCGCCGCTGAATCGAATGATACCGTGCGCCACCGGCGGGTCGAGGGCCGCCCGCGTCTCGCGCGCCCAGGCCTCGGCCACCTCGCGCAGCACGGTCAGCGCGCGCTCGGCATCGACCGTGCGCGGCACCGCCACCTCCACGACCGCGCGCGCCCACTCGGCGCTGTAGTTGGCGAAGTCCGTGAGCAGCCCGTTCGGCACCACCCGGATGGCGCCGTCGAGCAGCCGCAGGCGGGTGACGCGCAGGCCGATCGACTCCACGGTGCCGAGGTGGTCACCGACCTTGATCTCGTCGCCGACGGCGACCAGCCCCTCGAAGAGCAGGAAGATGCCCGAGAGCAGGTCACGGATGAGCGCCTGCGCGCCGAGGCCGACGACGATGCCGATGACACCGGCGGAGACGACGATGGCCTGCACGTCGACGCCGAGCTCGCGCAGGATCAGCACGAGGACCACGAAGGCGACCGACCAGCGCAGGAGACTGGTCAGCAGTGAGCCGAGCGTGCGGGAGCGGATCGCATCCGGGTGGCGCTGCGAGATGACGAGCACGAGCCGCTCGATGAGTCGAAGCACGACGCTGTAGCCGACCACCAGCAGCAGCACGGTGACGATGAGGGAGACGAGGTGCCAGAGCTGCGGCGTCACGCCGCCTCCTGCTTGGGCGGCGTCGGCCGACGACGGCGGCGCGAGCGCCGGCGCATGACCCCGAACGCCACGACATAGGTGACGCCGGCGGCACCCAGTCCGAGCAGCGTGGTTCCGATCAGCAGCGCGAGCGACCAGTCACCGAGCGACCGGAGGTCGCGCAGCAGCCAGGCGCCGACCTTGAGCGCCCCCGCGTACACGAACGGCATGAACCACGGCAGGTTCAGCCACGTGCCCGTCACCACCACCGCGGCGTTGAGGCGCGCGACCGCCGCCACGAGCAGGGCGAGGAGCGTCTGGAACCCGAGGAAGGGCGTGAAGCTGATGAAGACGCCGATGGCGAGCGCGAGCGCCACCCGCCACGGCGGGTCGTCAAGGTGGAGCAGCGCGACGAAGCGCTCCCGCAGCGCGCGGGCGGGGGCCTTCACCGGCCGCGCCTGCGGCCCACGCCCTCGAGCACGGCAATGATGGCGAGGATGCACGCCGCCTGCACGAGGATGAGGATGGCCTCGGGCGGCGTGGCGAATTTCAGCAGCAGTGCGGAGAGCCCCAGCGTGGCGGCGATGGCGACGATCACCAGCACGCTCTCGGGACGGTTGAGGCCGAGCGCTTCGAGTCGATGGTGCATGTGGTCCTTGCCGGTGTACGCCAGCCACTCCGCCACGGAATGGACCTTGCCGGTCACCACGCGCACGATGCCGACGTACGTGATGTCGAACAGCGGCACGGCCAGGATCAGCATGGGTGTCAGCAGGGCGACGACGGGATCGTCCTCAGCCCATTCTCCCATGACGGCCAACCCGGCCAGCGTGAAGCCGATGAAGCTCGCGCCGGCGTCGCCGAGGAAGATCGTCGCGCTGCGTCCGGGGCGGAAGTTGTACGGCAGGAAGCCGAGGCAGGCGCCGACCAGCGGCGCCGCCAGGAACATGAGGTAGCGCTGGCCCGTCTGCAGCGCGGCCAGGCTGAAGAAGAGCGCGGCCACCGCTCCCAGCCCCGCGGCGAGGCCGTCCATGCCGTCGAGGAACTGCAGCGCGTTGGTCACCGTGAGAAACCACAGGAGCGTGAGGACCGCGTTGACGGCCGCCGCGCCCGGCACGCCGTGCGGGATGACGTTCAGCGTGACCCCGTAGGCGATGGTGACGACGGCCGCCAGCACCTGGCCCAGGAGCTTGAGTCGCGCCGAGACATCGTAGACGTCGTCGAGCACGCCGACCACCACCACCATGGTGGCGCCGACGGCCACGCCCTTCAGCTGCAGCGAGAACGAGAAATTGAACAGCACGGTGGCGGCGAACGAGGCGTAGACGGCGGCGCCCCCGAGCAGCGGCGTCGCGACCTTGTGCACCTTGCGCGCGGCCGGCACGTCGAGCACACCCCACCACCGCGCGAAGGCGCGCACGATCGGCACGCCGACGACCGAGAGCGCGAAGGCGAGCGCCATGAGATAGAGCCATTCGAGCTCGGCGGCGGCAAAGGCCTGACGGAGCGGCGGCAAGATCAGCACGCCGGGCAGGGCCAGGCGCGCGACGGCGGTCGTCAGGCCGGCGACGCTCCCGGTGCCGGCGGCGGCGGCCATCGGCCGGCTCATCGGCGGAGCGCTCCGAGCATCGCCTCGGCGACCTCGTCCACGTCGGCATCAGTGAGCCCGGGATAGCACGGGATCGACAGCGCGCTCGACCACAGACGCTCCGCTTCCGGATAGCCGTCGAGGCCGAGCGCGCGATGCGCGGGTCGGAACACGGGCCGCCGCACGGCGATGCCGCGCGGCGCCAGCGCGGCCTGGACACCGGCGGGATCGCGCTCGAGACCGATCACGAAGCGGTGATAGACGTGCTGCCGACCGGCGTCGAGCGGCAGGCGACAGTCGGCGCGCGCGAGACGCGCGCGATAGCGCGCCGCGATCGCCCGCCGGCGCGCGACATACGCGTCGAGGCGCGCGAGCTGGCTGCGCGCGAGCGCCGCCTGCATGTCGGTCAGCTTCGCGTTCATCCGCGGCGTCAGCGCGTCGCGCTCGTCGTACTCACGTGAGTCGCGAACGCGCGCCACCAGGCGGGCCGGGCCAACGACGGCGCCGCCCTCCCCGGCCGCCACCATCTTGGTCGCGTAGAACGAGCACACGCCGAGCGTCGCCGCCCCCCCGGCCGGCCGACCGCCGACCTCGGCGCCGAGCGCCTGGGCGCAGTCCTCGATGACCGGCACCCCGAGCGCCAGGAATGGCGCCGGATCGACCGCGAGCCCGAAGGCGTGCGGCACGATGACCGCGCGCGTGCGGCGTGTGAGCCGGGCCTCCGCGTCCTTGGCCGAGAGCGACAGCGTTGGGGGGTCGGCATCCACGAGCACCGGGTGAGCGCCGCACCGCGTGACGGCGTGAAACAGCGCGTCGCAGGCATAGCTCGGGATCAGCACGTCGTGTCCGGCGCCGACGTCGAGCGCCCGGAGCGCCAGCTCCAGGGCCGCCGTGCCGGACGACACGACCGCCGCCGCCTCGACTTCCAGACGGGCGGCCAGCTCGCGCTCCAGCGCGGCCACCTCGGGCCCCTGGCCGAGCTGACCGGAGCGGACGACGGCCGCCACGCGCTCGACGTCCTGCTCGGTGATCGAGGGCCTCGAGTGTGGAATCACAAATTCAGCAGAAGCCGGATGGACTGGAACGCTTCGGCGTACTTGACGCGGGCCTGGATGCCGCGGAAGTTGGCGCAGGAGACGGCGAGCTCGAGGATGGTGAGGTCCTCGATGTTCGTCTTCGCGACCTGGGAGCGGTGCGCCTCGAGACAGGCGAGCTTCTTGTCCAGGACCTTCTCGATGTCGGTGAAGCAGTTCGGTGTGAAGTTGACCGTGGTCGGGCCCTCGTAGAAGAGGAAGTTCGGCACGTAACGGGTCGCCGACAGCGTGCCCTGCGCCAGGTTGCGATGGTCCTGGTGCGTGTCTTCGGGATAGTTCACGAAGATCATCCGCGGCTCGACCTGGCGGATGACGCTCTCGAGCCGCACGATCAGCTCGCGGTTGAGCGGAATCTCGGTGTCCTGGTACTCTCCCCAGAAGACCTCGCGCGCGCCGATGATGACCGCGGAGTCCGTCTGCTCGCGGCGCCGCACCGAGGGCTCCCCCCCGAGGCCGCCGTCGGAGGCGATGAACAGGTACACGCTGTGGCCCTTCTCCGCGTACTTGGTCAGCATGCCGCCGCAGCCGTACTCGATGTCGTCGGGATGGGCGCCGATGGCGAGGACGTTCATCGCGCGTTACGGCTCCCTTGACCAGGCGTCACCGCGGCGGAGGATGGGCAGGCTTTCATCGCCGTGAGTCAATAATAGGTCGACGCCGGACAAAAACGGCACGAATTCCCTATGTTGCTGCGGATATACGGGATGCTCGTAGTGCTGGTAGAGCACGGTGATCCCCGCCTCCCTGAAGCGATCGCCATCCATATATCTGGCGCCGTGGGAGCCGGCCAGGTAGGTCTCGGCGCCGACGGCCTTGCAGATCTCGACGAGCCGCCCGGTGGCGTCGTCGCCGTCCACGCGCAACGCCGAGGCCAGCCGCGCGGGCGTCGTGATCCCCACCGCCCGCGCCAGCCACTCGGCGCTCGCCACGGCCAGCCCGGCCAGCCGCGTCCACTCCACGTCCAGCAGCGCGCGCAGCGCGGCGTGGTGCGCCGGCAGGTGCGCCGCGCCCGCGTAGGCGTGCTCGATGGCGCGCAGATGGCGCGAGCGCCACGGCTGGGTCGTGTCGATGGCGACCTCACCGATCGGCGTGCCGAGATGCGCGTGGACCGGCACCGTGAGCCACTGGGCGCCGTCCACCGTGCGGATGCGATTACGGTTCTGCCAGCCGTTCTTCTCGTACTGGACGGTATCGAGGAACACGAGGAGATCGGCGGCCGCCCACTTCGCCAGGTAGCCGAGCCACGGCAGGTAGTGCGGCTGGTGGATGGCGACCTTCAGGAGCGCCTCACGAAGATCGGGCTCGACAGGAGGCGCCCGCCGGCGCCGCGCGCCTCCAGGCGAAACACGGTCGGTCGACCGTCCCACGTCTCGCGATGCGTTGCCCGGAACGGCGTGCCGCCCGTCCAGGCGCTGGCGATCTCGCCGTTCTTGATCAGGACCACCTTGAGGTCGGCCGCGGCGGCGCCGGCGGCCTCGATGCCGATGCTCACGCTCATCACCGCGCCCATGGCCGGACGAAGCGTCTGGCCGGACACGGCGTGGGTGGCCTCGCTGCTCGCCGCGAACTCGGCGAGGGCCAGCGCCGTCTGCGGGCTGCGTTGTCGCGCGTAGAGCCGTCCCTGCCGCAGCGCTTCGAGCACGCCGGCCTCGCTTCGCTCGCGCACGAGAAAGACCGTCTGCACGCGTGTCAGGCGCTTGCCGGCGTTCGTATCGTGGAAGCCGGACTCGCCGAGGCCCCAGGCCGGTCGGCTCCGCTCGCCGGCGGCGTACTGCGCGAGCAGGCGATCCCAGGCGCCGCCGGGACGTTCCACGCGCGTCGTGTCCTCGTAGACGGCCCCGAACGCGGTATAGCGGAACGTGCGCAGGAGGTCGTCGGGATACGGCTCGGTGGACCAGGATACGCGGACCGGGCCCACGTTCTGCGTGCCCACATCGCGCGCTTCCGGAAAGGACCAGACGGCCACGCCCCCGTGCCGCTCGACGAAATCGATCACCGCCTGGTGGGGCGCCACACCCGGGTCTTCGTACGCCGAATACAGGCCGTTCGTGAACGGCCAGCCCCGGACGACCGTGGCGACGGCGATCGCACAGAGGACGAGTCCAGGGAGCCACTGGCGCTGCGCGACGACCGTCACCGCCGCGCCGACAGGCCGCCGCCGGTGGCGCTTGACGAGCAGGAGGGCGACGCCGGGCACGAGCAGCAGGATGGGCAGCGCGTCGAGCACCGACTGCAGCGAATACGCTCGGCCGTCCCCGTTGCCGATCACCGGGATGGCGGCCAGCGTCGTCCGATCGTCGATGCCGAAGACGAGGAGGTTCTTCTGCGTGTCCGAGACGAGCAGCTCGAGCGCCAGCGGCGAGCCCGTCCACCGATAGTGCGGCATCACCTCGACCCCGGGCACGAGAATGACGCCCGGCCGCGCGGCGCGCGCCCGCGAGACACGGTCGAGGTAGTCTCCGAGGCGGTCGCGAACCGAGGGCGAGTCCTGGCTGACACGGGTGAGCGCGCGGAACGGCGGCAGCCCGTACTCCACGCGGTTCAGGTAGTTCTCGCTCAGCAGCAGCGCGCCGATTCCCTGCCGCTCGGCCATCTCGGCCAGCTCCTCGACCGTGTACTGGCCGGTGGAGAGATCGGAATGGAGATGGAGCACGGCCGGCACCGGGACGAGCTCCTCGCCGAACGCCGGTGACGCCAGCCCTGCGATACCGAGGAGAACCAGCGCGCGGAGCCGGCAGCGACTCACGTCAGGTGCTTCTCGCGCGCGAGCTCGTCGTAGATCGCACGCATCGCCGTGTTGGCGACGCCGGTCGAGAAGGCCTCGGCGCGACGGACGGCCGCTGCGCCGAGCTTGGCGCACAGCGCCTCGTCGAGGCCCAGCTCGATGAGCGCGTCGGCCAGGGCGCCGGCGTCTTCCGGCGCCACCAGTCGCCCGCACTCGCCGTCAGAGACGACGGCCGGGATGCCGCCCACCGCGGCCGCGACGACCGGCACGCCGAGGGCCATCGCCTCCACGAGCGCGCGGCCCATGCCCTCGTTGCGCGAGGGCGCCGCCAGCACGTCACAGGCGGCGAGCCACCGGGCGACATCGGCGGTAGCGCCGGTGATGCGCAGGCGGTCGGCGACGTGGAGCGCCGCCGCCTGCGCCTCGAGCGCGGCACGATCGGGCCCGTCGCCCACCAGCAGCACGCGCGCGGTCGGCACCGCGGCCACGAGCGCCGGCAGTGCGCGCACGAGCACGTCGAAGCCCTTGACCGGCACCAGGCGGCCCAGGCCGGCGATCAGGAACGCGTCGGGCGCCACCCCGAGCGCGCCGCGGGCGGCGGCGCGGCTCGGCGCGCGCGCGCGGAGCTCGGCCGTCGGCACGCCGCTCGGCACCGTCCGGTACTGGGCGGCGCGGCCGATGCCCCGCGCGAGATGCTCGGCGGTGCCACGCTCGGTCAGCGTGATGATGCGATCCGTCCAGCGCGCGGCCCGCCGCTCGAGCGACACGTAGAACGCCGTGCGCGCTCGACCGTAGTAGCCGTAGAAGATGTGGCCGTGCGGCTGGTGGATCACCGCCGGCGCGCGCGCCAGCCG
>JBIOXS010000124.1:0-15137 GCA_044869815.1 Candidatus Rokuibacteriota bacterium | reverse complement strand
CTGTCCGTTCTCGCAGATGGACCTCCGGCGTGCCGAGGCCGAGCAGGACTACGTCGGCCGCGTGCTCGAGTTCCGCGTCACCCGATACGCGGAGGGCGGCCGCAACCTCGTGCTCTCGCGCCGCGCGCTGCTCGAGGAGCAGGCGGCGGCGGCCGCGGAGGAGACGCGCAAGAAGATCGTGCCGGACGCCGTGCTGTCGGGCACCGTCGTGTCGCTGGCGGACTTCGGCGCCTTCGTCGACCTCGGCGGCGTGCAGGGCCTGGTGCCGATGTCCGAGCTCTCTCACGCGCGCGTGGAGCGCGCCGGTGACCGGCTGCGCGTGGGGGAAGCGGTGACGGTGAAGGTGCTGCGCCTCGACGAGGCGAAGAGACGGATCACACTGAGCCTGAAGGCGCTCGAGGGCGATCCGTGGGCGGCCGTTCCGGGGCAGCTGCGCGAGCGGCAGATCGTGCGCGGTCGGGCGGTGCGCGCCACCGAGTTCGGCGTCTTCGTCGAGCTGCTGCCGGGCGTGGACGGTTTGCTGCACGCGAGCGAGATTCCGCGCCACCGGCAGGGCGCGCTGCGCGAGATGGTCGCCGCCACCGCCGAGATCGCGGTGATGATCGTCGCGATCGATCCCGGCAAGCGCCGCATCGCGCTGGCGCTGGCGCCGGAGGGCGCGGCGGTCGGCGAGCAGATGGAAACCACGGTCACCGTGGGCGCGGTCATCACCGGCACCGTCGAGCGCGTCGAGCCGTTCGGCGTGTTCGTGCGCCTCGGCCCCGGTCAGACGGGGCTCGTCCCGAATGCGGAGCTCGGCACCGCCCGCGGCACCGATCACCGCCGGATGTTTCTCGCCGGCACCGAGCTGAAGGTGCTCGTCCTGGCCATCGAGGAAGGGGGCCGGCGCATCCGGCTGTCGCGCGAGAAGGCCCTGGCGCACGAAGAGCAGGCCGAGACCCAGGCCTATATAAAGGATGCGGCCCGCAAGGGCGGCTTCGGGATGACGCTCGGCGACTTCTTGAAAGAGCGCTGAGTCACCAGCGCTCGATCGCGACCAGCGCCGCGTCGTCGGCGACGGTGCCGCGCAGCGAGAATCGGATCGGATCGCCGACGCGCAGCGGCTCACGCAGCGCACGGGGCGACGCGGCGCGGAAGCTGGTGGTCCGCGCCGGCAGCAGGCCGCGGATCTCCTCGTGCGTGATCACGAGCATCTGCGGATAGACCGCGCGGACGACGCCGCGCCCGTCCCATTGCTGCTCGCCCGCGCGCGCTCCGGACGCGCACGCCTGGCGCTCCCGCTCGAGCCGCTCCAGCTGGGCGCGCACGGCGTCGATCTCCCGACCGAGCGCCTCCGCGCGGCGGCCCCAGCCGGCGTAGCCGAGGCCGAGACCGATGGCGAGGGCGACGTTCAGCAGCAAGGCCGCCTGCCAGACCCGCATCACCCGGTTCCTCCTGTGTGGATCAGTGAACGTGATCGTCGGGGAACGGTGGGACGTCCTTCTCCGCGTTGAGCTTCTCCACCTGCGCCTGCAGCCCGCGCGAAACGTCCCGCCAGATGGCGCGGATATACCCCTGCCGATCGACGAGGATCTCCGCGTGGGGGCCGGGCGCGAACATCCGGTACGTGGCCACGATGTCGGCGGCGCCGTCGGTCACGACGGGGAACAGGATCGGCGGCGACCCCCCCAGCTCGCCGATCGCGTCCTCCGGCGCATGCAGCGGTACCCCGATGATTTCGACACCGAGCACCGACAGCAGATCGTAGCTGCGCGCCAGCTCGCTCAGCCGCGCGCGTGACCCGGGCAAGGTGTAGAGGACGACGAGCACCATTCGCCGCCCGCGATGATCGCGCAGCGCCCCCGGCGCGAGCGGCCCGACGGCAATGGTGAAGTCCGGGGGGATCAGCCAGGCGTCGTCGGGCTCGACCTCAGGTCCGAGGCGCTTGGCGTCTTCGGCCGCGCCGAGCGCCCGGATGAAATTGATCACGTCCCAGCGCTGCGCCTCGGTGAGACGGCTCGCGAACGTCGGCATCCCGGGTGCGACCCCATGAGTGACGAGCCAGAAGAGCTCGCCCGCATGACGGCGCGCCGTGGCCCGGCCACGAAGATCACCGCCCGACGGTGTGCCGCCGCCGGTCGGTCCGTGGCAGTCGGAGCACTGCTCGCGATAGACGGCCATGCCCGACGCGATCGAGGCGACGTGATAGGTGAGCGGCGGGCGCCGGTACGTGGTCGGATAGGCGTCGACGACGAGCGGCGGCACGCCGATGCCGGTGCCGAGCGCGACGAGCGCAAGCGCGCCCACGAGCACCGGGGCCCGCCGGCGGCGCGCGACGAGCGCCGCGATCAGCATCACCACGCCGAGCGCTGCGAGCTGGCCGCCCACGACCGCCCGCCACCGCGCCGCCGGCACGTCGAGCAGCATCTCGAAGGAAAGTCGGAACGGCAGTGGCCACACGGGCTCGGCATGGCGGGCGGGCGTGCTCAGCGTCATCGCCGCGGCGAGTGCCAGCAGTAGCAGGGCGAGTCCAGCTTCGATCGCGACGAACAGGGCGAGGCGGCCCATGACAGGCCGCTGTGAGAGCGACGGAAGCATCCGGTTGCGGTTCACGGCGGCGATGGCGAGGATCGGGACCAGGACTGCGACCTTAGCGAGGAGCAGCCGGCCGTGCGTGGTTCCGGCCAGGCCGGCGATCGTCTCGACCTGGGCCAGGGCGCTCGCGATGCCCGAGGCGATCAGCGCGGCCATCACGATCAACGCAAGGCGGGAGAATCGGCGCGTGGCGAGCACGGCGTAGGGCAGGGCATCGGCTCCCGTCTGGCGCGCCGCCATGCGAAGGAGAACGCCGAGCGCCAGCAGGCCGCCGACCCAGACGCCGGCGCCGACCAGATGCGTCACGTCGATGGCCACCGCCGAGACGGTCCCCGGCGTGACGGCAGCGGCGTGACTCGAGGCGCTGGTGAGGGCCAGCGCCAGCGCCGCGAGGACGAGGGCCTGACCGCGGGCAGCGATCCAGTTCCATTTCTCGGCGACGTCCACCGGAATCGCGAGGAAGGCGCCGAGGACGACGAGCAGGGCGTGCCGCGCCAGCCAGACGAACCCGGGCCACGTGTCGAGCACGGCGTGCCGGACGGCGCGCAGCTCGAGCGCGGCGCCCGGGCGGCTCTCGAACAATGCCGTCCGCAGCAGAAGCGACACGACGCCGAAGCCGAGCGCGAGCAGGACGAGGACTCGCGACCAGCGGACGACGGTGGTGTCCCAGCTGTGCGCAGTGCCGCCGCGACCGGGCCCGGCGACCAGCAGCATGGAGAACGCGCCCACCAGCGCCACGGAGGCTGCGAGATGGACCCACAGCGCGCCGAGCAGCAGGACCCTCATTCGATCCGGAACGTGAACGCGCCCTCGGTGATGTCGGCGTCGATCGAGAGCACGCGCCAGAGCACCTTGTACGTGCCGGCAGGCAACGGCGGCAGCGTTGCCCGGAGCAGCGCGGGGTTGGCGCGGTCCACGCGGCTGTCGCGGCGATCCACCTGTGCGCCGCGCGCGTCGAGCACGCGCAGCGAGCTGTAGGCGGGCTCCAGCCGCTCGCTGAAGTAGAGCTTCACCTCGTCCGGAGCCCGCTTGAGCTTGCTCTCGACGCGCGGCTCCGCCCGCTGCAGTACCGCGTGCGCGCCGACCTGGCTCGTGGTCAGCGCGCAGCCGGCGAAGGCGAGCGCCAGCGCCAGACGCAGCTTAGCCGAGCCCTGCCTTCGCCTTGTAATAGGCGATGATGTCGTTCGTGTTCAGCCAGAAGAGGTCGTAGGTCGACCCGGTGCCACCCGCCGTCGACACCGGGGCTGGCCCGCGGTCATAGCCGGCCGACCAGATCATCTTGTCGCCGCCGGCGGTGAACATCGGGCACGCGCCATCGATCGCGGGATTGTTGAACGGCGCTTCGACGATCGGTCCCTTCCACTGCCTGGTGGCGGCATCGTAGTGGACAAAGAGCATCGTGTGGAACTTGCCGAAGTCGTGGGCGGACACGACGCCGAGCACGAAGTTGTCCCGGGTGACCGCGTTCAGGCGGCACTTCAATCCGATCGAGTCGAGCAGCTTGCTCTCGTATCGCTGCGCCGGCTGCCACACGCCGTTCTCGAGCTTCGTGAGGTAGATGTCGGGGGACGGCTTGCCGCCCGCCTCGCGAGGTCTCACGGAGAGGAACACCGAGACGTTGTCGTACCCCGGCACGTCGAACGGCATGAAGCAGTGGTCGGCGTACTCGGTGTTGATGTTCGCTCCGAGGTTCTGCGCCTTGGTCCACTCGCCATTCGGCTGCTTGCGGGTGACGTAGATGTCGGCCGCGCCGTGGCCGCCGGTGCGGCGGCTCATGAAGTAGAGGGTCTTGCCGTCCGGCATGATGCGCGGCTCCTGGTCGGGCGCGTCGCTGTTGACCGTGTCGGGCAGCCGCTCGGGCACCGACCAGTCGCCCTTCGCTCCCGGCCACTCGCCCGTCTGGCGAACGCGGTGCGTGACGAAGATGTCGGTCGTGGTGCCGAGCACGCGCTTGTCGCCGCCGCCGGCGAAGCGCGCGAAGTAGATCGTGTTGCCGTCCGGGGTGATCGTCGGCTCGTAGCTGCCGAACTCGTCGTTCGGCGGATACGGCAGCTTCCTGGGAATCAGCTCCGGAGCGGCCGCCCGCGCGCGACCGGGAATGACGACCGAAGGCATCACCGCGCCTGCCACGACGACGCCCGACGTATGGAGGAATTGTCTACGCGACAGCCTGTTCATGGGTGCCCCCTTCGTGGACGCCAGTTATACACCTTCCCGGCCGGGATGTCGTGGTTCATGCTCTCGCTCTCCTCGCGCACCAGTCCGAGGAGCCGCC
This sequence comes from Candidatus Rokuibacteriota bacterium, assembly GCA_044869815.1. GTDB lineage: Bacteria > Methylomirabilota > Methylomirabilia > Rokubacteriales > CSP1-6 > AR12. Next base: position 10,288 of record JBIOXS010000124.1, on the reverse strand, counting down.
GCTTCAGTTCGTTGAACTCGGGGGACGTCGTCGTCTCGAGCGTGCGCGGGCGCGGCAAGTCGACGGGGATGCGCGTCTTCACGCGACCGGGGCGCGCCGTCATGACCACGACCGTATCGGCGAGCAACAGCGCCTCCTCGATGTCGTGGGTGACGAAGAGCACGGTCTGCTGATGGCGCTCCCACACCGACAGCAGCAGCTCCTGCATCGCCGAGCGTGTCTGCGCGTCGAGACTCCCGAAGGGCTCGTCCATCAGCAGCACTTCGGGCTCCATCACCAGGACGCGGGCGATCCCAACCCGCTGCTTCATGCCGCCGGAGAGCTCCGCCGGATAGTGCCGCTCGAAGCCGCGGAGGCCGACGAGATCGAGCAGGCTCTCGACCTTCGGCAGATAGGTGGTTTCGGGGATGCCGCGTGTCTTCGGACCGAAGGTGACATTATCGAGCACGGAGTACCACGGGAACAGCGCCGCTTCCTGGAAGACCACGCCGCGGCGCGGCCCGGGCCCCTGCACGGGCTGGCCGTCCACCAGCACGCGCCCGCGCGTCGGCGCCTCGAAGCCCGCCACCATGTTGAGGATGGTGGACTTGCCGCAGCCGCTCGGTCCCAGGATGGCGGCGAACTCGTTGTGGGCGACGGCGAGGTCGATGGAGTCCACGGCTACGACGCGGTGATCGCGCGCGATGAACTCCTTGCCGACGTCCGCCAGTTCGACGGTCGCGCGGCTCACGCGTGGGCCTCGAGCACGCGCCAGCGGAGGACGACGCGCGACAGTCGTACGATGATTTGGTCCGAGAGGAGCCCGAGCAGTCCCACCGAGAACATCGTCGCCACGCAGATGTCCATGCGGCCGACGTAGTAGGCGTCCCAGAGCACGTAGCCGAGCCCCGATTTCACGGCGATCATCTCGGCGACGATCACGGCCGTCCACGCCACGCCGATCCCCAGCCGCAGCCCCGTGAAGATCGACGGCAGCGCGGAGCGAAACACGACCTTGGCGAGGATGGTGCCGGGGCCCGCGCCGAGCATGCGCGCGGCACGCAGCAGCAGGAGATTCGTGTCGCGGACGCCGTGCGTGGTGTTGACGACGATCGGATAGAAAGCGCCGAGCCCGATCAGGAACAGCGCGCTCGCGTCGTAGATGCCGAACACGGCGATGGCGAACGGCAGCCACGCGGTGATCGGCACCGGGCGCAACAGCTGGATGGACGGGTCCACCAGGCGGGCGACCAGGCGGTTCCAGCCGATGAAGATCCCGAGCGGAATGCCGACGGCCGCCGCCAGGAGAAACCCTTGGAAGACCCGGCGTGCCGAGTGCACGACGTTCGCCACCCAGGTGCCGGAGTACGGCGACAGGGTCGCCGTGGAGGCGCCGAAGATCCACGTGTACCAGGACTGCGCGACCTGCGCGGGGGCAGGAATGATGCCTTCGGCCACCCAGCGCCGGGTCACGGCGACGTGCCAGAACAGCAGCAACAACAGCGGCAGCGCCACCGCCCACGGCGCGCGACGCGGCATCACCTACTTGTTGAGTCCGAGTTCCGCGGGCGACTTGCCCGTCGCCCGGCTCAGGAAGTCGTACGTGTAGGAGCCGGCGATGTCCGCCGATACGTCGCGCGCGATGACGCCGTTGTCGGAGAGGAACTTCGAGATCCGCTTGATCGACTCGAGTGGCAATGTGGGATCGAGCGTGGTGATGCGGATCGACTCGACGGCCACGGGCAACGGCAACCCGGCCTTCTCGGCGTAGATCTTCGCCCAGCGTTGCTGGTCGGCGGTGGCGACCTTGAGCACGTCGAGATAGGCGACCACCAGCCGCTGCGTGGCGTCGCGGTTCTTCTCCATGAATCCGCGATTGACGGCCAGCACCGAGATCAGGCCGCCGACAGTCTTCGAGCGGTTGTGATCGATGGTCGGATACTGGGCGAATCCGTCGACGATGCCCTGGGCGCAGAACGGCTGCCACACCACGGCCAGGTCGATCTCCCTGGCCTGGAGCGCCTTGAGATAGTTGCCGCCGCCGCCCACGATGTTGACGATCTTCAGCCGCGGATACTCGATGCCGTTCTCCTGCACGGAGGCCGCGAACTTCAGCCACGAGATCGATCCCGCGCCGACGCCGATGGTCTTGTCGCGGAGCGCCGTCCATTGCGTGACGTCCTCGCCCTTGCGCACGATCAGACAATCGTTGCCCGAGCCGACGCCGGCCACGCCGACCATCGATTTGGCGCCCTGACCGAGGCCCAGGGAGATGTCCTGAGGCCCGAAGGCGGTGAGGTCGAGATCGCCCGAAGCGAGCGCGGTCCGCGCGTCGGCGAATCGCTGGAACATCACCGTCTCGATCTGCACGTTGTACTTCGCCGCATACTCCGGCAACAGCCAGAGCGGGGAGAGCGCCGGCACGTTGAGCATGCCTTGCTTGACCTTGACCGCCGTGCGCAGCGGCGCGCGGACGTCGTCTTGGGCGGCGACCGACGGCGCGAGGGCGAGCAGGAGGAGGAGGGCGAGGCGGCCGCTGAGCATCGGCGGATCTCCTTTCGACGGGTGCCGGGATTCTATCCCATCCCGCCTGCCGGCGGCGTGGTAGTAGAATGCTACCCAGGAGGGGGCGGGCATGGCGGTGCCGGTGAAGGTCTCCGATAAGCTGCTGGCGCTGGCGAAGAAGGAGGCCCAGGCCACCCACCGGTCGGCCACCGCGCAGATCGAGCACTGGGCGACGCTCGGGCGCGCCATCGAGGTGATGGCCGCCTATCGTGACGTCCTGGCCCTGAAGCGGACCGGCGAGGCGCTCCCCATGCCGGCCTTCGTCCCGCGGCGCATCATCCACGAGATCCTCGCCGGCCTCGTCGGCGATCCGGATCGCGAGGGTGTCAAGGCCCGGATCCGGGCCGCCGGCGCGCCGCTGTACACGACCGATCCGCGGACGCCGGGGGTGGTGACCGAAGTCAGCGCAGGCGGCCGTCGCACGCCGGGCCGGCTCGTCCACCGGCGTTTCGTGCCCGCGCGGAGGAAGTCGAGCCGCCGCCGGACGTGACGGACGATCCGCTCGCCGGGCTCGCCGGCGTGGCCGACGGCCCTGCGCTGATCTTCGTCGCAGGACCGAATGGGGCGGGGAAGAGCACGTTCTTCGCCGAGTACCTCGAGCCGCTGAGACTGCCGTACGTCAACGCCGATGAGATCGCCCGGCGCCTGCGCGCGTCGGATCCCGAGGCCTCGCCGGCCGACGTCGATCGCCGCGCCTTTCGTGAGGCCGAACGCCTCCGCGCGGCGCTGCTGGAGGCCGGCGTCTCCTTTGCCACGGAAACCGTGTTCTCGGACCCGGTGGGCGCGAAGCTTCGATTCTTGCAGGCCGCCCGACGCCGGGGCTTCGCGACGTTCCTCGTGTTCATCTGTCTCGAGAGCGCCGCACTGTCGATCGCGCGCGTGCATCAACGGACCCGGCAGGGTGGCCATGACATTCCCGACGCGACGCTGCGGGCGCGCTTCCCGCGCACGCTGGCAAACCTCCGAGCGGCGATTCCCCTCGTCGACGAGGCGTTCCTGTTCGACAACAGCTCGTTCGAGCACCCGTACCGCATCGTGGCGGTGTATCGGGGCGGCCGCCAGGTGAGCCGACATCCACCGCTGCCGACATGGACCCGCGGCTTGCCCTAGGCTGAGGTCACGTGGTCAACATCGACGCCGCGCGTGCGGCGAATGTCTCTGACTGTTTCGGCGAGGGCCTCCTCGTCTCGCCTCGGGGCCACGTCGTCACAATGCTATGTCGGCGAAAGCCGTCGAGCGGCGGTCAGGCCTGGTGCTTGCGCAGCCGCCGGCGCAGTCGGACGCCTTCGACTTCTGCCAGCCGCTGAATCAGCCACGCGCCGCGCCGTAAGAGAACCACGCGTCGCGGTCTGCCGGGCTGCCGACGAAGATCCCCGCGGCACTGCTCGCACACGGATGGACCGGCGAAGAGGCAGTCTTCGTAGCAGAACCACGTGGCCGAACAGTAGAGGCAGCGGTGATGATGCTCCACGGCCAGAGAGCGTATCACGGCCGTAGCGCGCGTTCGCGGGACGCTCCGTGCAAATATCAGGTGGTGCGCATCAGGGCTGGGATCATCGCGGTCCCTTTCCGGTGCGGTGGGCCAGCTCCGCGCGACGAGAAATGTGGTCCGGATTGCCGGCGGCTGCCTCTACGCTGGTCATGTGCCGAGGGGACGCCTCGTGCCGCTCGACGTGTTCCGCGGGCTGACGATGGCCGGGATGGTGCTGGTCAACAACCCGGGAACCTGGGACGCCGTCTACGCGCCGCTGCGCCACGCGCCCTGGCACGGCTTGACGCCGACCGACGTGGTCTTTCCGTTCTTCCTGTTCATCGTCGGCGTCGCCATTGCGCCCTCGCTCGACGGACGGCCCCCGGCCTTCGCGCTGCTGCGCGTGCTCCGTCGCGCCGTGGTGATCTTCGCCGTCGGCGTCCTGCTCAATGGCTTCCCCGCGTTCGACTGGTCGACGATCCGGATCCCCGGCGTTCTGCAGCGCATCGCCGTCTGCTACCTCGTGGCCGCCGTCCTGTACCTCGCGGCGAGCTGGCGCGGTCACGCCGTCGTGGCGGCGCTGCTGCTGCTCGGCTACTGGGCTGCGTTGACGCTCGTCTCCGTCCCCGGCTACGGCGCGGGTGACCTCGGCCCGGAGGGGAACCTTGCCGCGTGGGTGGATCGCGCCGTGCTCGGCCCGCACATCTGGCGCGTGAGTCGCGTCTACGACCCGGAAGGCATCCTGAGCACGGTGCCGGCGGTGGCGACGGTCCTCTTCGGCGTCCTCGCCGGGCAGTGGCTCTGGAGTCGCCGGCCGCCTCGAACGATCACGATGGGACTGATCCTGTTCGGGGTCCTCGGCGTGGCCCTCGGCGCCGAGTGGAGCAACTGGCTGCCGCTCAACAAGGCGCTGTGGACGAGCTCCTATGCCGTCCTCACGGGCGGCCTCGCGCTGCTCCTGCTCGCCGGATGCTACTGGGCCACCGAGGTCTGCGGCTGGCACCGCTGGGCGACGCCGTTCGCGGTCTTCGGCGTCAACGCGCTGGCTCTCTACGTCCTCTCCTCGCTGGTGGCGATCCAGCTCACGCTGGGGCGCATCGGCGACCGCACGCTCCAGAGCGTGATCTTCGAGCGCGTCTTCACGCCATGGGCGTCTCCGCCGAACGCCTCGCTCGCCTACGCCGTCGCCTACGTGCTCGTCTGGTGGGCGGCGATGTGGGTCCTGTTCCGCCTCGGCATCCGACTGCGCGCCTGACGTGCGGTATAGTGACCGCGGCAGCACATCGACACGAAGGAGTTGGCATGTCAGCCATCATCCGCACCGTCCTCGTCCTCTGCGCCATCGTCACCGGGGTCGTCCCCGCCCATCCGGCGCAGAGCGGGATCATCCGCGGCGTCGTCGTCTTCAGTGGCGCCGCCGAGCAGAAGAAGCTGCCGGTCACCATCGATCAGTACGTGTGCGGCAAGGAAAAGAACGCCGACGAGCTCGTGGTCGGCGCGCAGCGCGGCGTACGCAACGCGGTGGTCTGGCTGCAGACGCCTCCGTCCGGTGTCACTCCCGACATGGCCGCCGCCAAGGTCGAGATGGATCAGAAGAGCTGCGTCTTCGTGCCGCGCGTGGTGCTGGTGCCGGCCGGCGGCACGGTGGACTTCCTCAACAGCGACCGCCTCCTCCACAACCTTCACAGCACGAGCCGCGAGAATCCCTCGTTCAACCGGACGCAGCCGCGCGGCCGGGTAATCCCCGTCACCTTCGCGAAGCCGGAGATCGTGCGGGTCAACTGCGACCTTCACTCGTGGATGCGCGGCTGGGTCGTGGTGGCCGATCATCCCTTCTATGCGCTCAGCAACGACGCCGGCGAGTTCGAGCTGCCGGTGGTGCCGCCCGGCAAGTACACGCTGCAGATCTGGCAGGAGACGCTCGGCGTCACCAGCCGCGAGGTCACCGTCGGGCCCGAGGGCGCCCGGGTGACCGTGGAGCTCAGGGCGCGACCGTGATCTTCTTCGAAGCCTCCCACGCCGCCGAGTGCGTGGGCTCGGCCAGCGCGCGGAGCATCCCGCCCTCGTCGAGGGCGATGGTGAACGTCACCTTCGGGGCCGAGAAGACGGGGTGCAGGTACACGCGCGCGATCTCCGCCGTGTCCTTGTAGAGGGCGATGTAGCGAACGTGGTGCTCAGCGAGCGACGGGTGCTCGCCGCCCGCGCCCACCAGCACGGTGACGTCGAACCATTGCCCGCGCTTCACGGAGTCCGGCGCCGTCAGCTTCGGCGTGTGCTTGGCGTCGTACGAGCTCCTGAGCTCCTTGAACTCCGGCGTGAACTGCTCTTCCTGTCCGGCGCCGGCGGCGGCCGCGACGACGATCAGCGCGCTCAACGACAGCACGGCGGCGATGATGGCTCGCATGCGGCTTCTCTCCTGTCTCGGTCAGGCCTCGGGCACGATCTCGCGGATCTTCGCGAGCAGCTCGCGAGGGCTGTAAGGCTTCGCCAGGTAGGCGGTGGCGCCGGCCGCCCTCGCCTTGTGCTCGTCCCCGCTCAGCGCGAACGAGGTCACCACGATGATCGGCACCGCCGCCGTCCGAGCGTCGCTGCGCAGCTGTCGGGTGGCGTCGAGGCCCGACAGCTTCGGCAGCTGGATGTCCATGAGGATCAGATCGGGCGGCGCCTCGAGGGCGGCGGCCACGCCGGCCTCGCCGTCGGTGGCCTCCATCAACCGATACGTCGTCCGCGCCAGGAGCTGGCGCACGATCTTCCGGTTGAACTCGTTGTCCTCGACGTAGAGGATCGTCTTCTGGCTCATCCCGTCGCTCCGCTTTCCACGCGGAGCGGAATGGTGAAGTAGAACGTCGAGCCCTTGCCGAGCTCGCTCTCCACCCAGATCCGCCCGCCGTGAAGCTCCACGAACTTCTTCGTGATGCTGAGGCCGAGACCGGTCCCGCCGAAGTCGCGCGTGGTGGTGGCGTCGACCTGCCGGAACTCGGCGAAGACGGCGTCGATCTGGTCGGCCGGGATGCCGATGCCGGTATCGGCGACGCCGTAGCGCAGCAGGGGCCCGTCGCGCGCCACGCTGATGGCGACCCGACCGTGCCGGGTGAACTTGAGCGCGTTGCCCACCAGGTTCAGCAGGCACTGCGTGATGCGCTTGCTGTCGCCGCGGGCGACGGGCAGGTCGTGCTCGACGTCGGCCGCGAACTCGAGACCCTTGTCGCTCGCCAGCGAGCGCAGGGAGGCCCGCACGGTGGCCACGACGTCCTCGACGGCGTAATCGCCGAGGCTCAGCTCCATGCGGCCGGCCTCGATCTTGGACAGATCGAGCACGTCGTTGATGAGGCGGAGCAGGTGCCTGCCGTTCGTCTGGATGTCGGTCAGCGGCTCCTTCAGCGTGGCCGGCACCTCGCCGTAGAGCTCGTCGAGCACCAACTCCGTGAAGCCGAGGATCGCGTTCAGCGGCGTGCGCAGCTCGTGGCTCATGTTGGCGAGGAACTCGGACTTCGCCTGGCTGGCCTGCTCGAGCCGGGCGTTGAGGGAGCGCAGGACATCGGCGGCGTGCCGCTGCTCGGCGTCCAGGCGCGCCAGCTCCCGCGTCGTCTCGTTGAGCCGCGCGGCGAGGGCGCCGAACTCGTCGCGATTCGCCACCTCCACGGCGCCGGTGAACTTGCCTGCGGCCACGTCGCTCAGAAAGCCCTGGGCCGCCCGCACGGGGAGGATGAACGCCCACGAGATGATGAAGCCACCGACGAGCGCCAGCATCACCGAGACCACCGCGAAGGCGCCCATGACGATGAGCGAGCGGTGATTGTCGGCGTCGATGCCGCCGCGCAGGGCCTCCGTCCGCTCGTTCTCGTGCTGGACGATCAGGCCGACCAGCCCGTCGATGGACCGATAGAGCGGATCCTCGCGGGTGAGCTGCAGCTCGGTGGCGGCGGTGATCTTGCCGTCGCGCACGAGGTTGGCGATGTCGGCCACCACCGTCATCGCTTCCTCCTGGCCAGCGCGGATCTTCTGGATGATCTGCCGCTCGGCGTCGGGGGCCGCCTCCTCGATGCGGGCCAGGGTTTCGTTGAAGCGGTTGTTCTCGCGCAGGATGTTGGCGACCGCGCGTTCCTCGCGCACCAGGAGCGCCATGCCGGTCAGATGCATCTGCATGGCCAGCGAGTGCCGGAGCTCGTGCGACCACTGAAGCCGCTGGCGTGCCTCGTCGAGCCAGTCGGTGTGCTGCGACATCCGCCGGATCGTCTGCACGCTGAACGCGCCCATCAGGAGAAACAACAGGGTCACGAGGAGGAAGGCGGCGAGCAGCTTGTGCTGGACCGAGGTCTGCAGCCGGGCCACTCCGCGGACGAGACTGCCGAGCGGCGTGCGCAGGAGAAATCCCGCGAAAGGGTCCGTCTGTTGCGGCGGCATTTCGCTGGCGCAGTATACTCCCGTCGTGAGAACTCCCCCCCGCATCCTCGTCGCCGACGATACGCCGGCGAACGTGCGGATGCTCGAGATGCGGCTGCGGCACCACGGCTACGAGGTGGTGATCGCGCGCGACGGCCAGGAGACGCTCGCGCTCGCGCACGAGACGCAGCCCGATCTCATCCTGCTCGACATCATGATGCCGAAGGTCGACGGCATCGAGGTGTGCCGCCGCCTCAAGAGCGACCCGCGGTTTCCGTTCACGCCGATCCTCATGATCACGGCCATGACGGAGACGAAGGACGTCGTGGCCGGCTTCGAGGCCGGCGGCGACGACTACCTCACCAAGCCGGTGGATCAGCAGGCGCTGGTGGCGCGCGTGCGCTCGATGCTGCGCATCAAGCAGCTTCACGATACGGTGCAGGCTCAGGCCGCGGAGCTCGCGCGCTGGAACGCCACCCTCGAAGACCGGGTGGCGCGGCAGGTGGCCGAGCTCGAGCGCGTGGGTCGCCTCAAGCGGTTCTTCTCGCCCCAGCTGGCGGAGCTCATCGTGCGGGGCGGCGCCGACGACCCGCTCGTGTCGCATCGTCGCGAGGTGACCGTGGTCTTCGTCGACCTGCGCGGCTTCACGGCCTTCGCCGAGCTGTCGGAGCCGGAAGAGGTCATGAGCGTGCTGCGTGAATACCACGCGCGCATGGGCGAGCTGATCCTCGCCCACGAGGCCACCCTCGAGCGTTTCACCGGCGACGGCATCATGCTCTTCTTCAACGACCCCGTGATGGTGCCGAACCCGGTGGAGCGGGCGCTTCACATGACGGTCGGCATGCGCGAGAGCATCGACGACCTGGCCGCGCGGTGGCGCAGCCGCGGCCACGACCTCCACATCGGTATCGGCGTCGCGCACGGCTACGCCACCATCGGCGCCATCGGGTTCGAGGGCCGGCTGGACTATGGCGCCATCGGCACGGTGACCAACCTCGCCTTCCGGCTCTGCGCGGAGGCGCCGGCGGGCCACATCCTCATCAGCCAGCGTGTCTATGCCGCGGCCGGCGACCTCGTCGACGCCGAGCCCGTCGGCGAGCTGCCGCTCAAGGGGTTCCAGCGTCCGGTGCCCGCGTACACGGTGCGCGGCCTCAAGCGCTGAACGCCGCTAGGCCGTCCGCAGCGCGACGGTGACGGGCAGGCGCGCCGCCCTGATCGCCGGCAGCAGCCCACCGGCGGCGCCGATGACGAGCGCCCACAGCAGCCCCCGCAGCAACAGGCCGCGCGTCACCCGGAAGTCGAAAGCGACTTGCGAGAAGGTGCTGAAGTTCAGCGTGGAGAGCGAGGCGCCGTCGCAGTAGAGCCACGCGAGCCCGCCGCCCACGACCCCGCCCACCAGCGCGAGCAGCAAGGCCTCCAGCAGCACGGAGACGACCACCGGCGCGCCCCCGAAGCCGATCGCGCGGAGCGTGGCGATCTCGACCTGGCGGCTCGCGATCGCCGAGTACATGCAGTTGAGCGCCCCGAAGGTCGCGCCGACGGCCATGAAGGCCGCCACGCTGTAGCCCAGGACGTCGATGAGCGTGGCCAGCACGTTGGCCTGGCGCGCGTAGTACTCCGGCTGGCGCAGCACTTTGATCGACAGCCGCCGATCGCGCGCGATGGTTTGCTTCAGCGCGGCCAGGCCGGCGTCCGAGGCGTCGGCGAGGGTGGCGGTCACGGACTGGAACCCGCTGCGGCGGAAGGCCGACATCGCCACCTCGGCGTCGGCCCAGATCTCCGATTCGTGCACGTCGCCTCCGGTGGCGAAGATCCCGACCACCACCCACTCGCTGTCGCGGAAGCCGATGCGCGAGCCCACCTCGAGGCCGGCGAACTGGCGCGACGCCT
>JBIOXS010000123.1:0-34447 GCA_044869815.1 Candidatus Rokuibacteriota bacterium | reverse complement strand
TCCCCGCGCGACGACGCTCCTCGACGAGCCGCTGGTTCTCTGGCGTGACACCCGCGGCGATGTCCACGCGTTCCGCGACGTCTGCGTCCACCGCGGGACGGCGCTCTCGCTCGGCTGCGTGGAGGGCGACGAGCTGGTGTGCGCTTATCACGGCTGGCGCTACGGGCCTGAGGGCGCCTGCACGCTGATCCCGCAGCTCCCCGCGCCGACTCGCGTGCCGGCCCGCGCGCGGGCGGTCGCCTACCCGGTCACGGAGCGCTACGGCATCGTGTGGGCGACGCTGGAAGCGCCGCGCTGGCCGATTCCGGACGTTCCCGAGCTCGCGCAGGCGGGCTGGCGCGCCGTCCACACGGGACCGTTCGCGTGGGCGTGCGATGCGTCGCGGCAGATCGAGAACTTCACCGACTTCGGCCACTTCGCGTTCGTGCACGCCGGGCTCCTGGGCGATGCCGGCAACGCTGTCGTGGCACCGCACGACGTCACCGTCGACCGCCACGTCCTGCGCTACGCGTACGGGCGGCCGGACGCGCCGAACACCGACGCGTTTCCGGTCTTCGCGCCCGAGGAGCGCAAGGACTCGACGCGCCGGACGCGCTACGCGCTGCACCTGCCTTACACCATCGTCGAGCACATCGACTGGGGCGGCCGCGACGGGCTCGTCTACGTCTTCGCCTCCCAGCCGGTCTCGGTCGACCGCTGCGTCGGCTACTGCATCGTCGCGCGCAACTACAACCTCGAGCAGGACGACGCGGTCATGCAGGCGTTCGAGCGGACGATCTTCGCGCAGGATCAGCGCGTGGTGGAGTCGCAGCGACCCGACCGCGTGCCGTTCGATCTCGCCGCCGAGCTCCATCTCACCTTCGACGCGGTCGCCGTCGCCTATCGTCGCGCGATGCGTGCGCACGGCCTCGGCTGAGGACCCGGGTCGCCGGTACATTCCCGCCTCGGATCTCTCAGTTGGCTGAGGCAGCCGTTGACATGTCCCATGGTACCTCCTATCCTCCCGGCACTCGACCAACGCAATCAGCCATCTGGACCGGCCACGGCTAGCAAGGGGGATTGTGATGAGAATCCGTCGATGGAAGCTGACGTGCTGCTGTGGCCATGTTGATCCTGCCGGACGGCGCGGCTTTCTGAAGACCGTCGCCAGAGGCGCCGCCCTCGGCACGATCGCTTCGATTCCCGTGACCCTCGGAGCCAGGGCGGAGGCGCAGGTCCGCGTCTTTCCACCACCGCCGCCGCTGACGAGTCCGATCGAGGGCATGATCGACTGGCATGTCCACTCCTCACCGGACGTGTTCGGCAGGGCCGTCGACGACTCTGAAGTGACCCGCAAGGCCATCGAGGCAAAGATGGGCGCCTTGGTGCTGAAGAACCACGTCATGGAGACTGGAGCGCGCGCCTATCTGGCCCGCAAACTCACCGAGAACAAGATCCCGGTCTTCGGTGGCATCGTGCTGAACGGTCCCTACGGGATCAATCCGGAGGCCGTGCAGTGGATGTGGCGAATGGAGGGCGGCTACGGCCGAGTCGTCTGGCTCCCGACGTTCGATGCCGACAATCATGTCAAGACCTTCAAGGATGCGCCAGAAGGCATCAAGGTCGTCGACGGTCAAGGCAAAGTCCTGCCGGCCGTGATCGAGGTCATGAAGATCTGCGCGAAGCAGAACCTGGTCCTCAATACCGGCCATGCCTCGGCTTCCGAAGCGCTCGCGCTCATCAAGCAAGCGAAGGATGTCGGGGTGAAGGACGTTGTGGTCACGCACGCAATGTTCACCGTGGTCAACATGACGCTGGAGCAGATGAAGCAGGCAGCCGCGATGGGCGCCAAGCTGGAACTCGACTTCCTGGGCACCCTCATGGGTCCAAACGCCCATATGAGCTGGATGAGCCACTGGAAAAATGTGTCGTTCCAGGATTGCGCGAACGCGATCAAGGAGATCGGGGCCCAGCACTTCCTGATCGGCACCGACCTCGGTCAGACGGGCAACCCGGGCCACATCGATGGCATGAAGGCGATGGTGTCTGGGCTGAAGGCCAACGGGATCACGGACGCGCAGATCAAGACGGCGGCGCGCGACAACGCCGCGAGCATGCTGCGACTATGACGACGAACGGCTTTCCGACCATCCTGAGGTGCGCCATGCACACGTATATCCGCGCGCTCGTCGCGCTCACGCTGCTGCTCGTCGCGACGTCCGTGGGGGCCCAGGAAGTCCTCAACAATGACGCCGTCATTGCGATGAAGAAGGCAGGGCTCTCGGACGCCGTCATCCTGGCGAAGATCCGAAGCACTCAGGCGAAGTTCGACACGAGCACGCAGGCCCTGGTCGCTCTCAAGCAGGTGGGTGTGCCCGACGCCATCATCGAGGCCATGGTGGGCCACTCGAGCCTGGGCGGCGTCACCGGTGCGCCGCCGGCCGCCGCGGTTCCGTCCGGGCCGGCCACGGCATTGCCACAGGGTCGCGAAACGATCTTTCACTTCCGCGCCGCACAGTACGTCGAGATGATGCCCGCGGTCGCCTCGATCGAGACGAACTTCGAGTTCTTCACGTCGAAGAGCGAGCTGGTCCTCAAGGGGCGCAAGGCAGCCTATCGAGTCGACGACCGGCAACCCGTGTTCTTCAGCGTCTGGTCGCCGAGCGAGGTCCCGCTGGTCAAGCTGAAGCCCGGCGACAAGAAGGACGACCGGAATCTCAAGTTCTCGAGCGGCGCCTTCATGCCCTATGGCGGGACGCAGAAGACCGGCGTGAGGACCGAGGACATCATCGAGGTCGAGTTCGAGAAGGACTCGCGCGGCCTCTACCAGTTGAAGCCGAAGCAGCCGTTGAAGTCCGGCGAATATGGCTTCGTCCTCACGCAGGGTTCGGCGGCCGGCGCCATCGGCAAGATCTTCGATTTCGGTATCGACTAGGCGCGCTTCCCCTACGCGATGACGCGATAACCCCGCGCGTCGCTCCGGCTGCCGTCGTTGTACGTCACGATGCGCTTCGGAGAGGCGTGCGTGCCGAGCAGACGCAGCACCTGGTTGCCACGGACCCGGAAGCTGTGCGCGGTGTGGGCCGGGATCGCCAGCGTGTCGCCGCGCTCGAGGACGATCGGTTTGCCGCCTTCCATCCACGCCTCCGCCGCGCCGTCGAGGATGTGCAGGATCTCGACGTAGGGATGCGAGTGGAGCGGCGCCTCGTAGCCGGGCCGGGCGGTCTGGATGCCCGTGCGCACCGGCGTCGTGCCTTCGTCGTCGCCGATGATCGGCTGGTAGTGCGAGAGCGGTCCGAAGCTCACCCGCTCCGTCTCGTTCAGGCGAACGACCGTCGGCTCCTTCATGCTCAGACCCTCCGCTGCAGGAAGTCGGTGACGAGCGGCCATGCAAGATCGGCGTAGTGCGGCTGGAAGCCGTCGTTGTCGGGATGGCGGAAGCCGTGGTTGGCGTCGGAGAAGTAGTGCCACTCGACCGGCTGGCCGTTGGCGAGGAAGCTCTCCCAGAGCGGTCCCTGGATGGCCGGGGTGGCGATGAAGTCCTTGCCGCCGCAGAACACGAGCGACGCGCACTTGAGCGTCTTCGCCAGCGTGAACGCGTGGCGCGGCCGGTGCGAGGTCTCCGGTTCGTCCCGCACGGACGGATAGTAGAGGACGATGGCGCGCACCTGCGGATGGTCGGCCGCGAATGGAATGAGCAGCCGGCCACCCATGCAGTGTCCGATGCACGCGGTCCGCGCCGGATCGGAGCCCATCCGCTTGACGAGGTAGTGCCACGCCTCGTCCATCTTGCCGAGGAACTCCGGATCCGAATGCTTGGCCTGGAGGTCGGCGCCCTGGCCGATGTGATTGGTCCCGGGGATCCCGAACATGTTGAACAGGCTCGGCACCAGCACGTTGAAGCCGAGCTGCGCCAGGCGATAGGCGTCGATCTTGTAGTCCGCGGTGACGCCGTGCGCGTGGTGCGCCATCATGATCCCCGGCCGCGGGCCCGGCCCGTCCGGATGCGCCATGTAGCCGCCGATTCCGTCCTGCTCGTGCGTCAGCTTCGTCGCCACGATCGTCACGCTGGCTCTCCCTTCATGGCCTCCATGGGCGAGACTGTTCGCTTTCCCCGCGTGGTTGTCAAGGCGGCCGCCGGACGGCGCCGGCGACCACCCATGGCCAACGGCGCCGCCGCGGACGTACCATCGGGGCCGGGTCGAACTCTATCTCCGTGGAGGCCGCACATGGCAAGGCGATCGCTGCTCGCTGTCGTAGTTGGCCTCGCAGTGCTCACGCTGGTGGGCGTCTCGCTGATGAGCGCCCAGCAGGCGCCCCCGCCCGTGAACGACAAGCCCCTCACTGAGAAGTGGGCGCCCACGGAATGGGGAGCCAACGACAAGGCCGGCGCCGTCAACCGCACCACGCCGGCCATGGTGATGAAGGCCATGAGCCTGGTGAAGCAGGGCAAGGTCGCCACGCTCGGCAAGCTGTACCACTCCAGCATTCCGGCGTTCGGCGCCCGCAGCTGGAACATGTCCTTTCCGGGGACGCCGGCCGGTGGGCCGTTCGGCAAGAACGCGCTCGTCTATCATGAGGAGATCGTCACGACCGAGATCGCGCAGATGAGTACCCAGTTCGACGGCCCGGGGCACATCGGCGTGCGGACCTCGAAGGGGGACTTCTTCTACAACGGTCGCTGGCGCGAGCAGACATACGAGCGCGGCAACGGCGGCCGCGTGGTCGGCATGGGCGATCTCGGTGTCGAGTGGATTGCGGAGAAGGGCTTCGTGTGTCGCGGTGTGCTCCTCGACGCGCCCGCCTATCGCGGCGTGAAGCGCCTGCCGATCCCGAAGGATTCGAAGAGTCCCGGGATCATCACAGCCGCCGATGTGCGCGCCATCATGCAGAAGCAGGGACTGGCCGAGATCGGCGAGGGCGACTGCGTCTTCATCTACACCGGACATGGTGATCTGTGGCTGAATGCCGAATGGAAGGGCCTGTCGCCGGCGGAGAAGGCGAAGCGCCGCGACGAGTTCACCTCCGGCGAGCCTGGCTTCGGTCTGAGCGCGTGCGAGTATCTCGCCCAGCGGAAAATCATTCTCACTGGCGGCGACACCTCGGCCAACGACGCACAGCCGGCCGGCGAGCAGGGCGAGGACTTCGCGGTGCCGTGTCACACCGAGATGCAGACCCGGCGCGGCATCTGGAACATCGAGAACCTCGAGTTCACGCAGCTCCTGCGCGACAAGGTCTACGAGTTCGCATTCGTGTGGGCGCCGCTGAAGATCGTCGGAGGCACGGGCTCCCCCGGCAACCCGATCGCTCTATACTGAGCGCGCACGTCCGACGCCGGACGCAGGAGGATCCGATGGCGATGAGCGGCAGCATGACGGCGAGCGCCCACGCGCTCTACCTGGTCCGGATGGACGTGGCTCACGATCACGAGGCGAGATTCAACGAGGTCTACGACACGGAGCACATCCAGCACCTGCGCGGGGTGCCCGGCGTGCGTCGCGCCAGCCGCTATCGCCAGCTGTCACCGACGGATCCGCGCTACATCGCCGCCTATGAGCTCGACTCGCCGGCGGTGCTCGAGAGCGCGGCGTGGAAGACGGCCGGGGAGGCCGGACGCTGGAACACGCAGGTCCGCCCCCACACGCTGAACCGGCATCTGGCGATGTACGAGTGGGTCGGCGGCGGCGCGGCGCTGATCGGCAAGACGCCGTACGTCTTCTGGGTCATGATGGACGTCGAGCCTCACCGTGAGGCCCTCTTCAACGAGCTCTACGACACCGAGCACCTGCCGCTGCTCCTGAAGCTTCCCGGCAGCGTCAACGCCGTCCGCTATCGCACGAACGCCGCCGGTGAGCCACGCTACCTCTGTGCTTACGAGGTCGAGCGCGCCGACCTGCCGATGTCGAAGCTATGGAACGACACCTCGGACATCGGGCGCTGGAAGCCCGAGGTGCGCCCGTACACGTCGAACAAGCGGTTCCTCGTGAGCGAGCGGATCCTCTCGCTGTGAGGCTCGACGGCAAGGCGGCCATCGTGGTCGGCGCCGCGAACGGGATCGGCCGCGCCACCGCGCTCGCCTTCGCCGCCGCCGGCGCCGGCGTCGCCTGCGCGGACGTGGAGGCGCCGGGCGCCAAGGCCACCGCCGCCGAGATCGAGCAGAGCGGTGGTCAGGCGGCTGCGGTGCACCTCGATGTGACCGAGAGCGCGAGCTGCCGCGCCGCGGTGGCGGCCACCGTGGAGCGCTTCGGCGGGGTGGACGTACTCCTCTACGGCGCCGCCGACAGCGACCAGACGGCGACGGTGCTGGAGCTCGACGAGAGCGCGTGGGATCGCGTCGTCCGCATCAATCTCACCGGCGCCTTCCTCATGGCGAAGGCCACGATCCCCGCGATGATCGCGCGCGGCGGCGGCAGCGTGATCCTCATCGCTTCCCAGCTCGGCCGCGTCGCCTCGCCGGGCCGTCCCGCGTACTGCGCGACGAAGGGTGCCCTCATCCAGCTCGCCAAGGTGCTCGCGGCGGACCACGCGGCGCAGGGCATCCGCGCCAACACGCTGTCGCCGGGCGCGGTGGAGACGCGCCGGATGCTCCGCCGCTGGAAGACCATGGACGAGGCGCGCAAGGTCATGGCGCCGAAGCACCTGCTCGGTCGCCTCGGCCAGCCGGACGAGATCGCGCAGGCCGCTCTCTACCTCGCCAGCGACGCCTCACGCTTCATGACCGGCAGCGATCTTCTCATCGACGGCGGCTACACGGCCGTTTGAAACCTTGGCCTCGCGCGGTGTAACCCGAGCTCCCTCAGTCATCGAGCTCGAGGATGGTGTCGGCGGGATGAGCGGCGAGCACGGCGATCTTCCAGCCAGTGGTCGTCCTGTGGAGCAGGTACGTCCAACCGACGCGCTCCAGCTCCCGGGCGTCGGCCGAGAAGCGCACGACGGCGATCCCCGCCACGGTCAGGGTGTCGCTCAGCTGCTTGACGTGAGACTCGGCCCAGTCGGTTCGAGCGGCGCCCATGGCCTTGAGTCGCCCGATGAACTGCTCGAGGACGGGCATCGCGTCGGCGCGCGTCGCCAGCGAGATCACGCCGGCCCCCGTGATGAACACGACGGGTTCGTGATAGTACGACAGCATGCCCGGCACATCGTGCTTGTTCGACGCCGCGTAGTAATCGCGAAGCGTCTGGATGACTGTTAGCATTGGAGGCGCGAGAGTACCGAGCCACGCCCGCGATCGTCAAGTGACCGGAGCTTCCGCCAAGGAGAACGCCATGTCGGATCTCGACACGCTCGAGCAGCTCAACCGCGATTACATCGGCTCCGTCCAGAACGGGGACGTTCGCCGCTTCGATCAGATCCTGGCCGAGGACTTCTACTGCAGCAACCCGGACGGCTCGCTCGTCGACCGCAAGGGCTTCCTCGCGCAGACGGCCGCGCCGGTGACGATCGGCAATCTCGAGGCGAAGGACGTGCTCATCCGGATCCTGGGCGACGTCGCCATCATCCACGCGCGCACGACCTACACGCTGCCCGACGGCCGCGCGGGCGCGGGGCGCTACACCGACGGCTGGGCCAGGCGCGACGGGCGCTGGCTCGCCGTCTTCGCCCACGTCACTCGCTGCTAGGCAACCGCAACGCGATCAGCTCCTCGGGAAGGTTCGAGCCGCCGACGGAGAACGCGACGTACTGCTTGCCGTTGACCATGTAGGTCATCGGCGCGCCGGTCGCGTTGGCGGGCAGCGGCACCTCGGCCAGCAGCTTGCCGGTGGTCTTGTCGTAAGCGTAGAGCTTCGGGTCCAGGTTGTAGAGATCGTTCACCCACCGGCGCGGGGAGAAGGGCGCGCGGCGCGCGGGGCCGCGATAGCCCATCTGGACGACGATCAGGACGGATCGCGTCGCGAGGGCGAAGCTTCGCGACGCCCAGCCGAGCCGCTCCGTCACATTGAGGAGCGCGAGCGCCGGATGATTGCGTGGGCCGTTCCCCACGGGGGCGCGCCAGCGGTGCTCGCCGCGCGACATGTCGATGGCCACCACGCTGCCCCATGGCGGCTTCAGCAGCGGCAGTCGGTTGGGCCCCGGCAGATAATCGAAGCGGCCCACGTAGCGGGTCGGCGCGACGCCTTCCGGCGGACGGACCAGCGTGATCACGAACGGCGCGCGGAACGTCGTGACGTAGTACGTCTCGGTCTCGGGGTCCCACGCGGCGCCGGACCAGGTGGCGCCTCCCGCGATGCCGGGCATCAGAATGGTGCCGCGCTCGGTCGGCGGCGTGTACAGCGGGCCGTGCTCATACTTGCCGACGATCTCCAGCGCCTGCGACCGCAGCTCCGGCGTGAAGTCGATCAGATCCGCCTCGCGGATGCCCTGGATCTCGAAGGGCGCCGGCTTCGTCGGGAACGGCTGTGTCGGCGCCGTCTTCTCGCCGGCGACCGACGACTGCGGCACCGGACGATCCTCGATCGGCCACAGCGGCGCGCCCGTCACGCGGTCGAAGGCGAAGACGAAGCCCTGCTTGGTGACCTGCGCGACCGCTTTGACGCGCTTGCCGTCGATGGTGACGTCGATCACGTTCGGGGCCGCCGGCAGATCGTAGTCCCAGACGCCGTGCCGGACGATCTGGTAGTGCCAGACACGCTTGCCCGTCCGCGCCTCGACGCAGACGAGCGTCTCCGCGAAAAGATTGTCGCCGGGGCGGTCGCCGCCGTAGTAATCGTTGGCCGGCGTGCTGAACGGCAAGTAGACGTAGCCGAGCTCCTCGTCCGCGCTCATGGGCGCCCAGACGTTGGTGTTGCCGGTGACGCGCCACGAGTCGTTCTCCCAGGTGTCGTGGCCGACCTCGCCGGGGTGCGGCACCGAGCGGAACGTCCATAGCTTCTGCCCGGTGCGAACGTCGAAACCGCGGACGTCGCCGGGCGGCATCGCCGGCACCACGGGAAAGTCCAGAATCGACGAGCCAACCACGATGACGTCACGGACGATGACGGGTGGCGAGGTATTGCTGTACAGCGTGCGGGCGACCACGGCGCGGCCGAGGCCTTCGCTCAGGTCGACGCGGCCCTTGTCGCCGAAGCCCTCGATCGGCTTGCCGGTCTTCGCGTCGAGCGCAAGCATGAACGCATGCCCGGTGAGGACGATGATCCGCTCGTCCTCGCCGTCGCGCCAGTACGCCACGCCGCGATGGACCCAGCCGAGATTGGCCGGCATGCCGTGCATGTACACGCCGGGGTCGAACACCCACTTCGTCTGGCCCGTGGCCGCGTCGATGGCGGCCACCTGGGAGAGCGAGGTGCTCGTGTAGAGCACGCCGCCGATCATGAGAGGCGTCGACTCGTGCATAGCGCTCGGATCGATGCTCGGCGTGGCGGCGCGCACCGCGTGATCCGGCGACGTCCAGCGCCACGCGATCTGGAGATCCTTGACGTTGCCGGCGTTGATCTGGTCGAGCGGCGAGTACTTGGCGGCGGCGTAGGTCCCGGCGTAGGCCGGCCACTCGCCGCGTGCGAGCGCGGCCATGGCGGCGTCCGATGCGCCGGGCAGCCGCTGCGCGAGGGCGACCGACGCGACGAGGACCACTGTCGCGGCGACTGCGGCGAGCGCCTTGCCAGCAGCGTGCATGTCCCGATTGCCGGCGAAGACGCTACTACAACATGCTGCGCTTCACCACAGGGGGTGCTCCAGCGCTCTGGCCACGGCCACGAGCGCCGCGTCGCTGCCGCGCGCACCGATGAAGGACAAGCCCACCGGCAGGCCATCAACGTGTGCGCCGGGGATGCTCACCTGCGGCACGCCGGTCAACCCGCCGTGGGCCTCCATGGTGGTGATGCGCGCGCGCAGCGGTGTCAGCGTCGACAGCGGCAGGCCCTTGCGAGGTGCCGGAAACGGCGTGGACGGCAGACAGAGGATCGTCCCCGCCGGGAGCAGCCACGCCAGGCGAGCCCGGGCTTCCACGCGCATCTGCTCCGCCCACTGCCGCTCGTTCTCCGAGATCAGGGCCGCGGACGCCAGCCCGCGCGCCACGCTCCACTGGAGCCGCGGGTTGTCGCGCTCGATCCACTGCTTGAAGGTTTGCCACGCCTCCCACGGCTGGAGCGTTCGCTGGGCACGCGCCCACGCCGAGAGCCCCGGCGGCGCCATCACGTCCTCGCGTACCTCCTTCACGAGCGTCGACAGACGGCGCAGCATCGGCTGGAGCGCCGCGCTCGTCTCGGGGTCCGCGAAGCCGAAGGCATCGACGGCGACGACGAGCTTCGTGGGGAGCGCGCGCGGGATCGGCTCGCCGAGCAGGACTTCCGACACGCGCGCGAACGTCCTGGCGTCGCGCGCGAACCATCCCGTCGTGTCCGAGCTCGGCGCCTGCGGCATCATCCCCGTCAGGTCGAGCCGGCCGTGCGTCGGACGGATGCCGTAGAGCCCGCAGAAGCTGGCGGGCACCCGCACGGAGCCGCCGGTGTCGGTGCCCAGCGCGATGTCGCAGAGCTTCTGTGCGACGGCGGAGGCCGAGCCCGACGAGGACCCGCCGGGCACGTGATCGGGCGCCGCCGGATTGAGCGGCGTCCCGTCGAACGGGTTCTCGCCGAGGATGCCGAGCGACACCTCGTCGGTGACGGTCTTGCCGACGAGCGTGGCGCCGGCGTCGAGCAGGCGTTGCACGGCCCACGCGTGGCGCGTGGGCACCGGGTGCTGTCGCGCCCAGTCCGGGTTGCCGCCGCCGGTCGGATGGCCGGCGACGTCGAAGAGATCCTTGGCGGCGAACGTAAGCCCGGCCAGCGGCCCCCCGGGGGCGCCGGCGATCCGCAGCGGTGGGCCGGCGACGAACGGGCTGCTCACGCGCGTCCGCGCGCTCCGGCCGCCGCGCCGTCGCCGAGCTCCTTCACGCCGGCCTGGATCCACGGAAAGAAGCTCGTCATCAGCGCGCGGACGCCCATGCGCGTGTAGCGCTCGACATTGGCCGTGTTGACGAGCATCCCGGCCGTGCGACCGGCCTCCACGATCCTCGTCAGGGCGCCGTCGATGGTCTTCTGGACGTCCCCCTGGCCGACATTGCCGATGTGGCCCATCGACGTCGCGAGGTCGCTCGGCGCTACGAAGAAGACGTCGATGTGATCCACCTTCAGAATTGCGTCGAGGTTCCCGACGGCCACGATGTCCTCGATGAGCACGATCAGCAGGCTCTGGTCGTTCGCCGCCTTGAAGTAATCGTCGACCCCGAACCCCTGCCGGCTCGTGAACATCCCGCGCTTGCCGACGGGCGCGAACTTGGCGGCGTCCACGGCCGCCTCCGCCTCGGCGCGCGTGTTGACGTGCGGCACCACGATGCCCTGGGCGCCGCGGTCGAGCGTGCGGTAGATGGTCGCGTAGTCGTTGTCCATCACGCGCACCACCGAGGTCTTGCCCCAGAGGTCGCACGCGCGCGTGAGGTTGCCGAGGTCGGCGTAGTCGACGCCGCCGTGCTCCCCCTCGAGCCAGATGCCGTCGACGTCGAGCGTGCCGAGCTGATCGATGAGGTCGGGGTCATTCGTGCCGGACAGGATCATCGCCACCCGGCCCGCCACGAGCTTGTCCTTGACGCGATTGGGTCGAATCTTCACGGGGTCTCCTTGTCGCCCTCGCGGGCCTCGATGTCGGCTCTGATTACGCCCACCGGCCGCGCGGCGTCAAGTTGAGGTAGAAAGAGCCATGCGCGCGATCCGCCGGCTCCTTCAGGCGCATCCGGCCGATCAGGGCGGCGTCTGGTCGCAGGAGGAGGCCCGCGGAGAGCGCGTCTCGAACCTGCTCCGCATCGGCTACATGACCATCTGGATGGTGGCGGTGATCGCCGCGATGCCGGTCCACCTGCGCTGCTTCAATGCCGCGAATCTCGGGGGCGGCCTCGTCTGGCTCGCCTTCGGCGTTCTCTATCACGCCTACCTGATGCGGCATCCCTATCGGCCTGCGCTGAAGTATCTCTCCACCACGGTCGACGTCCTGATCACGACGGCCATCATCTTCGTCTACCACGACTGCGGCGGCTACTCGACCACGCTGAAGTCCCCGACGTTCATGAACTACCTGCTGGTGGTCCCGCTCACGGCCCTGCGCTTCGACGCGCGGCTGGCGCTGTACGGCGGCGCGCTCGTGATCGTCTGTTATGGAGCCGTCGTCGCCTCCATGCTGGCACTGGAGCCGGTGGAGTTCGGAAGCGTCACCGACATCTTCACGAGCCCACGCGTCAACGTCCTCTACGAGCTCTTCAAGGTGACCTACCTCGTGGCGCTCAGTCTGCTGACGTTCGTGCTCGTGGGGAGCGTCCGCCGGCTCGTCGAGCTCAGGACCGACGAGACGCGGCGCCGCCTGCGCGAGGAGGCCGAGCGGCAGGCGGCGCAGGCGCTGTTGCGGCGGTACGTGTCCGACCAGGTGGCGGAGGCCGTCCTCGCGGATCCGAGCCACTCGGCGCTGGGCGGCCGCTCGGCGGAGGTCACCATCCTGTTCTCCGACCTCGACCGCTTCACCACGTGGAGCGAGGCGAGCGAGCCCGAGGACATCGTGGACGTGCTCAACGAGTACTTCACGGCCATGGAGCAGATCATCTTCCGTCACGGCGGGACGCTGAAGCAGTTCGTCGGCGACGAGATCATGGTGATGTTCGGCGCGCCGTTCCCGCAGCACGATCCCGAGGCGCGCGCCATCCGCGCCGCGGTCGAGATGAAGGCGCGCCTGGCCGAGCTGCAACGCGGCTGGCACGAGCGCGGGCTCCGCGTGGATCTCGACGTGAAGATCGGCATCCACCGCGGGCGCGTCGTGGTCGGCAACGTCGGCTCGCCGCGCCGCACCGAGTACGCGGCGGTGGGCGACGCCGTCAACGTCGCCTCCCGGGTGATGCAGCTCGGTCCCGTGCTCGGCCATCCGATCCTCATCACCGAGGATGTGTACGCGCGTACGACCTCGGCCGCGCGCGTCCGCGAGTTCCCCGCGCAGTCGGTGAAGGGCCGCAGCGCGGCCGTGCGCGTGTACGGCGTGGACGAGGTGCTCGGCGACGACGGCGGCTGGCTGACCTGGAACGGAGGCCGGGGCCGCTAGCCCTTCGGATCGCCGAGGCCGAGGGCGGTCTCCCACGCCTGCTGGGTGGCGATGTCCTGCGTCCACGGCCGCATCAGCGCGCCGGCGCGCGCGTCGCGCGCGTAGCGCTCGAGCGGATAGCGCTTGAGCAGCGCGCGGCCCCCGCACACGCGGATGGCCTCCTGGGTCACGGTCACCACCGCCCGCTGCACGGTGACGAACGCCGCGCGGGCCCGCTGCACGGCGTCGGTGGGCGCGTTCACGCGCGCCTCGGCGATCGCGCGGTAGTAGAGGGCGCGCGCCGCCTCCAGCGCGAACAGCATGTCGGCGATCGCGTGTCCCTTGGCCGCGGCCTCCGTGTGCAGACCTGGCGAGCCCTCCATGTGGCCGGTCAGATAGGCCAGCGCGCCGTCGTAGGCCGCCTCGGTGAGGCCGAGGAACGTCGCGCAGAACGTCAGCGGCGAGAGCTGGGGAAACGCGTTGTACATCGCGCCGAACGATCCCGGCGGCAGCACCTCGCCGTCGTCCGGCACGAAGACGTCCTGGAGCACCATGTCGCGGCTCACCGTGCCCCGCATGCCCATCGGGTCCCAGTCGCCGGGAAAGGTGACGCCGGGCGCGTCCTTCGGCACCTGCAGATAGAGCGTGCGCTCGATCCACGGCTCGTCGCCGAGGCGGATGGCCGGCGTGGCGAAGTACGGCGCGGCACCGGCCAGCGAGACGAAGAACTTGCGGCCGCTGACGACATAGCCGCCGTCGACCTTGCGCGCGGTGGTGCCGAAGCGCCGGCCGCCCACCGAGAGCTTCCGGTCGGTCTCTCCGTGCTCGACCGGCTCACTGTGCGGCTGGCCGTAGAACGCGCCGTGCTCGACCACCTCGCGGAACTTCGCGGCCCGGAGTTTCTCGTGTCGCTCCCGCACGGCGGCCGGCATCGGCATCGTGTCGGCGATCTCCCCCATCATGAGCATGGTCAGGCAGTGCATGTTGAAGGTCAGCGACGTGGAGGCGTTGCCCTGCGCGATCTGCTCGGCGACGAGACAGTAGGTCTCGTAGTCCGCGCCCAGGCCGCCGTATCGCTCGGGCACGCAAAGGCCGAGCCAGCCCTCGGCGCGGAGGTCGGCGTAGTCGTCGAACGGAAACGACGCGTCGCGATCGTGCGTGGCCGCGCGCGGCGCGAACCGCTCGAGCGCGAGCCGGCGGGCGCCGGCGATCAGGTCCTGCTGGCGGGACGAAGGTTGCATGGGTCTCCCGGTTGCGGGTGAGGCGGCGTCATTCGCGCGGTGATCCTCCTCCCGCAGCCGGGGGTTCGTCAAGGCACGGCCGGCGCTACATCAGCGCGTCACTTTCGGCAGTCGCCTGGCCGCGAGCTCGCCGATCTTCCTTCCCATGGCGACGCCGACCTCGGTCGAGTTGCGATAGTGCACGCCATCGTAGATCCGGGCGACGGAGACCTCCTGCACGAAGTCGCCAACCTTGACCCACGTCCGCACGGCCCCGCCCGCGGTCGAGCTGGCCGAGCTGAGCCTGGGCACCGGTCCGTTTCCCAGCTCGGCTTCGAGCACGGCGCCGAGCGCGCCCGACACGATGCAGTGCGCGCACGGGTACTCGGGATGCATCGGCGTGTCGATGAACGGCAGCCAGCCCGCGTCGCGCCCATCACCCTCGGCGTTGCGGATCGCGGTGACGGGGCGCCAGAAGTTGTACGTGTACTTGGCGTCGAAGACGGCGATGAGCGCATCGTCCATGGCGATCGCCGCCGCCGCCATCAGGCGCGCGTTCTCGATGACGTCTCGGCCCGGAGCATTCGCCACCGAGCGGGCCACCGGCCAGTAGACGACCGGGGCCGTCGCCTCCCAGAACTGGGCGACGGCGGTCTGCTCGGGCGTGCGCTGGGAGCCGGTCTTGGCGCCGAGCAGCTTGATCTCGTTGTAGTCGCGCTTCCACGTCTCGCTCGTCAAGCTCGGTGGCGGCCCGGGTCGGAACTGGTCGGCGCTGGTCAGCACCCACGTCTTCCGCTTGCCCCAGTGCGGCACGGCCGGGAACATGGTCGGCACGTACACGCCGGCGCTCGTATGGTGACGATACGTGTTGGGCGCGGTCGCCCCGTCCTCGGCGCAGACGGCCACGACCTTCGTCGCGACCTGTTCTCCCACGGCGATGCCGTCGGTCCTGGCGGGGCCATCCGGCACGAGCTTCAGCGCGGCATTGTAGTCGGCGTCGATCGCCGCCTGCTGCGCGGGGACCAGCTTGGACAACGCCGTCCGCGTCGCCGCCGCTACCGCGGCGTCCACGGAAGCGCCCGCCGGCGCCGTGATCTGCGCGCGGAACGGCGGGTACCGCCCGGTGATCGCGTTGACGGCGTCGAAGACCGACACCTGGACGATGGCCATCGTCCTCACGGCCGGCGGTGTTCCAGGCAGCTTCGAGGCGATCTCGGCCGCCCTGGCGTTCGCCTCGGTGACGACGTCGGCGGCGGCGAATCCCGCGCCGACGACCATCATGACGACAAGGAATCCGACGCACGTAGCGCTCTTCATCATGCGTTCTCCTTTCTGGGGTTCGGACTACGCGTTCACATCCACACCGAGAGCGACGCGCCCGGAGTACAGGCGCTGCGCATGGTCGCGGAGCGGGTGGTAGCGTGCGCCCTGCACGTCGCGGAAAAGCCGCTCCAGGCCCGTGTCGCGGAAGAACCCGGCGCCGGCCGCCACCTCCATCGCGAGCTCGACGGTCCGGATCGCCGCGGCGCCGGCGACGGATCGGCCCGCCATCACCTCGTTCGTCGTCTCGAGCCCCATGTGCCCGGACGCCGCCGCGTCGATCATGTGCCTCAGCGCCATCCGCGCCGTCGCCAGCTCCGTGTCCATCTGGCCGACCAGCTGCTGCGTGCCGACGTCGTGGCGGCGGCTCGCCGCCTGGCGGAGCGCGAGGGCGCGGGCGGCCTCGGCGACGCCGACGTAGACGGCGAGGATCAGCGGCAGCGCGATCGCCGCCACCACGTGCCAGACCGGGCTCCACCGGCCCGCGGGCCGGCGAACACCGATCGCCGCGTCCGGCACGAAGACGCGTTCGAGCACGATGTCGTTCGAGCCGGTCGCGCGCATCCCGAGCGTGCGCCAGTTGTCACGGACCGTCAGCCCGGCCGCGTCGAACGGGATCGCGCAGTGCACGACCGTCGGACCGGCCTCGGGATCGTCGTGGATCGCCATCGTCATGAACAGGTCGCCGGCCGGGGAGCCGCTGGCGAAGACCTTGCGCCCGCTGATGCGATAGCCGCCTTCCACCTTCTCGGCGCTGCCCGAGCCGGCGAGCCAGTCGGACCCACCGCTGGTGACGAGGATCAGCTCTTCCGCGGCCACGCGACGAAGGAAGGGTTCGACCGGGGCGCCTTCGTGCCGCCAGCGCCAGGCCGGGATGGCGACCTGGTGCGTGTGCATCGCGAACGCGAGCGCGGTGGAGCCGCAGTACTGCGCGAGGACCCGAAGCATCGCGCAAAGCTCGGAGTGCGAAGCGCCGCCGCCGCCGAGCTCCGCCGGCACGCCGGCCGAGAACATCCGGCGCTCGCGCAGCTCCCGGTAGTTGTCGGCAACGAACGAATCGGCGGCGTCGTGCGCGGCCGCACGTGCTGCGAAGCGCGGCCCCAGCTCTCGGGCCAGGTCGGCCCAGTCCGAGCGCATCCGGTCGTCAGTCGGCGTGGTCCGGGAGGTTGGCATCGTCATTCCTCGTCGAGGGCCACACAATGGCAAATTCCCCGGGTGCCGCCAAGCCCAGAAAATGGACTTGCCGGGCCGCCGGTCGCCGCCTAGAGTGCGGAGCACCATGAAAGGCTACAGTCAGTTCTGCCCGATCGCCGTCGCGTGCGAGACCTTCGCCGAGCGCTGGACGCCGCTGATCCTGCGAGAGCTTCTGGCCGGCGCCCGGCGGTTCAACGAGATCCGTCACGGCCTGCCGACGATCTCCCGCACGCTGCTCGGCCAGCGCCTGCGCGAGCTCGAGGACGCCGGCATCATCGAGAGCCAGCCGCTCGCCCGCGGACGCGGACGGGACTACCGTCCGACCCGCGCGGCCCAGGAATTTCGCGAAGTTCTGGAGCGGCTCGGCGAATGGGGTCAGCGGTGGGGCACGACGCAGTTCGATCCCGGCAACCTCGACCTGAAGCTCTTGATGTGGAACGTGCGCCGGCGGATCGACTTCCAGCGCCTTCCCGAGCGCCGGATCGTCGTTCGTTTCGACTTCCGCGCGTTCCCCGCGCGCTGCCGCGGCTTTCGCACCTGCTGGCTGATCCTGGAACGCCAGGACTCGGACGTGTGCCTGAAGGATCCCGGGTACGACGTCGACCTCGTGGTCAGCGCCGACGCCGGCGCCATGGCGCGCGTGTGGACCGGCCACATGACGTTCGCGCAGGCGGTGCGGTCAGGGGGCCTGCGGATGGAAGGCCCGGCCGACCTCGTTCACGCGTTTCCGACGTGGCTCCTGCTGAGCCACTTCGCCCACGTGGAGCGCCCCGCCTCCGTCGGCTGAGCTCAGTACAGGTGGCAGGCGACCTCGCCGCCGCCGTCGCGAAGCCGGAGGGCCGGCTCGACCTCCGAGCACACGGGCATGGCCAGCGGGCAGCGCGGATGGAAGCGGCAGCCGGACGGCACGCTCAGCGCGCTCGGGACCTCGCCAGCGATGGCCCGCTCGGCCGGCGGGTCGTCGGGGTGCGACGGCAGCGCGGCGGCGAAGAGCGCGCGCGTGTACGGATGCATCGGGCGCGCGCACAGCGCGTCGCTCTCCGCCGTCTCCACGATCCTGCCCAGGTACATCACGGCGATGCGGTGGCTGATGTGCGCGACGGTGGCGAGGTCGTGGCCGATGAAGAGATAGCTCACGCCGAGCGTGCGCTGGAGATGCTCCAGCTGGTTGATGATCTGCGCGCGCACCGACACGTCGAGCGCGGACACCGGCTCGTCGAGGACGATCAGGCGCGTGTCGGTGACGAGCGCGCGGGCGATGGCGATGCGCTGGCGCTGGCCGCCGCTGAACTCGTGCGGGAACAGCGACGCCACGTCGGGCGCGAGGCCGACGAGCTGGAGCACGGCGTCGACGCGCTCGCGAATGGCCGCCGCGGCCAGACGGGTGTGGATCTCGAGCGGCTCGGCGATGATGTCGTGCACGCGCATCCGCGGGCTGAGCGAGCTGAACGGATCCTGGAACACGACCTGGACGGCACGGCGGTAGGCCATCAGCTCGGCGCCGGCGAAGCCGCGGACGTCGCGGCCATCGAAATCGATCGTTCCCGCCGTCGGCGTCTCCTGGAGCAGGATCAGCTTCGAGGTGGTCGTCTTGCCGCAGCCGGACTCACCGATGAGGCCGAGCGTCTCGCCTTGATGGATGGCGAAGTCCACGCCGTCGACGGCCTTCACCGCGGCGCCGCCACCGAGCAGGCGGGACCGCACGGGAAAGTGCTTCGTCAGCCCGCGGACCTCAAGAACGGGCGACGCCATCGCTCACGAGCCAGCAGCGCGCGCTGCTGCCGTCACCGGCATGACTGTCGTGCGGCGCCTCGGTGGCGCAGCGTGGCAGCGCCTCGGGGCAGCGTGGATGGAAGGCACAGCCGGCCGGCAGGCTGGCGAGGTTCGGCGGCTGCCCCGCGATCGCGTAGAGCGGCTCCTTGCTGCCGAGCTTCGGCACCGCGCCCAGCAGCGCGCGCGTGTAGGGATGTCGCGGAGCGTTGAAGAGCTCGCGCACCGGGGCCTGCTCGACGATGGCGCCCGCGTACATCACGGCCACCCGGTCGCACATCTTCGCCACGATGCCGAGGTTGTGGGTGACGAAGATCAGGGCCACGCCGGTCTCGCGCTGGATGTCCTTCAGCAGGTCGAGGTACTGGGCCTGGATGGTCACGTCGAGGTTCGTCGTCGGCTCGTCGGCGATGACGAGCCGCGGGCCGCCGGCCAGGGCGATGGCGCCGACGATGCGCTGCCGCATGCCCCCGCTCATCTGGTGCGGGTACTCGCGCATCCGCCACTCCGGTGACGGGATGCGGACCGCGCGCAGGAGATGCTGCACGCGCGCGCGCAGCGTGCGCCCCCGGAGCTGCTGGTGGAAGAAGGCGGGCTCCGCCACCTGGCGGAAGATGGTGAACAGCGGGTTCAGCGAGGCCATCGGATCCTGGAGGATCACGGCGATCCGTCGGCCGCGGATCCGCCGCAGCTCGCGCTGGCTCTTCCGGGTCAGGTCCTCGCCCTCGAAGACGACGCGGCCGCCCACGATGCGGGCCGCCCGCGGCAGCAGCCCGACGATCGACAGACAGGTGGTCGTCTTGCCGCTGCCCGACTCGCCGACGAGCCCGAGCGTCTCTCCTTCGCCGAGCGCGAAGCTCACGTGATCGACGGCCTTGACCACCCGCGTGCCGCCGAAGGTGAAGAAGTGCGTCTGCAGATCGGCGACCTCGAGGATAGGGCTCACGGGTTCCCGAGGCGCGCCACGGCCCCGCCCATTTCTATAGATTCCTCGTCTGCGGATCCAGGCGGACCCGGAGCCAGTCGCCGAAGAGCTGGGTGGCGAGGACGATTAACAAAATACACACGCCGGGGAACACGGTGAGCCACCACTGGCCGGCCATCAGGGTGGGCCGCGCCTCGGACAGCATGAGCCCCCACGCGGGCTGCGGAGGCGGCACGCCGACGCCGAGAAAGCTGAGCGAGGCCTCCGCGATGATGACCACGCCGACGGTGAGGCTGGCCAGCACGGTGGCCGTGTTCATCACGTTCGGCAGGATGTGCCGCTTGATCACGCGCACCTTGCTGGCGCCGGCGACCTCCGCCAGCTTCACGAACTCGCGCTCGCGCAGGGTCAGCACCTCGCCGCGGATCACGCGCGCGTAGCGCGTCCAGTAGACGGCGCCGAGGATGACGATGATGTTCCACATGCTGGGACCGAACATGGCCGCCAGGAAGATCGCGAAGACGAGCGCGGGCAGCGCCAGCCAGGCGTCCGTCACGCGCATGATGATCTGATCGACCCAGCCGCCGATGTAGCCGGACACGATCCCCATCGCGGTGCCGATGGCGCCGGCCACCAGCGTGCCCATCAGCCCCACGATGAGCGACACGCGCGCGCCGTAGATCAGCCGGCTCAGGATGTCGCGCCCCTGGAAGTCGGTGCCGAGCGGGGTGATCGTGCTGCCGCCTTCCATCCAGAACGGCGGCGCGAAGATGCTGGTGCCCTGCACCGGCAGCGTCGGATCGTGGGGCGCGATGAGGTCGGCGAGCAGCGCCACGAACGTCAGGCCGCCGAGGATCAACATCGGCACCAGCGGCGCCTGCCGCACGGCGCTCGCCCGGCGCCGCTCCGCGCCCTGCGCCCGTGGTCGGTCACCGGCGATGGTGGCCATACGGTGCCTACCTCGTCAGCCGGATGCGCGGGTCGATCAGCGCGTAGAGGATGTCCACGACCAGGTTGATGCCGACGATCATGAAGCCGGCCATGATGACCACGCCCTGCACGAGCGGAAAGTCGCGCTGGAAGATGCCCTCGTAGAGGAGGCGCCCGATCCCGGGCCACGCGAAGATCACCTCGATGATGACGGCCGCGTTGACCATCACGACGAGGTTCACGCCGGCCAGCGTGAAGACCGGGATGAGCGCGTTCTTGAACGCGTGCATGGCGATGACCACGACGTCCGGCAGCCCCTTGAGCCGGGCGAGCTTGATGTACTCGCTGCCGAGCACCTCCAGCATGCTCGAGCGGGTGAGCCGCAGCATGGAGGCCGCGAAGTACCAGCCGAGCGCCAGCGCGGGCATGACAACGTGCCGCCAGTCGCCGGCGCCTGACGTCGGCAGCCAGCGCAGCCAGACGGAGAAGACGAGGATGAGCACCAGGCCGAGCCAGAAGCCGGGGATCGAGAGCCCGAGCAGGGCGACCCCCTTGGCGACGTTGTCCCACCACGTGTTCACCTTCACCGCCGAGATGATCCCCGCCGGCACGCCGATCAGCAGCGAGATCAGTGTGGCGGCCAGACCGAGCAGCAGCGAGTTCGGCAGCCGCTGGAAGTAGAGCTCGCTGACCGGCAGCCGGTAGTTGAACGACTTGCCGAGCTCCCCGGTAAGCGCGTTCTGCATGAAGGCGACGTACTGCGCGGGCCACGAGCGGTCCAGACCCCACTGCTGGCGGACTCGCTCGAGGTCCTCGGGGCGCGCGCCCGACTCGGCCATCAGCAGCGCGGGATCACCGGTGAGGCGGACGATGACGAAGATCGTCGCGCTCAGGATGAGGAGCGTGACGATGCTGTACAGCGCCCGCCGGAGGACGAATTGCCGCACGGCCTATTGCGGCTTCAGCTTGATGTCTTCCCAGGGATAGGCGTACCCGGTCGTGATGGTGGGAAACACGTCCTGCCACTTCTGGGCCGCGACCCTGGGGCCGATCGCGTTGATGAACGCGTGCCGGAACACCGGCACGAGATAGTGATTCTCCAGGATGGCGCGCTGGATGTCCTCCGCGAGCTTCTTCCGCTCGGTGGGATTGATGGAACGCTCGTATTGCTCGAACCTGGCGTCGAGGTCCTTCACGCACACCCGGTCGCGCGAGTTGAAGCCCCCGCACTTCACATGCGCCTCGTACCAGAACGACCAGCTTCCCGCGATCCTGACTCCGTGCATGATGATCTGGACGCCGGGCCATTCCTTCGCCCCGCCCCGCAGACGCTGGAAGAACGCGCCACGCTCCATGGACTGGAGCCGGGCGCGGATGCCGACCTCGCGGAGCTGCGCGATGACCCGCTCGCCGCGCGAATACCACGCCGGCAGCGGCGTCAGCCAATCTACGTCGAAGCCGTTGGGATACCCCGCGTCCTTCAAGAGCTGCCGGGCCTTCTCGACGTTGCGCTCGGTCTCGGGCCATTCGAGCGCGTACTGCACGTCGTTGTTGATCCAGTTGCCCGACACCTTGCCGAGGTTGGCGGACTCGGCCTGGTTGATGGCACGCCGATCGATGGCGAGGCTCACCGCTTCGCGCACGCGCTTGTCGCGGAAGGGGTTCTTCGCGTCCTGGAAGTTGGGGAACTCGAGGAACCAGGAGCCCGACAGGACCGGCGCCAGCATGACGCCCGGCAGCTTCTGGAGCCTCGGAATCAGCTCGGGCGGCACCGAGTAGATGATGTCGGCCTCGCCGCGCTCCAGCATCGCCATTCGCGTCGCCCCCTCCGGCACCGCGATCATGACGAGCTGCTGCGCGTTGACCGGCCGGTAATAGCCGTCGAAGGCCTCCAGCTCGACCTTCACGCCGGGCTCGTGGCGCACGAGCTTGTAGGGCCCGGCGCCGATGGGCTTCTGCTTGAAGCCGTCGGCGCCGACCTGCTTGTAGTACTTCTCCGGCACGACCCAGCCGGGCGCGGCGACGTTGGCCGTCCCGAACAGGATCGCGAAGTCGAGGAACGGCTCCTTGAAGTGGAAACGGATCGTGCGGTCGTCGACGATCTCGACGCGGTCGGTCTTCGCCTTGAAGACGTCTGCCTTGGCGCCCTTGTAGTTCTCGTAGCTGAACTTGACGTCTTGCGGCGTGACCGGATCGCCGTTGTGAAACTTGGTTCCCCGCCGCAGTGTGAAGGTCGCCGTCTTCGCGTCCGGGGCGACCGTGAACTTCTCGGCCAGGGCCGGGTGGTCGTACAGCGCCGTTCCCTGATTCTTGATGAGGGCGTCGTGGATGGCGGTGAAGAAGTTGTCCGGCGTCGCGGTGCCGTCGTGGTCCTGGGGATCGAGCCACCGGGACGAGAGGCCGGCGTGCCACGCCAGGACCAGCTTGCCCTTGGCCGCGGACGCCGCCACCGAGATGGCGGCCGAGCCAGCCACGATGAGGATCAAGACGACGGCGAGCATCTGGGACACGCGACAAAGCGTCGAATTGTCACGTCTCATTTCGGCCTCCGCTCCGGAGGGTCGGTCACGCCGCTTCGAAGTGCCGTAGGCTAGCCTGCGGCCCGCGACCAGTCAAGTCGCAGCACCTGTCAATGACAGACGCGGCCACCTGTGAAGGGAGGCCGCTCACCGGACGGTCGCTACGGGCCTACCGGCGCTGGCGCCGCGCGCACCTCGCAGAGATACGATCGCAGCGCGACCGTCCCGCTCACCGGGTCAGCGACCTCGGCATCGATCAGATTGTTGTAATTGGCGCTGCTCTCGCCGACGGCCTCGTAGCCGGGCAAGCCGAGCGCTTCGCACGGCTGCCACCAGCCGAATTGCGCCCAGACGACGTCAGGAGCGAGCGTGGCGTTGAGCTTCGCCCGCGCCCGCATCGTCGCGCGCGGCGTCTCGACCTCGACCCAGTCGTCGGCGGCGATTCCGCGCGACTGCGCCGCGGAGGGATGGAGCTCGACGAGCGGATCGGGGCTGTGCCGTCTGAGCCGCGGCAGGTTCCGGTGCTGGCTGTGGCAGAACTGCACCACCTTGGCGCTCGTGAGCACCAGCGGATAACGCGCGGCGAGATCCGGCCGGCTGACCGGGCTGGCCGCCGGCTCGACGTAGTCGGGCAGCGGCGCATGGCCGTGGTCGAGGAACTGCGAGGAGTAGATCTCGAGGCGCCGGCTCGGCGTCGCGAATCCCTTCGCCGCGTAGCGCCGGTACGCGACCTCGATCGGCACGCGGACACCCTGCGGGTTGGCGCGCAGCGCCTCCAGCGTCACGCCGGATGGCTCGAGCATGAAGCGATGCCCGGCATCCACGTCGCCGTCGAAGAATTCCTTCCCCAGGCCGAGCCGCTTCGCGAGCTCGCACGCGATCCACGTATCCGACCGGGCCTCCCCGAGCGGCGCGATCGCCGCCGGCCGAAGCTGGATCAGCGTCTCGCCGTCGTGCGTGGGGCCGAAGCCGACGCGCAGACCTTCCCGCTCCCACGCCGAGGACACGGGCAGCACGACGTCGGCGAGCGCCGCCGTCGGCGTCAGGAAGAGATCCGCGAACACCAGGAAGTCCAGCCGCATGAGCGCCTCGCGCGCGGCACGCGCGCCTGGCTGCGACAGGAGCATGTTGCCGCCGAAGCCGACCATCCCGTGCACGCGATACGGCGTGCCGTCGACGATCGCGCGCTGGAGGTCGGCGGCAAGGATCCAGCCGTTGCGGCCGAGCCCGAGCGGCCGTTCCGTCAGGCCAAGCGCTTTCTCGAGCTGTCCCTTCGGCAGCAGCGAGAGCGCGCCCAGGTCGTTGCTCGGAGGCCGGGTCGGACGCACGTTGCCGCCCGGCGCGTCGAAGCTGCCCGTGAGCGCGTAGAGCAGCGAGATCGCCCTGACCGTCTGCGTGGCATTGGTGTGCTGCTCGAGGCCCGTCCAGTGGAAGTAGGACACGGGCCGACGCTCCCAGAGCAGGCGCGCCGTCTCGACGATCTGCGCAGCCGGCACGCCGGTGATGCGCGCGACGCGCTCGGGCGGGTACTCGCGACACAGCGCCGCATAGCGCTCGAACGCCGGCCGGCACGCGACGACGCCTTTTGAGGTGGGCACGCGGACGCTGCCGAGGAGCTGCGGTTCTTTGAGGTTGTCCACGTAGCCGCCGGCAACGGAGTCGTAGACGACGGGCCGCGCCGCCGCGGCGTCCCAGACGACGTAGCGCGTGGGATCGCCACCGGCCGCGAGATCGGCGGCGCTGAGGAATCGGCTCGTGTCGTCGCGCACGAGGAACGGACCGTTCGACCAGTCGCGGATGAGCTCGCGATCGTATCGGCCCTCCGCGATCATCACGCCGGCCAGCCCGAGCGCCAGCGCCCCGTCGCTCCCCGGTCGCACGCGCAGCCACTGGTCCGCCTTGCCCGCCAGCCCGGCGCGTCGCGGGTCGACGACGACGAGCGCCGCGCCCCGCGCCTTCGTCTCCGCGACCGCGGTCGCCTGCGCCAGGTACGACGTCGAGGGATTGTGGCCCCACAGCAGCAGGCACCCGGTCCGCGGAAAGTCCGGCGTGCCGATGTCGACGCCGAACGTGTACGCGGTCGCGTAGTCACGGTGCCAGGCGCACAGCTCCTCGGCCCAGGTCATGTTCGGGCTCCCGAAGAGCCGGATCAGGCGGGTGATCCACGGAAAGCCGTCCGAGACCGCGGTGCCCGACGGCGTCGTCACGGCGAACGCGACGGCTTCGGGCCCGTGGCGCTCGGCGACCGCGCGCATCCGCTCGGCGGTCCACCCGAGCGCCTCGTCCCAGCTGATGCGGACCCAGCCGGGATCGGGATCGCCCTTGGGCCGCGTGCGCTTCATCGGATGAAGCAGCCGATCGTCCGCGTACACAAGCTCGGGCGCGGCGCGGCCCTTCACGCACAGGTTCTTTCCGGTCGGGTGGGAGGGATCGGGCTCGATCGCCACCAGCTTGCCGTCGACCACGGTCGAGATGCACCCGCAGCGCGACCGGCACAGCGCGCAGAACCCGGCGATCCGCGCTTCCATGGCCGAGATGGTACCCGAGCTACAGCAGGTCGGCCATGCGTACCCCGATCACGTAGCAGGTCAGGTTCACGTTCGCCCGCGGGATGCGGGGGAAGACGGACGCGTCCGCGACGAAGACGTTCGCCAGGCCGTGCACGCGGCCACGCGCGTCGACCACGTCCCCGTCCTGCGGCAACGCGCCCATGCGGCACGTGCCGACGGGATGCGAGTAGTCGGTGACGTTGCCGCGGACGAACCGCGCCCGGCGCGCGCGCGCCTTGAACCGTCTCGGTCCGCGCGCGATGGCATCGGCCAGCGGCGCACGTCCGGTCAAGCGGTGGACGAGATCCACCCCGTCGATCAGCGCGTCGAGATCGTGCTTGCCGCGGTCGCTCAGCAGGGCCGGCTCGATCTCCGGCGGCGCCGCCGGATCACGGCCGGTGAGCCGCACGTGGCCGCGCGAGCGCGGGCTCATGCAATAGACGAGGATCCCGAACGACCACGTGCCCTCGTCGTGCGTCTGGTACGGCACGACGTGCAGATCGGGCGCGGCCCGGAGCACCACCTGGGACTCCTGGAACCGGCCGCTCGCCTCGTCGTCCCTGGCCGCGCGGCGGGCGCTCGCGGTCGGCTCGTACTCGAAGCCGACGCCGGGATGGTCGTGGAGGTTGGCGCCCACGCCGCGCAGCGGCGTCTCGACCCGGATCCCGCGCTTCCGGAGATGCTCGGTGGGGCCGACGCCGGAGCGCATCAAGATGGCGGGAGAGCCGTAGACGCCGGCGCACAGCACGAATCGCTCTGCGCTGATCTCGCGCGGCCCGTCCCGATCATGCGCGATTAGCACCAGCGCACGACCTCGCTCGAGCACGAGGCGGTCGGCGAGGAGCCCGCCGAGCACGGTGACGCGTGGCCGAACCGGATCGAGGAACGTGAACGCGGCGTTCCACCGGACGTCGTCCTTCACGTTCTGCACGAACGGCGCGACACCGTGAGCGCCCGGCGATGCATCCGCGTCGCGCAGCAACGGGAAGCCCTCGGCGACGGCGGCCTCGAGGAACGATCGCTGCCAGGCCGCGAGATCCGTGGGCCGACACACGCGCGTCGGCACCGCCCGCGCGACGCCTTCGATCAGCGGCGCGAGGTCGGCGTCTGCCCAGCCGGGCACCGCCCAGGCGTCATAGTCGCCCGGCAGCGCGCGCACCAGCGCGGCCTCGTTGTGGGTCGAGCACCCGCCGATCACGCGCGCGCGCGACTGCGCGTAGCCCCAGTCGTGGCTGTCCGAGGTGTGGTGCGCGTCGAGGAGCTCGGACGGCCAGCCGCCGCCGGAGCGTGGCCCGTAGTCGGGGCCGGCCTCGACGAGAGCGATCCGCAGGTCCGTGCGCGCAGCCAGGCGGCCCGCGAGCGCACAGCCCGCGGAGCCGCCGCCGATGATCGCGACGTCGAAGCCGGCCACTATATATAAAGGATGCGGCGCTCCCTGGTCATTATTCGACCGGTGACAGCTCGGCGCCCGCCCACTCCGAGTAGATGATGAACTTGAACGGGTTCAGCTGCTGGTTGCGCGTCCGCAGATTGTCGAGCGCGCGCTGCCGCAGCCGGGTGAGGTCCTCGTTCGCCGGATGGCGCAGTAGCGCGAGCTGCGTCAGCTTGAGCGCGAGGACGTCATCGCCTCGCTCGAGCAGCGTCTGCGCGCTGCGGGCGAATGGCTCCGCGCGGCCGCCGCCGAGAAGATCGAGCGCGGCCGCCCACTCCGCGGGCGCCAGGATCTCGATGCCTTCACCGTCCGGTTTCCAGTAGCCGGTCGACTGGTGATAGACGCGGCTGACGAAGTTGTTGCGCGTGACGAGATAGGGCAGGACGACCGCCGGCGTGTCGCGCAGCGTGGCCGGCAGGATG
The DNA here is from genome assembly GCA_044869815.1 of Candidatus Rokuibacteriota bacterium. Classification (GTDB taxonomy): domain Bacteria; phylum Methylomirabilota; class Methylomirabilia; order Rokubacteriales; family CSP1-6; genus AR12. Next base: position 7,158 of record JBIOXS010000123.1, on the reverse strand, counting down.
TTCTGCTGAAGGATCTCTGCGAGCGTCCGCCCGTCGGCGACGCCGGCGCGCGTGCGCCGGTGGAGCTCGCGGAGAGCCGTCTCCAGCCCGGGCAGCGCCTCCATCGTGAAGAAGTCGGTCAGCGGCGGATGGCCGTGCACGAGCATGCGCGGGACGAGCGAGCGGATGGTCGCGATCGCCTCGAACAGTCCCTCCGCGGAGCCCTCCGCCACGAAGGGCGCGCCGAGATACGGCATGAAGACATCGCCGACGAAGAGCACGCCCTTGTCCGGCAGGTGCACGAGGAGGGCATCGACGGTCTCGCCGCCGCGCACCGGATGGAGCCCGAACCTCGTGCCGCCGATCGTCAGCGTCTGCGCGTCGCGGATCAGCTGATCCGGCACGACGTCGTAGCGGCGTTGACTCCCCGCCGTGCCGAAGAAGTAGCGGAACGCCACGCCGGTCTCGTTCACGACCCGCAGCTCGTCGGCGAACGCCGCCTGCGCGATCACGCGGGTGTCCGCTCCCCGCAGGGCCCGGAGTCCGCCGATGTGGTCCCAGTGGGCGTGGGTCAGGATCACGTGCGTGATCGGCGCCGTCGTCACGCGGCGGAGCGTGGCCAGCGCCGCCCGGGCGTTATCCTCGGTGGTGCCGGCATCGATCGCGACGATGCCGTCATTGGTCGAGACGAACGCGATGTCGCCGAAGTCGAAGCCCTGCGCCACGCGAACGCCGGGCGCCGGCTCGATGATGCGCGGTGGGCGGAAGCGGAACCCGTCGCGCGCGGTGACCGAACCGTCGATCGTCAGCACGGGCCGCGTCGGATCGACGCGTGACAGGCCGGCCCGGGCGAGCACCTCGCGGGCCTCGACCTCTCGGCCGAGCGTGGTGTACGCGCTCGCGAGCCCGGCGTACGCGCCACGCCTGAGGCCAACGGGAAAGCGCTCCTTGTTGTCGAGAACCCAGCGGAGGTCCTCCACCGCTGTCGGCGCCTTGCCGAAGCGTGCCGGGAGAGTCGCCAGCACCACGCCTCGGAGATACCGGGGCAGCCCGGGGTCGAGCGCGACCGCGCGGTCGAGCTTGGCGATCGCGTCGTTGACCCAGGCGACGCGCCGGAACAGCGACACCTCGCCGGCGCGGCGCGCCTGGAAGAGGCCCTCCAGTGCCAGGAAGAGGCCCCGATTCGGCTCGGCGGTGGCGCGCTCGCGGAAGTAGTCGAGCGCCTCTGCGTCGCGTCGCGCCGCGATGAAGCGGCCGGCGAGCGCCATGACGGTCTGGACTTCGGCCTTCGGCCAGCGGACCGCTTCCTGCAACGCTTCCAGGTCGACATCGCGCGCGATCGGACGCTCCGTGGCCGACGCGGGATTTACGGCGACGGTCAGGAGGAGGACAGGAATCGCGAGCCACGAGATGGACCGCATGAGCGCCTCCTTGCGAGCCTCGTCGGTGACTAGCGCAGCCCGCCCGCGACGAGCAGCGTCTCGCCGGTGATCCAGCGTGAGTCCGGTGATGCGAGAAATACCGCGGCCGGCGCGATGTCGTCGGGCTGCGCGATGCGCCCCAGCGGCGTCTTCGCCTCGACCTCCTTGCGGAAGTCGCTGGCGTCGAAGCCGGCCGCGCGGAAGCCCTCCGTGTCGACCACGCCCGGATTGATCGCGTTGACGCGGATGTTGCGCGGCCCCAGCTCCTTGGCGAGCGAGCGCGTCACGGCATCCACCGCCGCCTTCGTCGCGCTGTAGACCGAGGTGTTCGGCGGCGCGGCCGTCGACGCCACCGAGCTGACGTTCACGATGCTCCCACCGGTCGAGTCGAAATGATTCACCGCCGCCTTGGAGGCGAGAATCAGCCCGAGCACGTTGGTATCGAAATGCTTGTGGAAGTGCGCCTCGGTGACCTCCTCGAGCGGCGAGAACTCGTAGATGCCGGCGTTGTTCACGAGAACGTCGAGGCGCCCGAACGCCTTCTTCGTCTCGGAGAACAGCCGGTCGATGTCGCTCTGCTTGGCGACGTTGGCCTGGACGGCCACCGCTTTCCCGCCATTGCTCGTGATATCGGCAACGACGCGCTCGGCGTCCGTCTTGTCGGATGCATAGTTGACCACCACGGCAGCGCCCTCGGCCGCCAGATGCTTCGCAATGGACGCGCCGATACCCTTGGACGCGCCCGTGACAATCGCAACTTTGTCCGCCAGCTTGCTCATGGGTCCCTCCGTCTTGCTCCTTAGGAGGGTGCAATCGGCGGCAGGGGTTCGGAGCCGCGTCAGCGAGCGGGCGCCAGGCCGGATTGGAGCAGCGCGGTCACGCGTGCGGCCCGTCGCCGAGATAACATCGTTAAATCTCGCCAAACACCGTTAAGTTTGGAGGCGGCCATGGACGAGCAACCGTTTCATCTCCAGGGCAACTTCGCGCCGGTCGAGCGGGAGGTCACCGCGTTCGACCTTCCCATCCAGGGCGCCGTCCCCGCGGCGCTGCGCGGCACCTACGTGCGCAACGGCCCGAATCCGAAGACGGGGACGTCGCCGCACTGGTTCCTGGGCGACGGGATGCTGCACGGCGTCGCGCTGCGCGACCGCCGCGCCCGGTGGTACCGCAACCGCTACGTCCGGACGCGGACCTTCGTCGAGGACGCGCCCGTGATCGGCGATCTCACGGCGGGCCCGGCGAACACGCACGTCATCGAGCACGCCGGCCGGGTGCTCGCGCTCGTCGAGACGTCATTCCCGACGGAGGTCACGCGGGAGCTCGAGACGGTCGGCTGCTACGACTACGGCGGCCGCCTCACCACCGGGATGACGGCCCACCCGAAGCGCTGCCCGCGCACCGGCGAGCTGCACTTCTTCGCGTACTCGTTCGCGCCGCCCTTCCTCACCTACCACCGTGCGGACGCCGCCGGCCGACTGGTGCAGAGCGAGGTCATCGAGGTGCCCGGCCCGACGATGATCCACGACTTCGGCATCACCGAGCGTCACGTCGTCTTCATGGACCTCCCCGTCGTCTTCGACCTCGACCTCGCGATGGCCGGCACCATGCCGTACCGCTGGAGCGACGACTACGGCGCGCGCCTGGGCGTCATGCCGCGCGGCGGGAGCAACGCGGACGTCCGCTGGGTCGACGTCGCCCCGTGCTACGTCTTCCACCCGCTGAACGCGTACGAGGACGAGCGCGGCGGCGTGGTGATGGACGTCGTGCGCTATCCGGAGCTCTGGCGCGCGGGCTCGTCGGAGCGCGTCACCGCCTCGCTCCACCGGTGGCGCGTCGACGTCGGCGCCGGTAAAGTCAGCGAGGGGCCGCTGGACGACCGCCCGGTCGAGTTCCCGCGCTTCGACGAGCGCCTCACCGGCCTCGCCCACCGCTTCGGCTACGCGGTGGAGCGCGGCGGCAACCGCGGCGCCGAGACCTCCCTGGTGAAGTACGACCTCCGCAGCGGCGTCACGACCGTCCACGACTTCGGCGCCGGCCGCGCGCCCTCGGAGCCCGTGTTCGTGCCGGCTTCGCCGACGGCGGCGGAAGACGAAGGCTGGCTGCTCACGTACGTCTACGATGCGGCGCGCGACACCAGCGACCTCGTCATCCTGGATGCCGAGGACTTCGCCGGCAAGCCGGCGGCCACGATTACGCTGCCGCAGCGGGTGCCCTTCGGCTTCCACGGCAGCTGGCTGCCCGAGCCGGCGTGAGAGACGAGCACTACTCGATCCGCGCGCCCGTTGCGTCTCCGCGGGCGCCGTCATACCCTTCCGGTCGCAGCTCACTCTCCGGCGAGGTGAATGACATGAAGCGATCGGATCTCGACTCCTGCTGCGGCGGCGCTCCCCGCGATCGCCACATGGGCCGACGTCAACTCCTTCGGGGCATGGTGGCGCTCGGCGGCGGGCTGGCGCTGAGCGGCTGCCGCGCCATGGGGCTCGGACAGGCCGGCTCGACGAGTCCGCGCATGACGGGCGGCAAGATGTCGGTGCGGTGGCTCGGCGGCGGCGTCATGGAGCTGGCGACGCCCGACTACAAGCAGATCGCGTACCTGGACGCGTGGGTGTGGAACAACGCGGGGTGGGACCGCTTCGGGGTGAAGAAGCCGCCGGAGTACGCCTCGCGCGACGGGTTCGTCCAGTACGTCGCGGGCAAGAAGCCCGACGCGGTGCTGGTCCTGCTCACGCACGATCACGGCGATCACATCGGCGATTATTTCGAGGTGCTGCAGGGTCTCAGCGGCGCGGGACTGCCGGTGATGACGGCCGGCCAGAGCGACCTCATGCGCCGCGGCCTCGTCGAGCAGTTCAAGAAGGTCGGCCTCGACCCGGCCAAGGTGGTCGTCAATGGCGGCGCGAGCATGAACTTCGGCGGCACCACGAAGCACGGCGCGATGACCGTTCGCCTCGTGCCGGCCGTCCACTCGACACTCGCCGGCTACCCGGCGGCCGGCTTCATCCTCGACATCGGCGGCGTGCGCGCCTACCTGAGCGGCGACACCGACCTCTTTGGCGACATGAAGACGATCGGCGAGCGGTACCAGCCCAACGTCGCCATTGCGTGCGTGGGCAACGGCCCGTTCACGATGGGGCCGGAGGAGTCGGCGCGCGCGTGCCAGTGGCTGGGCGTGTCGCAGGCGGTGCCGGTGCACTTCGCGCACAACGCCCTGGTCCTCGGCGTGGGCGCGGGCGACGAGTTCCAGCGCGCGCTCAAGGAGACCGCGCGCGGCGTGACGGCGCACGTCATGAAGCCAGGCGACACGAAGCTGATGACGACCTGATCCGCCGGCGGGCGCCGTCCGGCGGCGCGCCGCAGGAGTACAATGGCTGCTCGTGCGCCGGCCGAGGTCCGGCCGGCGCATCCATATATAAGGAACAAGGAGTCCCATGGCACGCACGCTGCTCGACAAGGTGTGGGAAGCGCACACGGTTCGCACGCTCCCGTCCGGCCAGACCCAGCTCCTGATCGGCCTGCATCTGATCCACGAGGTCACGACGCCGCAGGCCTTCCAGATGCTGAAGGAGCTGAAGCTCAAGGTGCGCATGCCCGAGCGCACGTTCGGGACGCTCGACCATATTATCCCGACCGCCGACCAGACCCGTCCCTACGCCGACCCCGAGGCGGAGGAGATGGCGCAGCACATGTACCGCAACATGAAGGACTTCAACCTGCAGCTCTTCGATATGGCGACGGGCAAGCAGGGCATCGTCCACGTCATCGGCCCCGAGCTCGGCCTCACCCAGCCCGGCATGACCATCGCGTGCGGCGACAGCCACACCAGCACGCACGGCGCCGTCGGCGCCATCGCCTTCGGCATCGGCACCACGCAGGTGCGCGACGTCCTCGCCACGCAGTGTCTCGCGATGGCCAAGCCGAAGCTCCGCCAGGTCCGCGTCGAGGGCGCGCTCGCGAAGGGGGTCTACGCGAAAGACGTGATCTTGTCGGTCATCAACCAGCTGGGCGTGAAGGGCGGCGTCGGCTACGCGTACGAGTATGCGGGGCCCGTCATCGAGCGCATGACGATGGAGGAACGGCTCACCGTCTGCAACATGTCGATCGAGGGCGGCGCGCGCTGCGGCTACGTCAACCCGGATCAGACGACGATCGATTACCTGCGCGGCAAGCCGTACGCGCCGTCGGGTGCGGCGTTCGATCGCGCGGTCACGTACTGGAAGGGCGTGGCGACCGAGCCAGGCGCGTCGTTCGACGACGTTGCTCGCTTGGACGGCGCGCGTATCGAGCCCGTCGTCACGTGGGGCATCAATCCAGAGATGTCGGTGGGCGTCACGCAGCGCATCCCTTCACCCGAGTCCGCGCCCGAGCCCGAGCGCCCGACCTATCGCGAGGCGCTCGCGCACATGGGCTTCTCAGCAGGCCAGCCGATCAAGGGCGCTAAGATCGACGTGGCGTTCGTCGGCTCCTGCACCAACGGCCGTCTGTCGGATCTCCGCATCGCCGCCGAGGTAGCAAAGAAGGGCAAGGTCGCCAAGCACGTGCGCGCGCTGATCGTCCCCGGCTCCCAGCAGGTCGCCAAGGCCGCCGAGGCGGAAGGATTGGATCAGATCTTTTTGAACGCGGGCTTCCAGTGGCGCAAGGCCGGCTGCTCCATGTGCCTCGGCATGAACGACGACAAGCTCCAGGGCCGCGAGATGAGCGCGTCGTCCAGCAATCGAAACTTCATCGGCCGCCAGGGCAGCCCGACAGGACGCACGCTTCTCATGAGTCCGGCCATGGTCGCCGCCGCTGCGATCACGGGCGAGGTCGCCGACGTGAGAGAGATCCTTCGATGACCACGGACTTCAAGCGCCGCCAGATCACCGGGCGCGGCATCCCCGTCACTGGCAACGACATCGACACCGACCGCATCATCCCCGCGCGGTTTCTGAAGGCCGTGGTGTTCGAGGGGCTTGGCGAGCACGCATTCGAGGACGCGAAGAAGCAGAATCCCGAGCACCCGTTCAACTCGCCGGCGTACCGCGGCGCGTCGGTTCTGGTCGTCGGGCAGAACTTCGGCTGCGGGTCGTCGCGCGAGCATGCGCCGCAGGCGCTGATGCGCTGGGGCATTCGCGGGATCGTCGGTGGGTCGTTCGGTGAGATCTTCGCCGGGAACTGCGTGATGCTCGGGATCCCGTGTCTTCGCGCTTCGCAGCAGGATATCGAGTGGCTTCAGCGTGAGATCGGGCGGGCGCCTCAGTCTTCGATCACGGTAGACGTGGAGAAGCAGGAGGTGCGGTTCGGCGATCGCGTCATCAAGGCGACGATGCCGGACGGGCCGCGGAATCAGCTGGTCAACGGCACGTGGGATTCCACCAGCGTGTTGTTGGAAGCTGGCGCGGCGATCGAGGCGACGGGGGGGCGACTGCCGTACGTGAAGGGATTCTGAGGCGCCAACTCGACCTCATCGGCGTCCGCTAGCGTCGCTGCAGCCGTCGATGACCTCGCCTGAGCGCATGCTACACTCTGCGCTCGCCCGCGGCGCGGCGCGCGGGTGCCGAGGTCTCTCGCGCATGGCATGGGTCACAGGCTGCTACCTGGCGTACCTGGTCCTCCCGATCGCGCTCCTCATCCTCGGCTCCATCGGCGAGGTCTGGCTCAACACGCTCCTCCCGCACGGCCTGACGTCACGCTGGTATCTCGACGTCTGGTCCGACGGAAGCTTTCGGCGCGCTTTCGTCGTGAGCCTCGAGGTGGCGGCGGCGACGTGCGTCGTGACCGC
>JBIOXS010000122.1:0-34736 GCA_044869815.1 Candidatus Rokuibacteriota bacterium | reverse complement strand
GCGCTCGGCGAGTCGCCGCGCCGTCAGCGCGAGGACGTCACGATAGCTGCGATAGCGCTCGGCCTGGATGACGGGCTCGATCTCGTGGTACGCGGCCAGCAGCGTTGCGCGGTCGAGGACGACACCGTCCGCCCGCGCGGCGGTCGCGAACGCGTCGGCGAGGCCGCGCTCCCAGTCGATGAGCGTGCCGTAGCAGTCGAACGTCAGCACCTCGAAGCGCCTCATGCGAACGCCGCTCCCCTGTCCCAGTCGAGCTCGCGGCCGATGACGACGCGGAGGATCTCGGAGGTGCCACCGCCGGGCAAGAGAAAGCGCGCGTCCCGGAAATAGCGCTGAACCGGATACTCCATGGCGAGGCCGTAGGAGGCGAAGATCCGCGCCGCCTCGTCGGTGACCTTCACCGCCGTCTCGGAGGCGAAGAGCTTCGTCATGGCCGCCTCGCGGCCGACCGGGCGGCCGGCGTCGAGCCGCGCCGCCGCCTGGTACGTCAGCAGGGCGGCGGCGTGGATCGAGGTGAGCATGTCGGCGAGCTTGAAGCCGATCGCCTGGTGCTCGCCGATCGGCTTGCCGAATGCCACGCGCTCGCGCGCGTAGGCCAGGGCGGCGTCGTAGGCGGCGCGCGCGAGACCGACCGAGAGCGCGGCCGTCATGATGCGGATCTCCGCCAGGATCCCGCTGATCTTCTCCGTGCCGCCGGTCTCGCCGCCGAGCAGGTGCTCGTGCGGCACCTCGACGTCCTCGAGCAGGATCTCGCCCGTCGCCGACGCGCGCACCGCCATCTTGTCGATCGGCTTGCCGAGCGTGATGCCGCGCATGACCGTCCGGTCGAGCAGGAAGAGCGCGATGTTCTTCAGGCCCCGCTCGTCCGACGTCTTGGCCGCCACCGTCAGCACGTCGGCCACCGGGGCGCTGGTGACCCACGTCTTGGCGCCGCGCAACACCCATCGGTCGCCGCGGCGCTCGGCGCGCGTCGTGAGGTTGGCCACGTCGGAGCCGGCGTTCGGCTCCGTCATGGCGAACGTGGCGACGAGCTGACCGCGCAGGGCGGGGACGAGATAGCGCTCGCGCAGGGTCTCGGAGCCGTACTTGTGGATGAAGTGCGTGCCCATCAGCCCCTGCATGGCGGCGGCGGCGGCCACCGACAGCGAGCCCCGGGCCAGCTCCTCGGCGAAGAGGCAATACGTGGTCATGTCGGCATCGGCGCCGCCGTACTTCTCCGGATAGCGGAGCCCGAGATAGCCGAGCTCGCCGAGCCGGCGGAAGAGCGCGACGGGAAACTCCCCGCGCTCGTCGAGAGCCTGGGCGGCCGGGACGACCTCGGCGTCGACGAAACGCGCCACGGATCGGCGGAACTGCTCCTGGTCGGACGTGAAGTCGATCATGCCTGTTGCAACCGATTCCTCGACCGCTCGCGCAGCGCGGCCGTCGCGCCCTCGTCGAGGGCGAGCTCGGCGCCGTTGCCTGTGATCACCACGCCGTACTGGTCGCGCGCGGCCGCGATCGACACGTAGTCGTCGAGCACATCGGCCAGGACGCGCGCGGGATCGCGGGCAAAGGGATCGCCGTAGCCGCCCGCGCCCGACTGCTGGAACGAGATCACGTCGCCGTACTCGAACTCGCGGGACTGCTTGCCGTGGACGAGCTCCTCGGCGGCGCCCGGATTGAGCACCGTCCGCGCCAGCGCGCCCGCCTCGCCGCCGAACAGGCCGTAGGGGGCGAAGCGCTGTCGCTCGGACAGGTTCGTCAGCTTTCCCTCGTCGGCCAGGAACCGCATGTCGCGGCGGATGCCGCTGCCGCCACGGAACCGGCCGGCCCCGGCCGAGTCGCGAATGAACTCGAAGCGCTCGATGATGACGGGCTGGTGGGCCTCCTGCGCCTCCACGGGAATGTTCGAGGCGTTGAACGCGTACGACATCGCCTCGCACCCGTCCCGCGTCGCCCGCGCCCCGGTGCCGGACAGCACGAGCTCGTAGGCGACGAAGCGCCGCTTGCGCGCCCGATCCCAGCCGCCGAACGTCGGATTCGCAAAATGCGAGGCGGCGGCCGCCACGCGCTCCGGAAGCGCCGGGGCAAGAGCGCCGATGACCGCCTCGAAGATGCGGTAGCAGATCACCGCGCGTGGGCCCCCGCCCGCCGGCGGGCGCGGGTTCAGGAACGAGCCCTCGGGCGCCATCACCGTGATCGGCCGCAGCGCGCCCTCGTTCATCGGCGCGGCCGGATCCGTCAAGCACTTCACCGCGGCGTAGGAGTAGGAGCGCGTGTAGTTGATGTACGAGTTCATCCCGGAGGCCGTCTGCGGGCTCGAGCCGGCGTAGTCGATCGTCATCGCGTCACCGTCGACGCTCACCGTCACCACGACCCGGAGCGGAGCAGTGCCCGGCCCGTAGTCGTCCAGGAAGTCCTCGAACGTGTAGACGCCGTCCGGCACCGCACGGATGGCCGCCCGCATGTTGGCCTCGCTCCGGGCCACGATCTCGTCCATCGCCGCGAGCAGCGTCTCGCGGCCGTAGCGCTGGCAGAGCTCGGTCAGCCGCAGCTCGCCGACCCGGAGCGCGCTGCGCTGGGCGCGCAGATCGCCGAGCACCTTGTCGGGCGTGCGCGTGTTCGCCGCGATGATCGCGACGATGCCCTCCTGCTCGCGGTACTCCTGCCAGACCTTCGTGGGCGGGATACGCAGGCCCTCCTGGAAGTAGTCGAAGATTCCCTCGACGGCCTGGCTGCCCGGCCGGGCGCCGCCGACGTCGGTGTGATGCAGGATGTTGACGGCGAAGCCGACGAGCCGTCCCTCGTGGAAGGCCGGCTGCGTGATGAAGAAGTCCGGGAGGTGTCCCGACCCCAGCAGCGGATCGTTCAGCAGGATGGCGTCGCCCGGCCGCAGCGTCTCTGCCGGATGCGCGGCCAATGCGTTCCTCACCGCGAACGACATGGCCCCCATGTGGCCGGGCGAGTACGGTCCCTGCGCAACCATCCGCCCGCGCGGGTCGAAGACCGCGACCGAGAAGTCCTGGCCCTCGCGCGCCTGCTCGGAGTACGCCGTCTTGTGGACGGTGGTGCCGATCTCGACGGCGATCGACTGCAGCGCGCCCCAGATCACACCCAGCGTGATCGGGTCGGGCGCGCTCATGCGGCGGCGACGGTTACGAGAAGGTTGGCATATTCGTCGACGGCAGCCGTGGTGCCGGGCGGCAGGACGGACGTCGACTCGTGCTCCTCGACGATCGCCGGTCCGGTGAGCTGGGCCCCGGCTGCGAGCGCGTAGCGATCGTACACGGGGCAGTCCGTCCAGCCGCGGCGCTCGGGGAACCAGGCCCGGCGACGCATCTTGAGCGCGCCGTCCTGACGGCCGTCGCCCGCCTTGGCGAGGCTCACGCGTGGCGCGGCACCCACCGCGGAGAGCTTCCACGTCACCGTCTCCACGGGCTCGGCGGCGTTGGCGTACCCGTAGCGCGCGGCGTAGACCTCGTCGAAGGCCGTGCGCACGCGCGCGAGGGCGGCGGCGTCGAGCGGCCCGGCAGGCACCGACACTGTCAGCTCGTAGCCTTGCCCGACGTAGCGCGCGTCGACGGAGCGCACGAGCGTGGCCGTGCCGGGGACCGCCGACTCGCGCACGACGGCGGTCGCCTGGGCCGCCATCTCGTCGAACATCACATTGAGCGCTCCGGCATCGAGCGCGTCCAGCCGCCGCACGTACGTGCGCGCGACATCGAACTTCACCTCCGCCGCCAGGAGGCCGATGGCCGCCGTCACGCCGGCCGCCGCCGGCAGGATCACGCGTGGAATGCCCAGCGCCTGCGCCAGCCGGCAGCCGTGCACGGGGCCGGAGCCACCGAAGGCGATCAGCGTCAGCGCGCGCGGATCGCGGCCGCGCTCGATCGACACCACGCGCGTGGCGAGCTCCATGTTGGTGGTCACCACGGCGTGGATGCCCCACGCCGCCTCCGCGAGCGCGAGCCCGAGCGGGCGCGCCACGCGCGCCTCGATGGCCTCGGCGGCCGCGGGCGCGTCGAGGCGCATCGTCCCGCCCGCGAAGTCGTCGGGGTTGAGGTAGCCGAGCACGAGGTTGGCGTCGGTGACCGTCGGCTCGGTGCCGCCGCGTGCGTAGCACGCCGGACCCGGCGAGGATGAGGCGCTCTCCGGCCCGACCGCGATGACGCCGAGTGCGGCGCGCGCGATGGAGCCGCCGCCGGCGCCGATCTCGACGAGGTCGAGAGCCTGGATGTTCATCGGCAGCCCGCTGCCGGCGGCGTTGTTCACGCGATGGAGCTCGAAGGCGGTGGTCGTGAAGGGCCGGCCGTCCTCGATGAGCGCCAGCTTCGCGGTGGTCCCGCCCATGTCGAACGCGACGAGGTCGCGGTAACCGGTGATCTCGCCGTAGGCGGCCGCCATCAAGGCGCCCGCCGCCGGTCCCGACTCGATCATCCGCACCGGATAGCGCTCCATCGCCTCCGCGGTGGCGATGCCGCCGGAGGACTGCATGACGAACAGGCGCCCGCGGTAGCCGCGCTCGCCGACGGCGCGCCCGAGACCGCGAAGGTAATCCCGGATGGCCGTCATCACGTAGGCGTTGACGACAGTCGTCGAGGTCCGCTCGTACTCGCGGAACGTCGGCGACACCTCGTGCGACAGCGTGACGGCGAGCCCGGGCGCTTCCTCGGCGGCCAGCGCGGCGATGCGCTTCTCGTGAGCCGGATTCAGATAGGCGTGGAGCAGACACACCGCGAGCGTGCGCACACCGCGCGCGACGAGCTCGCGGATGGCGCGCCGCGCGTCGCCCTCGTCGAGCGGGGTGCGGACGGAGCCGTCGGCGAGCACGCGCTCGGTCACTTCGCCGATGAGGCGCCGCGGCACCAGCGGCGGCGGCTTCTCGATCTGCAGATCGTAGACCTGGTACCGCTTCTCCCGGCCGATGATCAGCACGTCCCGGAAGCCCCGCGTCGTCAGCAGACCGACGCCGCGCGCTTTGCGCTCGATCACGATGTTCGAGCCGAGGGTCGTGCCGTGGACGGCCTGGCCGATGTCGGTCCAGGTCACGCCCGCTCGCGCCAGCAGCGCGTCGAGGCCCGCCAGGCACGCCTCGGAAGGATCGGGATAGGTGGTGAGGCGCTTGCCGGTGGTCAGCTCACCCGCGGGCGACTGCAGCACGAAGTCGGTGAAGGTGCCGCCGACGTCGAAGCCGACGCGATACGACATGCCGTCAGCTCCGGCGCTCCGCGCGGGCGAGCACGACGCGGTACGGATATCGCCGCGTCGTCTGGTACGACACGGCGTGCTCCACGACCTCGCCGTTGGCGGCGAAGTACGTCCGCTCGAACATCAGCAGCGGCGCCCGCGGCCGGATCTGCAGCAGCTCGGCCACCTGTCGTGGCGCCAGCACCGCGTCGGCCACCTGCTCGAGCGTCTTGATCGGCACCTCGACGTGCCGCTCGATGGCGCCGAGGAGCGAGGTCTTCGAGATGTCCTCGTCCGAGAGCTGGGCCGCGATCCCCGTCGGCACCCACGCCGTCACGTGCTGGAAGGGCCCGCTCTCGGCGTGACGCACGCCGATCACCCGCGCCGCCTTCGACCCGGGCGGCAGCCGCAGCGCCTGGGCGATGTTGGGCGGCACCGGGATCGTTTCGTTGGAGATCAGCTTGAACCACGTCTCGTCGCCGAGGGCGATCATGTCGTCGATCGACCCGATGACGCGCAGGCGCGAATCGCCGCCGGCGGCCGCCGTGCTGAAGGTGCCCCGCCCGGCGTGCCGGTACAGGCGGCCTTCGTGCACCAGCACGTCGAGCGCCTGACGGACGGTCGGCCGGCTCACCTTGAAGCGCGCGCACAGGCTGTGCTCCGAGTCGATGCGCTCGCCCTCGCCGCGAAGATCGCGGCGAATCGCATCGGCGATCTGCTGGTAGCGTGGAACGCCCGGACGGTAGTTCACGGCCGCCTCCCGGACTCAGGTTGTCTAGACATCTACCATTCGGTCCGGACGACGTCAATCGCGCGCGTCGACGGCCGACGCCCGCGGGTGGAACCGATCGTACATCCGGCGGATGGCCGACGACGGCAGGTGCGTGTAAATCTGCGTGGTCGCGATATCCGCGTGGCCGAGCATCGCCTGGACGGCTCTCAGGTCGGCGCCGCCCTCGAGCAGGTGGCTGGCGAAACAGTGCCGGAGCGTGTGGGGCGAGACCCGCTGCCTCAACCCGGCGCGCCGGGCCGCCCGCAAGACGACCTGCCACAGCGACTGGCGCGAAAGCCCCCGCCCGCGCGGGTTCACGAAGATCAGCGGCGACTCGCGCCCCGGACCGAGCAGCGCCGGGCGGGCGGCGGCCAGGTAGCGGTCGAGCCAGGTCAGGGCTTCCGCGCCCACCGGCACCAGCCGCTCCTTGCGTCCCTTGCCCATGCACTGCACGTACCCCGCGTTGCGGTTGACGTCGCGCACGCGCAACGCGAGGCATTCGCTGGCGCGCAGCCCGCTCGCGTAGAGCAGCTCCAGCAGCGTGCGGTCGCGCAGACCGCGCGGCGTCGTCACGTCGGGCGACTCGACCAGCGCGGCCACCGCCTCGCGCGAGAGCGTCTTCGGCAGCGGACGGGACAGGCGGGGCTGCTCGATATGCTCGGTGGGATCGCGCGCGATCACCCGCTCGCGCACGAGGTGCGCATAGAAGCCGCGCAGCGCGGCCATGCGCCGGGCGATCGTCGACGCCTTGCGTCCGGCTTTTCGCTGGCGCTCGATCCACGCGACGACGTCGTCGGGCTTCGCGGTCAGTGGCACTACACGGCGCCGCGCGAGCACATCGAAAAAATCGCGGAGATCGCGTCGGTAGGCGTCGAGCGTGTGGCGCGAGGCGCTCCGTTCAGCGCTGAGCGTGGCCAAGAAATCGTCGAGCGCACGGGCCGCGTCCACGAGGCGATGCTAGCAGGCGCTCGGACATGGGGGGCCCTGAATTGGGCCCCCCATACCCTGACCGCTCGTCTCACTGCGACGGGCTGCGGGAGGCTTCTATCGGTTACCGCGCTCCCGCGCGTTGTCGCGGCCGTGCTGACCGTGCGGGCCGGCCGCCTCATCGGCGCGGTCCAGGCCGGTCTTCTTGCCCTCGTCCTGCTTCATCCTGTCGGTGTCATCCGTGCGCGGGCTGGCGGCCGGTGACTGGGTGGCGTTGGTGTTGCGGTTCTCGTTCACGTTCGTGTTGACGTTGGCGTTGCTGCTTCCGTCGGTCGAGCCGGTCGGCCCCGACGCGGTGCCGCTCGTCGTACCCGACATCGTGCCCGATGATGACGGCGGGCTCGCGCTCGGGCTGGTGCTGGTGTTCTGATTCGTGTTCCGGTTGACGTTGGTGTTCGTGTTGGTGGTGTTGTCACTCGAGCCCAAGGTCGGGCTTGCACTCGGGCTCGAGGTCGTCGTCCCCTGCGAGGTGTCCGTCGACTGCGTACCGGAACCCACGTTCGTCGAGCTGCTCTGGTTCGTCGACGTGCTCTGGTCGCCGGAGCCCACGTTGCTCGAGGTGCTCTGGTTACCGGTGCCGATGTTCGTGCTCGGGCTCACGTTCGTGTTCGGGCTGACCGTGATCGACGAGCCGCCCGGCGTGCTGCCGCTGACGCTCGGCGTGGACGAGTCGGTCGCGCCCGTCGTCACCTGTGCGGCCGCCGGTCCGATCCCCATGACGAACGCCGCCAGCGACGCCGTCGCGATCGATGCATATCGCTGCTTCATGCTTGACCCCCCTGCGGATTGCTGAGTGAACGGGACGGTGGCCGTCCCGTCGCTCCATCAGGGGTGCAGGCGCGATGCCACTGCACGCACGACGGGAAGAGCTACAACGCAGTTCGAACAACTACAACCGGAGCCCGGCCGCGCGGTCAGCGCTGCGGCGCGCCGAGGATCTCGCGCGCGATCACCGTGCGTTGGATCTGATTGGTGCCCTCGTAGATCTGCGTGATCTTCGCGTCGCGCATGAACCGCTCGACGGGATACTCGCGGGTGTAGCCGTAGCCGCCATGGATCTGGACGGCGTCGGTGGCGACCCTCATCGCCGCGTCGCTCGCGAAGCATTTCGCCATCGACGACTCGAGCGAGGTCGGGGCGCCGCCGCCGTCCACCAGCGCCGCCGCGTGATAGACCATGAGCCGCGAGGCGTGCACCTGCATCGCCATGTCGGCCAGCATGAACTGCAGCCCCTGGAACGCCGCGATGGGCTGGCCGAACTGCTGGCGCTCGCGCGCGTAGGCGACCGACGCATCGAGCGCGGCCTGGGCAATCCCGACCGCCTGGGCGCCGACGGCGGGACGCGAGCGGTCGAGCGCGCCCAGGGCCACGCGGAAGCCCTGGCCTTCGTCGCCGAGACGGTTGTCGACGGGCACCTCGCAGTCGCTCAGGTGCACCGCGACCGTCGGCGAACCACGGATGCCCATCTTGCGCTCGAGCTTGCCGAAGGCGAATCCGGGGAAGGTCGGCTCCACGAGGAAGGCCGTGACCCCCTTGTGACCGCGGCCGCGGTCGACGGTTGCGAAGAGCGTGAGCACGGAGGCATGGCTGCCGTTGGTGACCCACATCTTGGTGCCGTTGAGGAGGTAGCGATCGCCCTTGCGAACCGCGGTCGTCGTCATGCTCGCCGCGTCCGAGCCCGCGCCGGGCTCCGAGATCGAGAGCGCGGTGGTGATCTCCCCCGCCGCCAGTCGTGGCAGATAGCGACGCTTCTGCTCCTCCGTGCCGTGCGAGACGAGCGGGTACCCGGCGGCGTACTGCACGAGGTAGATCACCGCCGTGGACGCGCACGCCCACGAGATCTCTTCCACGGCGAGGCAGAAGGCCCGCGCGCCGAGGCCGGCGCCGCCGTACGCCTCCGGAATGTAGAGCCCCATCAAGCCCTGCTGACTCAGCAGGCGGAGCTGCTCCGCGGGATAGGCCTCGCTCTCGTCGACCTGGGCGGCCAGCGGCGCGATGCGCTGGCGAGCGATGGCGCGGGTGAGGTCGCGAACGTTCCGCTCGTCGTCGCGCAACCCCAACGCGTCGTGCATGCTCGCGATTATCGCCCCTCTTGACGGTCGCTCAAAGCATCGCCATGATGCCGTCTCCCCAACGCGCCTCGTCATGGATCACAAGGAGGGCAACGCGATGCCCGCTCTCAAGACCCGCAAGCGCATCGTCGCAACGCTGACCATGGCCGCCGTCCTGCTGACCGTCGGCCTCTACGCCATCGCCCAGCAGCCCTATCAGCTCACACCGCTCGACGAGGCCAAGCGCGATCGGGCGGTGGCCGTGGGCGGGGCGAAGTACCACGTGCTACCCGCCACGCTGCAGACGACCCAGTGGGGGTGGCTCGATCCTAACGAGCCGCCGAAGCTCACGATCAACTCGGGCGATACGGTCGCGATCGAGACGATGATGCACGCGCACAACGCGATCCAGCCGGGATCGACCATGGATGACATCGTGAAGCTGCGCCTCGCCAACCCGGGCGGCGGCCCGCACTCGGTGACCGGACCGATCTACGTGAACGGTGCCGAACCCGGCGACGTCCTCGAGATCCGGATCAAGAAGATCGTCCCGAAGGCATTCGCGACGAACTTCCACCTGCCCGGCGCGCAGTTCCCGACCGTCGGTCAGCTCGGGCCCGAGTTCCCGCAAGGCTTCGTCCGCTACTACTATCTCGACCTCGAGAAGAAGCAGACCGAATTCAAGCCCGGTATCAACATCGACCTGCAGCCGTTCCCCGGCACCATCGGGGTGGCGCCCGACCCGAACGAGCCGAAGGAGAAGGCCGGTCCGCCGATCAGGGATGCCAAGGGCCGCACGAGCACGCTCCGGCCGTGGAAGAACGGCTCGAACATGGACCTCAACGAGCTGCAGGAAGGCTCGACGCTGTTCGTGCCGGTATTCGTCAAGGGCGCGCTCCTCTGGACAGGCGACTCGCACTGCCGGCAAGGCAACGGCGAGGTGAGCCTCACCGCGCTCGAGTGCGCGTACCGAGAGATCGTGCTGCAGCCGATCGTGCGCAAGGACATGAAGGTCGAGTGGCCGCGCGCGGAGACGCCCACGCACTGGATCGCCATGGGGTTCGACGAGGACCTGGACGAGGCGATGAAGATCGCGACGCGGGAGACGGTCAACATGCTGGTCGGCCAGAAGATGGTGGCGCTGAGCCGCGACGAGGCGTACGCGCTCACGTCGATGGTCGGCGACTGCCGGGTCACCCAGGTGGTGGACATCCGCAAGGGCGTGCACTGCATGATCCCGAAGACCATCTTCGTCAAGAAGTAGCGTGCTGCTGGCGCTCCTCGTGGCGGCGACCCTGCCCGTCGCCGCCACGACGACGGACCTGGCGGACCTGGTCGCGGCGGTCGGCGGCGACCGCGTCCGCGTCGAGAGCCTCACCGATCCGCGCCAGGATCCCCACACGCGGGAGCTGCTGCCGCGTCAGCTCGGCCTGCTGAAGGACGCCTCCCTCATCGTCCGCATCGGCCTCGACCACGAGCCGTGGCTGCGCCGCGCCGTCGTTGCCGCGGGCGCCCGCGGGCGCGACCTCGACGTCTCCCGGGCGGTGGCCGTGCTCGACGCCGACACGCCGCGGCTGCGCGCGGACGCGCGGCCACACCTGCACGCGTACGGCAATCCGCACTACTGGCTCGACCCGGAGAACGCGCGGCCCATCACCGCACGCATCGCCGAGACGCTCGCCGAGCTGCGACCGGAGAGCGCCGCACGGTTCGGGGCAAACCGCGCCCGCTTTCTCACCCGCCTCGAGCCCGGCCTCGCCCGGTGGCGGGCGCAGCTGGCTCCGTTCGCCGGCACGCGGGTCGTCGTCGCCCACGACACGTGGTCGTACTTCGCGCGCCGTTTCGATCTCGTCATCGCCGCCGCCGTGGAGGAGCAACCCGGGGTGCCGCCGTCGCCGGCGCACCTGGCGCGGCTCGTCGAGCGCATGCGCAGCGCCGACGTCCGCGCGATCGTGGCCGAGCCGGGGGCGGCGCCCGCGGTCCTCCGACGGCTCGCCGACGCGACCGGCGCGCGCGTCGTCACCCTGGCGCCCTCGGTCGCTGCCGAGCCCGAGGCGCGCGACTACATCGCGCTCTTCGACCTGAACGTCGGGCGGCTCGCGGCCACCCTCGCCCGCTGATGGTCGAGATCCTCGCCTGGCCGCTCGTGGCCGCGCTCGTGCTGGCGGCGATCCACGCCTGGCTCGGCCTGCACGTGCTGGCGCGCGGGGTGATCTTCGTCGACCTCGCGCTCGCGCAGGTGGCCGCCCTCGGCGTGACCGTCGCGCTGCTCGCCGGCCACGCCGCGCACGAGCCCGCCGCGTACTGGTACGCGCTCAGCTTCACCGCCGGCGGAGCGGCGCTGCTGGCTTCGCTGCGCGGGCGTGAGCGGATGTGGCCGGCGGCGATCCCGCAGGAGGCGCTCATCGGTGTCGTGTACGCGGTGGCCGCGGCCCTGACGGTCCTCGTGCTCGAGCGGGTGCCGCTCGGGGGCGAGCAGATCAAGGCGCTCCTCGTCGGCAGCATCCTCGCCGTGACCGCGGACGACGTGCTGCGCGTCGGCGCCCTCTACGCCGCGATCGCCATCGTTCACTGGCTCTGTCGCCGCCCGCTGGCGCGCCTGTCCTTCGGCGGCACGGTCGCCCGCGCGAGGCTCTGGGACTTCGTCTTCTATCTCACCTTCGGGCTCGTGGTGACGAGCTCCGTCCGCATCGCGGGCGTGCTGCTGGTGTTCGCCTACCTCATCGTGCCGGCCGTCATCGGTGCTGCGCTGGCGGCCAGGCCGGCGCGTCGGCTCCTCGCCGGCTGGGGCGTCGGCAGCGCGGCCAGCGTGCTGGGCCTCGCCGCCTCGTACCGCTGGGATCTGCCGCCGGGCGCCACGATCGTCGCCACGCTGGGCGCAGCGCTGGTGTCCGTCGGCGCCGCCGTCGGGGCCTGGCGCCTCGGCCGCCGTCTTCGACGCGACGGCCCGCGGGCACTCGCCGGCATCGTCACCGGCGGTGGCGGTGTCGTCGCGGTTGCTGGCGCGGCGTTGATCGCATTTCCGCGGGCCGACCACGTGTGGCTCGACGCCTTCGAATGGGCGGTGCCGCCGGTGCAGAGAGCTTTTTTGTCGGCCTACGAGCGCGGCGTGGCCGCCGACAGCCACGCGGCGATCGCGCGCGGCGTCGCGGAGACGCAGGCCCTGCGCGCCAGCCAGCGGGAAGCGGCGTGGAGCGCGGTGCGGCGTGACCCCGAGGAGCGGGAGCGCCTACGCCAGTTCACGCTCGGCCGCGAGGAGCTCGTGGCCGGCGATCGCCTGGTGCTCGAGACGCTGAGGGGGAAAGCGCGCGACCGGCAGCGCTTCGCGCTCGGCGTGCCCGTCGTGTTCGCCGGCGCTGCGCTGGCCGCGCTCGGCCTCACTTGCCGTCGTAGGTATAGAAGCCCTTGCCGGTCTTCCGTCCCAGATGGCCGGCCATGACCATGCGCTTGAGGAGCGGCGGAGGCGCGTAGCGCGGCTCGCGGAACTCCTCGAACATGACCTCGGCCACGTACATGGTCGTGTCGAGCCCGACCAGGTCGAGCAGCGTGAACGGGCCCATCGGGTAGCCGCAGCCGAGCTTCATGGCCTGGTCGATATCCTCGAGCGAGGCGAGCCCGCCTTCGTAGACGCGGATGGCGTCCAGCAGGTACGGCACGAGCAGCCGATTCACGATGAAGGCGGTGGCGTCCTTGGCCTGCACCGGCACCTTGCCGACCGCACGCACCCACTCCGTCGCCGCCTTGATCGCGGCGTCGTCGGTCAGGAGCGTCCGCACCACCTCGACCAGCTTCATGAGCGGCACCGGGTTGAAGAAGTGCAGGCCGACGACGTTCCCGGGGCGCTTCGTGGCGGCGGCCAAGGCGGTGACGTTGCACGATGATGTGTTGGTGGCCAGGAGCGCATGCGGCGCGCAGATGCGATCGAGCTTGGCGAAGGTCTCGTTCTTGAGCGCCTGATTCTCGGTCATTGCCTCGACCACCAGATCGGAGGCCTTGAGGTCTTCGAGCCGGGTGGTGCCCGCGATGCGGCCAAGGGTGTCGTCCTTGGCTCGCGCCTCGAGCTTGCCCTTGGCGACGAGGCCGTCGAGCGTCTGCCGCAACCGGTCCAGGCCGCGCTTCACGAGCTCATCGCTGGCTTCGACGAAGAGCACCTGGAAGCCGGACTGGGCGGCGACCTGCACGATGCCCGAGCCCATGAGACCGCATCCGATGACGCCGACGTTCTTGATCGCCATGTGTCCTTCCTGGGAGACTGACGTTTGGAAGCGCGTTACTTCGAGCGGCGCCCGGGCAACGGCATCGGCTCCTCGTGACCGGAGCCTGGGGGGCACGGATTCCGCACGGTGACCGTCACGTTGCCGTACCGCACGCTGCCGTCCTCTTGCAGCTCGCCGCTCAGCGCGCGCGGCGCCACCGGCGGCGCCGACCGGATCGATTCCTGGTACGCGGCGTCGCGGACGCTCGCGCGCGGCCCGGTGAGATCGAGGAGCATCGTGGCACTGATGCGCGTCTTCGCCTCGTCGGCGGCGGCGACACCCACCGTCACGAGCAGACTCAGCAGCGCGAGCAGCACGGCCTTACGCATTCGCCGAAGCCTCCGGGCTCAGTCGTAGACGATGAGCGAGTGCAGCGGATAGTTCTTGAGCTTCTCGCGACCCTTGAGGAACGCCAGCTCGATCATGAAGGCGACGCCGACGACCTTGCCGCCGAGCTGCTCGATGAGCCGCAGCGTGGCGGCCATGGTCCCCCCCGTGGCGAGGAGGTCGTCGACGGCCAGCACTCGCTGGCCGGCCTTGATCGCATCTTCGTGGACGGCGAGCGCATCGCGCCCGTACTCGAGCTCGTACTCGACCTCGATGGTCTTGCCCGGCAGCTTTCCGAGCTTGCGCACGGGCACGAATCCGGCGCTCAGCTGGTGCGCAACCGCTCCGGCGAAGATGAAGCCGCGCGACTCGATGCCGACCACGACGTCGACGCGGTCCCGCGCGTACTCTGCCGCGAGCTTGTCGACGACCGCCCGGAAGGCGGGGCCATCCTTCAGCAAGGTGGTGATGTCCTTGAAGAGGATGCCCTCGGTCGGAAAGTCCTTGATGTCGCGAATTTTCGCGCGCAGCTCCGAGATGTCCACGTTCGTCATAGTAATGGACGCGTGCCGCAGCGCGCAAGGAGCGCCGCGCCGCATTCAGGCCTGCGACGTTCCAGCGGCGAGGCGGGCGACGGCGTCCGGCAGCGCCGACAGGCCGGGGATCACCGCGTCCGGCCGACGGCCACCCAGCGACTTGAGCGACGCGCTGGTGACCTGGATGACACGCATCCCGGCCGCGCGCGCGCCGCCGACATCGAGGAAGCCGTCGTCGCCGACGTGGATGGCCGTCGCCGGGTCGGCGCCGATCGCGCGCAGCGCCCCCAGGAAGATCGCCGGATCCGGCTTGCGCACGCCGACCTCGTCCGAGAACACCGTGTGCGCGAAGCAGCGCAGGAGCCCGAATCGCTCCAGCACCTTGCGCAGCGTCGCCCCCGGCGTCCGCATGGTGTTGGAGACGACGGCCAGCGTGTACCCCTCCTCGCGCAGCGCGGACAGCGCCTTCAGC
Organism: Candidatus Rokuibacteriota bacterium; assembly: GCA_044869815.1. Lineage (GTDB taxonomy): Bacteria > Methylomirabilota > Methylomirabilia > Rokubacteriales > CSP1-6 > AR12. The sequence continues at coordinate 20,166 of JBIOXS010000122.1, read as the reverse complement.
GCGCCCTCGTCGACCGCCGGCGGAACGAGCAGGGCCGGCCGGGCGTAGGCGTCGACGAGGGCGGCGAGGACGTCGCCCGGCAGGCGGGCGGGCAGCGCGCTGTTCACGGCGCCCACGATCGCGCGGACATGGTCGGTGACCGGAACGTCGCGGTGCTTGCCCCAGATGCGCGAGAGATGAACGGCCGAGGCCTCGTAGGCACGGTCGAGAGCGGCCGCGCCCACGCGCATGCCGGCGCCGGAGAGGATATTCTCGAAGTCCCGCAGCCGCCGCGCCTTGTAGCGATTGTCGCTCGACGGCGGATCGAGCAGCAGCGTGCCCCAGAAGTCGACGGTGATGGCGCGAACGCTCACGGCCGTCCGAAGCGCGGGGGGCGCTTGGCCAGAAAGGCCTCGGCGCCCTCGCGTGGCTCGTGGCCGGCGTAGGCGGTGGCGAAGGCGTTCACGCCGGCCTGCACCGCCGACGGCAGATCGGTCTCGCGCCAGCGAATGATCAGCTCCTTCTGCAGCCGCACGGCGCCCGGCCCGCAGCGCGACAGCGCGTCGAGCAGCTCGTCCACCGCGGCGTGCAGCGCGCCCGGCTCCACCACGCGGTTCACGAGGCCCCACGCGAGCGCCTGCGTGGCGCTGATGGTTGTCCCGAGGAGCAGCATCTCCGCTGCGCGGCCGGGACCGATCAGCGGCGGCAGCAGCGCGGCCTGGATCACCGAGGGGACGCCGACCCGGACCTCCGGCAGCCCGAGGACAGCGCCGGCGGCCGCCACGCGGAGATCACATGCGAGCGCGAGCTCGAAGCCGGCGCCGAGGCAAGCGCCGTTCACGGCAGCGATGACCGGAAAGGGTGCCCGGTGCACCGCGTCGATGGCCCCGCACAGCGAGGCGATCAGCGTCTTCGCCGAGGCGACGTCGAGGTCGCGGAGCACGTGCACGTCCATGCCGCCCGTGAAGGCCCGCCCCGTGGCACCCAGCACGACCGCCCGGATGGAATCGTCGCGTGACAGCGCCGCAAAGGTGTCGTGCAGGGCCGCGATGATCCCGGGCTCGAGAAGGTTCAGCGGGGGACGGTCGAGCGTGCAGCGGACCACACCGTGCGCGCGATCGACGCGGAGCGCGCCGTCGGCCATCAGTACCGGCGCATCGACGGGTCCACCGTGCGCGCCCAGAGATCGAGCCCGCCGGCCAGGTTCCTCACGTTCTTGAAGCCGTGCTGCTCGCGAAGGTACTGGGCGACGGCCGCGCTGCGCACACCCTGGTGACAGTACACGACGATTTCATCGTCGGGACTCAGCTCGTCCGTGCGCACCTCGATCTCCTCGATCGGGATGTGGATGGCGTTGTCGAGGCGGCACAGGCGGGTCTCCCAGTCCTGGCGCACGTCGAGCAGCAACGGGCGGTCGTGCTTGTCGAGGCGCGTCTTCAGCTCCTGGGGCGTGATCTCGCTCATTCGATCCTCAGCGCGGCGCCGGACGGCCCACGACGAACTCCTCGAGCCAGCCGTTCACGACCTGTGGGTGCTCGATGTGCGGGAAATGGCCGCAGGCATCGAGCCAGCGGACCCGCCCGCGCGGGAATCCCTCGGCGGCCTCTGCGCAATGCGCGGGCGACACCGCGCGGTCTTGCCGCCCGTGCACGAGCATCACCGGCAGATCCAGGGTCGCGATCGCGCGGCGGTAATCCTCGCGGCGACCGACCAGCTCGGCACGCAACGCGCGGGTCGTGCCGAGCCACGCCGCCCGTGCCGCCGCCGTCGTGCGCGCGCCGTAATCGTGGCCGACGAGGAACTCGACCTCGGCCGGATCGGGGACGTGAAAGCACGCGGCGATGGCGGCCCGGTACATCGGCGCGCAGCCGCACAGCGTCACCAGCTCCCCGAGCCCGTACGTGCAGACCAGACGATGGCGCCACGACACCTGCCAGGTGAACCCGGGTACCACCGAGCCGAGGAGAGCCAGCCGTTCCACGCGCGTCGGATGGGTGAGCGCGTAGGTCACGGCCACCGCTCCTCCGAGGGAATGGCCGATCAACGACGCCTGCGCAACGCCGAGCCCCTCGAGAAAGCCGTGCAGGGCGCGCGCGAAATACGCGAGGCCGTAGTGCGCGCGCGGCTTGCCCGAGCGCCCGAATCCCGGCAGATCGAGCGCGTAGACGGTGGCGCGCGAGGCGAGCGGCGCGACGTTGTGCCGCCAGGAGGCCGCGAAGCCGCCGAGACCGTGGAGGAGGACGACCGCGGGGCCGCGGCCGTCGACGAGATAGTGGAGGGAAAGCCCGTCGACCTCGCCGCCCCGGAGCCGGAGTTCTGGCATGGGGCTACGAGTTTACCAGAGTGTCTCCGTCGCTGAGCCGGCCGAGCGCGCTGCGATACGGGAACACACTGAACACTCCCCCCGTGTGCACGAAGCAGATGCGCCGCCCCAGCGCCTTCGGGTCCCGCTTGACGGTGTCAAGCACGGCGGCGAAGGCCTTCGCGGTGTACACCGGGTCGAAGATCAGCCCTTCGAGACGCGCGAGCCGGAGGACCATCTCGAAGTCTTCACGACGGATCTCGGCACGGCCAGCGCCTTGATACCCGTCGAGCAGGCGCACCTCGCGGGGCGGTTGCACCGGCAATCCGTACCGGCGCCGTGCGCGCTCGATGACGTCCACGACGTAGTCGCGAACGCGTGGCCCCTCCCACGCGATCGGCACGCTGACGATGTCCGCCCGCAGACCGGCCAGCTGCTTGGCCATGAGAAGCCCGGCCTGGCTGCCGCCGCTGAACGCGGTGATGAGGACGGTATCGAAGTCCGGGGCGCCGTGGCGGACCTGCTCGGCCAGCTCCTGGCCGCACGCGAGATAGCCGAGGGCGCCGACCACGGTGGCACCGCTTTCGGGGATGACATAGGGCACCCGGCCCCGGCCGCGCTCCCGCGCCGCGATGTCCTGCAGAACCTCGTCGATCTTCGCCCATTCGGCGGGCGTGCAGTACTGCACCTCGGCCCCCAGCATCCGGTCGAGCAGGAGGTTGCCGTCGTACTCGGCCGGGGGGGCGCCCTTGAGCGCCAGCACGGCGCGCAGTCCCAGCCGCGCCGCCACGGCGGCCACGCAACGGCAGCAGTTCGACTGCAGCGTGCCGCAGGTGATGAGCGTGTCGGCGTTCTGCGCGAGCGCCTCCCCGACGAGGAACTCGAGCTTCCGGATCTTGTTGCCGGTCTCGAGCAACCCGGTCAGGTCGTCGCGCTTGACCCAGATCTCGACGCCGACCTCGGCCGACAGTCGCTCGAGCTTGAGCAGCGGGGTGGGCGTCTGCGCGAGCTCGATCCGCGGAATCGGAGGTGCGGAGATCGCCATCTCCGTCACTATCTCAAGCGAAGAGGTCGCCTGGCAAGGAATCGGACGCGTCCGCCTCGCCCAGCAGGCGCTTCAACGTGCGGGCGTTGCGCACCGGATAGTCGCGGTTGTTGTTGTTGAAGGAGACGTGGACCTCGTCGGCGGCGTCGGCCGTCTCCTCGATCTCGGCCAGGAGCTCCCGCAGCTCGTCGTCCGTGTAGAGGTAGTCGTACTTCTCCCGTACCGCGGGCTCCTCGCCCCGAAGCTGGCGCGCCCAGCCCTCGGCGTTGCGCCCGTGCAGCCGGAAGACCGCCAGCGGCGCCGTCACTTCGGCCAGGCGCGGCACCGAGCCGGTTTCCACGGGTCCGTCGATGACGACGTTCGCGACGCCGGCGGCGCGCAACGCGTTGAACGTGTCCGCGGCATGCTCGGGCAGCCACGAGCGATGTCGGAACTCGACCGCCGGGCGGATGCCGGGCAGGCGGCCGGGCAACGAAGCGACGTACTCGAGCCACGCGCCGTCGAAGCGCACCCACGGAGCGAACTGGAACAGGACGTGGCCGAGCTTGCCGGCCTCCGCGAGCGGCGCCACGGCGGCGCGGAACAGCCGGAACGCCCCGTCGATCGCCTCGGCCGGGAACTCGCCCGCCTCGATCTCGCCGCGGCGCGTCCGCCGCGCCCCCGGCGGCAGCAGACGCTCGATGTCGGCGGGCAACGACTGCGGGCGCGGATGGTGGCCCGTCATCAGCGCGTACGCCTTCACGTTGAAGAGGAACCCGGGCGGTGTGCGTGCCGCCCAGCGGTGGACGGTGAGGACGTCGGGAATCGCGTAGTACGACGAGTTCACTTCCACGACGTCGAAGAACCGCGCGTAATGTCGGAGGCGAGCCTCGGCCGACATCGACTTCCTCGGATAGAAGGCGCCGCTCTCGATGAGCGCCTGGTCCGCCCACGAGCTGATGCCGACGCGGATGCGGCCGCGGCTCAGACGATCTTCTCGTACACGCCGGGCGGGATCACGCGATACACCCGGATCGGTTGCGAGACGTTCTTGAAGGTGCGGTCGCCGAGCGACTCCAGCACGAAGTGGGTGCGGATCCGCTCCGCCGTCGTCGGCCCCACCACGATCTCGTCGCCCTGGGCCGAGGCGGCCAGGCGCGCAGCGACGTTCGTCGTCGGTCCGGTGGCGGTGAAGGTCCACCGCTGGGCACCGCCAACGCCGAGCTTGGTCGCGCCGACGAGCGCCTCGCCCGTATTGATCCCCATGTGCAGCTGCACGGAAGGAAAGAGACCCGCGTACTCCTCGTTGAGCGCCGCCGTGCGCTGCCGGATCGCGAAGGCGGCGCGCGTGGCGTTCACGGCACAGTCGGACCCGCCGCGCTCGACCTGGAAGATGACCATCAGGCCGTCCCCGGCCGTCTCGTTGATGTCGCCGTGGTGGAGCTGGATGATCTCGAAATACGACGAGAAGTACGTTTGCACGAGCTGGTTCAGCCGGCGGGGCTCGAGCTGCTCGGACAGCTTGGTGTACCCGGTGATGTCGAGAAACAGCACCGAGACCTCGACGGTCTTCTTCTCGAGCTCGGTGGCGTTGGGATTCTGCTCGAGCAGCTTCTTGACCGAGTCGGGGACGAACTTCGAGAGCTCGCCCTTGAGCTGCTCGAGCAGCGCCAGACGCTGGCGCGACTCCGTGAGGTTCTGGAGCGCGGTGGCGAGCTCCGTGTTCTTGCTCTCGAGGTCGGTGTACGCCTGGGCGAGGCGTCCGGTCATGTCGTTGAAAGCCACCCCCAGCTGTCCGAGCTCGTCACGCCCGATGGCAGGCACGCGAGCGCCGAAATCGCCGGTCCCGACGCGGCGCGCCGCCTGCGCCAGCTGTGCCACCGGCCGGAGCACGATGCGGCGCATGGCCAGACCCAGGAGCGTGCCGGCGACCAGGATGGTGAGGGCACCGATGGTGAGCTGCCGGTTCCGGTGCCGCGCGACCTCGGCGAACACCGGCTCCATCGACGTGGCGACGCGCACGACGGCACGCACCTTGTGATCGGCGCCATGGCAGCCCTGGCATTTCTCCTGGTTCTGGATGGGCGTGTGCAGCGTGAAGTAGCGCGTGGTGCCGCGTGTCTCGAGCGCTTCCTGCGTGGTCAGCGTCTCGATGGCCCGCGCGAACATCGGCCCCGTCATGGCCGGTCCCGCCGGCCGCGCCATCTTCTGGATATTCTTCAAGACCTCGGGCGCCAGCCCCGCATTCTTGTCGACTTCCAGGGCCGTGCTGAGGTCGGTGAACGCCTCCACGCCGGTCCGGCGGTACACCGTGAATTCCTCCACCGGCGAGCTCTGGCGGAGCTCCTGGATGACCGTCCGGGTGACGTCGGGGCGCTCCTGCAGCATCGCGCCCTCGATCGAGGCCACGAGCGTCGCCGTCAGCCGTCGCGCGGCCAGCAGGTTCTGCTCCACGAGCAGACTCGACTCGCGCTGGATGCTGATGATCGTCGACAAGCCGAAGCCCACCACGAGCACGACGATGATCAGCAACTCGATCTTCACCGCCAGCCTCGATCGCAGCATCGTGCCGTGATGCTAGCACGCACGCGCGTCCGCGCCTGAGCTGGGTGCTACCATCCGCGCGATGAATCTGGCGACGCTCGGCGAGGAGAATGTTCGGGGGTTCGGCGAGCGGTGGTCGCGTCCGAGGAAGGCACTGCGGGCGCGCGGAGAGTGAGGGGGCCGGCGAGCGCCGGCCCGCTCGGGTCATTGCTCAGATGTCGTCGTCGTCGTCGTCGTCGTCGAGAATGCTGTCCGCGGCGTCGCTGACCTTCTCCTTCGCCTTGCCGAAGCCTTCGCGCAGCTTGCCGCCCGCACGCTCCGCCCTGCCCTCGGCCTCGAGGTCCGGATCGTTGAGAACTTCGCCCGTCTCCTCCTTCACGTAGCCCTTCGCCTTCTCGGCCTTCCCCTTGAACTCATCACGATTCATGAGACGCCTCCCGTCACGAACGGCCTGAGTCGCCGTTCGTACCGCGGAGTTGTGCAAGGCGATTGCCATTCAGTCGCGCGCGCGGGGCCGTGCCGTTCCGCCGCCGATCTCTAAGCGCCGATTTTTGCAGTCGATGCCATATCGCGCGTCAATCCTCTGACGCTGCCTGTGGTAGCCGCGTGAATTCACTACAACTAAGGGTTGCACCGCGCATCGCGCGCTGTTAGTCTCTCGTGACTTCATACATTCATTCCTTCGTTCGTTCCTCAGTAGGCGAGACGGCGTAGCAAGTCGTGATTACCGACAGGAGGAACACGCATGAGTCGTCACAGCAGAGCGCTCGCGGGACTGACGCTGGTGATCGCGGTTGGAGTCGGGGGCCTCATCCTGACGCGACAGATGATCGCCGTCGCCGGTGAAGCGGACGCGGAGCGTTTGAACCGGTCGATTCTGCAGTATGTGGCCCTCAAGAATCCCCAGGCGCCGATCAAAGCGTTCCAGCGCTTTCCCGAAGTCCTCGTAACGGAGGCGCAGAAGTCGAATCTGGATCACTGCCTCGTCCTGGCGCAGGCGGAAGTCGAATCCGAGTTCCGGCATGACGCGGTCGGTGCCGCCGGCGAGATCGGCATCTTCCAGGTGCTGCCCAGCACGGCCGCCCTCATGGAGCCGATCGTGGGTCGACTGAAGCGGGCCTCGATGACCAGGAACGGACGCGACCTCGGCGACCTCGCCGATCCACTCATCAGCACGCGCGTCGCGATGGCATACTTGCGCGATATCCTGTCGCGCAAGCCCAACGTGCGAGATGCCCTCACGGAGTACAACGGCGGTCCCGCGGGACGACATCCGCACTACTACCGGATGGTGATGGGTGCCTACGTGGAGATCCTCGAGCGGGCCGAGCTGCGGTGCCGCTTCCGCGAGATGCCCAAGCAGACCCCCGTCCTGACCACGCTGCTCACCCGCGCGTAGGGCGCGGATCGATCGGGAAGAAGCGCCCGCGCGCGGTCGCCACGACGCGTCGGGCGCCGAAGTCCTCCAGGCTGCCTTCGACGTCGACGTAACGGCCGTGATCGGCCAGCAGCCGACCACGACCGAGGAGCGGCGTCTCGGAAGGAACGGGTCTCACGTAGCGCACGGTGAGCTCGCCGGTCACGGCGATCTTGCCGGTCGCGCGCGCGGCGGCGCCACCGAGCACCTCGTCGAGATACGCCGCGACGATGCCGCCGTGCACGGCGCCCGGCGGGCCTTCGTAGAGGCGCGGCACCACGATGGGCGAGGCCACGCCCTCCGCCGTCCGGAAGCACCGCACGCGCAGCCCGCTCGGATGGGCGGGTCCGCAGCCGAAGCACGAGCGGAACATGTCGTCGGGGCGCGCGGCAACGCGCTGCTCGGTGAGGCCGGCGAAGAAGTCGCCGAAGGCCGCCGGCACATCGCCCATGGCGTCGGAGGGTATCAGCCGCGCGGTCGGTCGGCGTCGATCGCCGCCGCCAGCTTGAAGTCGCGCGTGGTGAGCCCGCCGGCATCATGGCTCCAGATGTTCAGCGTCACCGTGTTGTAACGAATGTCGATGTCGGGATGATGGTTGTAGCGCTCGGCGAGCTCGCCGACGCGGTTGACGAACGCCAGCGCGCCTCGGAAATCGTCGAAGCGATACGTGCGGGCAATCGCGCACCCGGCGCGTGCCCAGCCCGGGAGGAGCGCCAGACCCGCGGCCACCGCCTTGTCGTCCACGTTACCGCCGCTCGAACTTCTGCAGTGATCGGATCTCGCGGGGCGGCTGTTCGTGGCTGCCTTGCGCCGTCCACGAGACCTCCGCCACATAGAGGTCGCCGTGCGAGTCGACGGCGCACCCATGCGGCGCCACGAACTCGCCCGGCTTCTCGCCCGCGAAGCTTCCGCCGATGCGTCCGAGGAGCTGGCCCTTGATGCTCAGGATGCTGACGCGTGCGCCGAGGTTGGGAACGTCCTTGTTCACGGCGAGATGCGACGGCAGCTCGCCCACGAAGAAGATGTCTCCCAGTCGCGCGTCGGCGGCGAGACCGCACGGACGATGGAGATTGTTCCACTGCGCGAGGTAGCGTCCGTTCGGGTCGAAGATCTGCACGCGGTGGTTCTCGCGGTCGGCGACGTACACGAGTCCGGCGGCGTCGGTGGCTATGTTGTGCGGCAGGTTGAAGCAGCCGGGGTCGGTGCCGGGCTCGCCCCACGACAGAAGGTGACGGCCCTTTGGATCGTACTTGTGCACGCGCGAGTTGCCATAACCGTCGGAGATGAATACGTCGCCGGTCTTCGGCGAGATGGCCACGTGCGTCGGCCGGTTGAACGGCTGGCCGCCCTGGAGCGTGGAGGGGTTGTCGGGATCGCCGATGGTGAGCAGGCACTTGCCCTCGGGCGTGAACTGTCGAATCGTATGGTGCAGATCGTCGGTCAGCCAGAGCGTGCCGTCGGGGCCGACGGTGATTCCGTGCGCGCGACGGAACTGTCCTTCGCCCCACGTCCGCTTGAAGCGCCCGGCGCGGTCGAACACGATGACCGGGTGCTTGCCCCGATTGAAGACGTAGACGTCGTCGTTGCCGTCCACGGCAACGCTCGTGGCCTCCACGAAGCTCATGCCGTCGGGCAGCGCTCCCCACTTCTCCACCGGCTGGTAATTCATCGGACGCTCCTTGACGAGGACTGGAACGGCAGGCCCTATCCTGCCACAGCGGCCACGCTTCCACCCCTCCCCCGGCCCTCGGCCGTATAACCGGGGGACATGGACGAGCGAATGTTCGCCCGGGTGGCCGAGGAGTACGCCGGACGTCTCTACGCGGTGGCGTATCGGATGCTCGGCCACCGCGCCGACGCCGAGGACGCCGTGCAGCGCGCGCTGACGAAGTGCTTCGCGGCACGCCAGAGCTACTCCCCGCGCTGGGCGGTGTCGACGTGGCTCTACCGGGCGCTCTCGAACGTCTGCATCGACGAGCTGCGCCGGCGCCGGCCGACGGCGGTGGTGGCCGACAGCGACGCGACGGCTCTGCCGCGCGGGAGCGAGCGCCTCGAGTTGATCCGGGCGCTGGACGCCGTGCCGCGAGAGGCGCGATTGCTGCTGGCGCTCCACTACGTGGACGGGCTCTCGTACCGAGAGCTGGCCGCCGTCCGCGGCATCTCGGTGAACACGGTGAAGAGCCAGCTCGCGCGCGGCAAGGCGATCATGAAACGCGCACTGGAGGATTGAAGGAGGGGATGATGGACAGGCTCGACACGAGGCTCAAGGAGTTCTTCACGCCGGCGGCACCGCCGCGGCTGGCCCGCCGCATGCTGGGACGGCTGGCGCCGGCGCCCGAGCTGTCGCGACTGCTCGCGCGGTTCGCCATCGAGGCAACCGACCAGGGCGTGCGGCGGCTTGCGTATGGTCGCGGCCGGGACGTGGCGACGGGCCGCGGACGCCGTCATCTCGAACACGCACGCGAGGAGCTCGGGGAATACCTCGGTGGCCGGCGGACGTTCTTCACCGTGCCGATGGATCTCGAGGTGCCGGCCTTCCAGGCGAAGGTGCTGGCCGCCGCCGACCGCGTGCCGTTCGGGGAGGTGGCCTCCTACGCCGAGCTGGCGCAACGGATCGGCCATCCGCGCGCCGCGCGCGCGGTCGGCAATGCGCTCGGGGCCAATCCGGTCCCGATCTTCCTGCCGTGCCATCGCATCGTGCGCGGCGACGGGACCTGGGGGCACTACGCGTTCGGCCCCGCGCTCAAGACCCGGCTGCTGGCTCTCGAGCGCGCGACGCCGGCTCTCGTCGGCTCCGCCACGACGCGCATCGTCTGCCGTCACGGTTGCGCAGCCGAGCAACGGATCGCCGAGTCGAATCGGATCGTCTTCGCATCCGTCACCGACGCGGTCGACGTCGGCTATCGTCCGTGTCGGCGATGCCAACCGGTGGCGTGAGGATGGTAGTATCCCCGCCATGAAGCGTGCGGGGCTCGTCGTGGCGCTCGCGGTCGTGCTGGCCGGCTGGAACGGCTCCGCCGCAGCGCAGTTGCCGATCTTCGACGCGCACATCCACTACAGCCGGCCCGACTGGAGCGTGTACACGCCGGAGCGTGCGCTCTCGATGCTGGCGCAGGCGGGCGTGCGACGCGCCATCGTGTCGAGCACGCCGGACGACGGCACACTGATGCTCTACGAGAAAGCGCCGGCGGGAATCGTGCCGTTCCTGCGCCCCTACCGCACGCGAGAGGACATGGGGTCGTGGACGCGGGACGCAGCCGTGGCCGCGTACGTCGAGGAGCGTCTCAAGCGCGGGGTCTACCGCGGCATCGGCGAATCGCACTTCAGCGTCGACGACGTCACCGCGTCCACGGTGAGGCGGATCGCCGAGCTCGCGGCGGCGCAGAAGCTCTTTCTCCAGTGCCACGTCGACGAGACGACCGTCGAGAAGATGCTGACGACCTATCCCACCGTGCGCATCCTGTGGGCACACGCCGGCATGTCCTCTTCGGCCGCCACCGTCGGCCGGCTCGTCGACCGGTACCCGATGCTGTGGGTCGAGCTGTCGATGCGCCCCGACGTCGCCCCCGGCGGCACGCTCGACCCCGACTGGCGCGCGGTGTTCGTCCGCAAGCCCGATCGTTTTCTGGTGGGCACCGATACCTGGGTCACGTCGCGCTGGGAGGCCGTCCGCGACGCGACGGCGGCCGTGCAGCACTGGCTGGGTCAGCTGCCACGCGAGGTCGCCGAGCAGATCGCCTACAAGAACGGCGACCGCCTGTTTCCACCGCCGTAAGCCAGCGCGCGTTGATCAGGGCTGGAGATCCGCGAGCAGCTTCAGGTCAGAGTCGTAGCGCAGCCGGGCGCGGGCGTCGGCCGGGTCCGTCCACAGCACCTCGTCGACCTCGTGGTCGTGCTCACCGACCTTCTCGAGCGGCCGCATGAGGTACCAGCGCACCGTCTTGCGGATGCGCTGGCCGCTGCGCTGGAACCAGTACGTCACCGCCGTCAACTCGCGCACTACCTCGCAGCGCCAGCCGGTCTCCTCGCGCACTTCGCGCACGGCGGCGTCGGCGCTCGACTCGCCGGGATTGAGCGCGCCCTTCGGCAGCGTCCAAACCGGCTGGTCGCGGAGATCGCGCGCTCGGATGAGCAAGATGTGCCCGCGATCGTCGACGACGAGGCCGCCGGCCGAGAACTGCAGAAGCGGACGGGCTCGCGAGGGCGGAGCCATGGCCTCATAGTAGACTCATTCGATGCCGGTGGAATACGGAGGCCCCCCGCTCGCGTGAGCGGGTCGCTACGGGATCACTTCCCGGTCGGCGCGACGCCGCGCGCCGAGCAGGCGCGTCTGCTCGAGCAGCTCGACGATGCCCTCGCCGAGGCCGAGCAGGATCCGACGGCGCCGCACGTCTTCGCCCTCGAGGCGCCGCCCGGCGTCGGTAAGAGCCATCTCGCGATGACGCTGGCGCGGTGGAGCGGTGATGCCTACCTGCTGACGTCGCAGAAGATCCTGCAAGACCAGTACGAGCGTGAGTTCGGCGATCAGCTGCAGCTCGTCAAGGGCCGCGACAACTACGTCTGCGAGCGTTACCCCGACCGTCTCGTCCGGACGTCCCTCGGCATGTGCCGACGCCCGCGCGGCCCGGTGTGCCAGTGTCCCTACGCACGCGCGAAGGCGGCGGCGCTCGCTGGCCCGATCTTCTGCACGAACACCTGGTACTTCGCGACGCTCCGCCACTGGCATGCCGAGCAGCTGCGACGCCGTCGCCTGCTCGTCGTCGACGAGGCGCACAACCTCGAGTCCCACCTCGTGAACGTCTACACGGTCCGATTCACGGCGGCCGAGATGAAGGACTGGTTCGGCGCGCCGCTGCCGCGCCTGGCCAGCCCGGCGGACTACCGCCATCTCCTCACCAGCCATGCCGAGCGCATGGAGGAGGAGCGGCGGGCGGTCGTCGGTGACCTGGACGCGCTCAGGCCACCGGAGATCGATCCACAGCTCTTCCTGCAGGCGCCGCCCTCGAGCGAGGAGACGGCGCTGCTCGAGCGCCGTGACGCGCTCGAAGGGGCGCTGGCGCGCCTTCGCTTCTTCGTCGACGCCGGCGACGTCGAATGGGTCGTCCGGTATCCGACGGAGCTCGGGGCCATGTTCGAGCTCGTCCCGCTCGACGTGACCGAGCGCACGCGCGAGCTGATCACCGGGTGCGCGGAGCTGGTGGTCCTGTCATCCGCCTATCTCGGACCGGCGGCGGCTCTGGCGGAATCGCTTGGTCTGGAGGCAGGCACCGTCCGTCGCCTCAGCGTGCCGTCACCGTTTCCGCTGGAGCAACGTCCGATCGTCTACCGTCCGGTGGCCGCGCTCTCGCGGGCACGGCAGGCCGAGCAGGAGCCGGCGCTGTTCGGCGAGATCGCCGCCATCCTCGGCGCGCACCCGCGTGACAAGGGCGTGCTGCATGTCGCCTCTTACGCGGTCGCGCGGCGGCTCGTGGCCGAGCTGGCCCGAACGGCGCCGGCAGCCGCGCGGCGCTTGATCTTCGTCCAGTCGTCGGAGGCCAAGCGGCGCGCCCTCGAGCAGCATCGCGCCTCGCCGTCGCCGACCGTGCTCGTCTCACCGTCGCTGCGCGAGGGCGTCGATCTGCCCGACGACTTCCTGCGCTTTCAGATCGTGACCAAGATGCCGTACGGCGATCTCGGCGACCCGTGGACCGAGGCGCGTTGCCGGCGGGATCCGCGGTGGTATGCGCTGGAGGCCGCGAAGGCGCTGGTGCAGGCTTACGGGCGGTCGTGCCGGCACGCCGAGGACTTCGGCGTCACGTACGTGCTCGACGCGCAGTTCGCCCGCTTCCTGCAGCACTACCGCCCGCTGCTCCCGGAATGGTTTCTCGACGCGGCGCATGCGGCGTTCCGCGTGTCGCCCTTCGATTAATGACATCGGGGCCCCGAAATGGCCCTCATACCCCGACGTTCGGAACGCCCCGGCGGAGCCGTGGCGCTCGTGTTGATTCAGCTCTTGCGCGCGGCGGACCGCCCGGCGATTCGCCCGAACACCGAGCCGGCCATGAGCCCGGCCCCCCCGGGGTAATTCTGGTAGAAGAGGCCGCCGACGAGCTCGCCGGCGGCGAACAATCCCGGGATCGGGCGCTGCTCGAGATCCACCACCTGCGCGTCCCCCGTGATGCGGAGCCCGCCGAAGGTGAACGTGATGCCGGTCGTCACGGCGAAGCCGACGTAAGGCGGCGTGTCGATCGGCTGGGCCCAGTTGCTCTTTGGCGGCGTGATGCCGCGCGTGCCCTTGCCGTCCTTCACCGCGGGGTTGAACGTCCCCGGCTGCACGGCCGCATTGAACTGCTTGACGGTGTCGAGGAAGCCGGCCACATCGATCTCGAGCTTCCTGGCCAGCCCCTCCAGCGTCGCGTCCTCGGCCTTGGTCACTTCGCGGATCCGATACTCCTCGCGCAGCATGTCGACGACCTTCTGGTCGAAGATCTGGAAGGCCGCCCGGCGCGGCTGCTCGATCACGGCGCGGCCGTACTTCACATAGGTGTAGTTCCGGAAGTCCGCGCCCTCGTCGACGAAGCGCTGGCCACGGACATTGACGATGATGCCGAGCGGATAGCTGTGCTTCTGGAAGTTGTCGCCGACCTTCCGGTCGCCGTGCCAGGGAGCGTTGTAGTCCCACTGCACGGAGTGACAGCCGCTCCAGTGGCCCCACGGTTGGGCGCCGATATCGAGCGCCATCCGGATGCCGTCGCCGGTGTTGAACGGCGTGCCCCGCACGCGTGCGAGATCCCAGTTGGGACCGAGGTAGCGCGTGCGCATCTCCGGGTTGGCCTCGAAGCCGCCGGACGCGAGCACCACCGCTCGCGCCTCCACCGGCTCGGTGCCGGCGGACGTGCGGACAGCGACGCCGGTCACGCGCCCGCGGTCATCGGTCAGCAGGCGTAACGCCTTCGCCTCGAACCGCACCTCGATCCCAGCCTTGCCCGCCGACGCGTATTCCATGTCGATGAGCCCGGGACCGCCGCCGACGGCCTCAAGCACGAGACCGCCCCAGAAGCGGAATTTGCCGCCCACCTTGTACGCCTGGCGTCCGAACATCGGAATCCAGCGCACACCGCGATCGCGCATCCACCGCACGGTCGCCTGCGACTCACGGACGAGGGTGAGCGCCATATCCGGATCGGCCAGCTCCTCGGTGACCCGCATCAGGTCGTCGTAGTAGGCGTCCTCGGTGTAGGGGTCGACCTCCATCGAGGCCGCCTCCTCGTCGGACATGTCGCCCACGATGGCGCGCAGCTCGTCGAACGACTTGAAGGCGAAGCGAAAGCCGCCGGCGGTGAAGAAGCCGTTGCCGCCGCGCCATGCCTCCGGCGCTTTTTCGAGCACCAGCGTGCGGGCGCCGGCCTCGCGGGCGGACAGCGCGGCGCACATGGCGGCGTTGCCGCCGCCCACCACCACCACATCCCAGACGCTCACGAGTGGATGATCTCGCTGATCTGCACCTGCGGCGTGATGTTGGTGAAGTTCGGCACGTCCGCGAAGAACTCCTTGCCATGCGGTTTCATGGCGGCCTGGAAGTCGCCGACCGAGTCGAAGTAGAGGTGGCCGACACAGGCGAACGGCGCAAGCGCGCCCGGCGCGCCGCCGGCCACGCCCTTGTCGACTTCCAACCGCCGCAGCCCGGAGCCGCCGATCCGATTCTTCACGAGCGCCATGTGCTTGTTCACGTAGTAGTCGTAGTCGAACGTCTTGCCTTCGCCGCTCGGATAGATGATCGACACGCGGATCATGGGCGCCTCCTGCCGTAATGGTGCAGCGTAACGTATGCGGCGTTCCCGCGACTGTCAACCGCCGCACGGTGGCGTGTAGGGAGCACATGATTTGGCCGCTCCCGAGTGACACGTGAAATGACCGCTCCAAGGAAGCGCCAGGAGAGAACTGGTCACCGAGGAGGTGACCAGGGCCTACTCCGCCGGCGCTATGGAGCGCGCCATGAAGGTGCAGGAGGTCATTTTGCGGGCGCTCAGTGGGCAGCTCACGTGGGTGCAGGCGGCCGACATTCTGGGCCGTAGTCCGCGTAGCATTCGCCGCTTGCGCTGGCGCTTTGAACACCGGGGTTATGACGGCCTACTGGATCACCGGCGGCAGACACCATCGCCGAAGCGCGCGCCGGTGGCCGAGGTGGAGCGCATGCTCCGCCTCTATCGCGAGCGCTATCAGGACTTCAACGTGCGGCATTTTCTGGGCATCGCCCGCCGGCAGCACCAGGTCACCTTCTGTTACGCGTTCGTGAAGAAGGCGCTGCAGGGGGCCGGACTCGTGCCCCCGCACCGGCCGCGTGGGCGCCACCGGCGCCGCCGCGAGCCGCGGCCCTGCTTTGGAGAGTTGCTCCACCTCGACGGCAGTCGCCACCAGTGGCTGGCGCTGGTGCCCCAGCAGTGGCTCAGCCTCATCGTCGTCGTGGACGACGCTACGAAGCAGGTCCTGTATGCGCAGTTCAGCGACGGCGGTGAGAGTACCGCGGCGGTGATGAGCGCGCTGGCCGCCGTCGTCCGCACGGTCGGCGTGCCGATGGCGCTCTATACGGACCGGGCGCATTGGGCAGCGCATACGCCGGTGGCCGGCGGTGCGGCCGATCGCCGCAAGCCCACCCAAGTCGGCCGGGCGCTGGCCCAGCTCGGCATCGAACACATCCTCGGCTATTCGCCGCAAGCCCGAGGCCGGAGTGAGCGCATAAACCGCACCTGGCAGGGCCGCCTCGTGAACGAGCTCCGCGTGGCCGGCATCACCACCATCGCCGCCGCCAACCGCTACATCCGCGAGCGCTTCCTGCCCGCGTTCAACGCGGAGTTCGCGCGGCCCCCCGCCGACCCGGCGTCCGCGTTCGTGCCGATTGGCCCTGTCGACCTCGAGCAGATCCTCTGTCACCAGGAGGAACGCGTGGTGGCCCGCGACAACACCATCACCTTCGGCAATGTCATCCTGCAGCTCGGCAAGCAACCCGGGCGGCGCAGCTGTGTCGGACTCCGCCTCGTCGTCCGCCGGCATCTCGACGGCCGTCATTCCCTCTGGCTCGGGTCTCGCCAGCTCGGCCTGTACGACGCCCGGGGCCGCGTGCTCACGCCCGTGGCGGCGTGAGCGGTCAAATCACGGTGTCAAACAGAAGCGGTCATTTCACTTGTCAACAACACCGCCGCACGGTGGCGCACCGAGCCAGCGCCCCGCGGCGGGCGAACCGTTAGGCGCGGGCGCGCGCCTCGCGCAGCATCGCGATGAGCGTCTCGCGGCTCTGCTCGGCGCTGATCACCTCTCGGGGAAACGCGATCCGGACGCTCGAGAGGCGCTCGCCCTGGCGCAAGCGAAGCTTGAATCCCAGACGGTCGATGGCGACCATCGTCGCCTCGTCCGCTCGCTCGCCCGCGAAGTGGCGCGCGTATTCGGTGAGCGCGTCGGCGTGGTCGCGATTCATGTGCTCGATGATGCCGGCCGCCGCGTCCGCGAGCGGGTCGGGCCGGACGGCGTGATACTCGGCGGCGGTTACCCAGTCCATGGCGGCGAAGCCGCCGACGAAATAGAGGTCGGCCACCTCGAGGCGCCACAGGGAGAAGTCGTCGAAGTCCGCCCAGTAGCGCGCCCGCTCGTGCCGCGTCAGGTACGCCGCCCGCGCCGACGGCGTCTCGGCGCTGGGCACTCGGCGGGCCTCGCCGATCAGTGTCAGTCGCCCGGCCGCGAGCGGATCACCGGTCCACCCCGGTTGCGTGATGAGCAGGCTCGCGCGCGCGTCCGCTTCGAGGTTCTGCGTATGCATGGCCATGGCGCTGATGAGGAAGAGCGGGCGACCGTCGGCGTCGAGCGCGTACGGCATCAGGGACGCGAACGGATGGCCGGGATGCCGGCGCGACAGCGTGGCGAGGCTGCCGGTGCGGCCCAGGTGGGCAAGGGTGCGCGCCTGCTCGGCAAAGGTCGGCTCGGGAATCGCCGGCGCGTCGGCGGCGCGGGGCGGCCCCGCGTGGCGGTTCATGCCGCGAAGCTTACTCCCGCGTGGCCGTGAACGGACAAATCTGGCTGTACGCGCAATACCGACACGCCTGACGAGACGGCGTCGCATCGAAGCGACGTGCGCGGATACCGTCGGCGGCGGCGCGCACGGCGGTGATCGCCGCCTCGGCGTCCTCGTCCGTCGGCGTGTGGCAGCCCGTCACGTGCGATTCGATGAATCGCAGCTCCACGCGCTGGGGCAGCCGGCCCGTCATCTCCCGCCAGGCCAGCGCGTACATCTTCAGCTGGAGGCTCGCGGCCACCCGGCGATTGGCATCCCGCTGTTTCGTGATCTCGCTCGTCTTGTAGTCGACGATGGTGGCGCCGAGCAGATCTTCGTCCACGCGGTCGAACCGGCCGCGCACACGATTGGGGCCGACGCTGAAGGCAAAGTCCTTCTCGATGTGCGTCGGCTTGACGCCCTCCGCTTCTTCCTGATGCCAGAAGCGCGTGAGCGCCTCGCGCCCCGCGAGCTTGCGCGCCTCCTGGTGCTCCCAGGTGAGGAATCCCTGGTTGAGCCATTTCTTGTCGTACTCCGCCAGCAAATCCTCGAGCGCCGTGTAGTTACCCTCGACGCGCCGCTTCAAGTAGAACTCGACGACCGCGTGGATGGTGCTGCCGTAGACGACGGTGTGATGGCGCAGGATCGGCACCCGTAGCAGGTGCACATAGCGGTACTTGAGCGGGCATGTCTGATAGTCGTCGACCTGCTTGTGACTGAGCAGGAGCTCCTCGTCGGCCGTCATCGGCGCCAGGGAGTCCTCGAGCGGTGCCGGTGGCGCGGCGAATCCCTCGAGCTCCTCGACGGCCTTCGCCTTGAACGGCCGCGCCGCATCCTTGGGAAGGTCCAGCGCCTCCAGCACGAACTGGCTGACCTTGCGCTCCCGGGCGCCGCCGTAATCGCGCGCGCTGGTGAGGAAGAGCTCGCGGCGCGCCCGCGTCATACCGACGTAGAAGAGCCGCCGCTCCTCCTGTGCGTGAAAGTCGCCGGTCGGCAGCAGGTCCTTGACCAGCTCGACCGGCAGCTCCAGCGGGTCACGCCGCTTCGGTGTCGGAAAACGTCCCTGCACGAGATGCACGAGGAACACGACGGGGAACTCGAGGCCCTTGGCCTTGTGGACCGTGAGCACCCGCACCGCCGGCGTCTCGACATCCGCCTCCGCGACGGCCGGGTCTTCGCCGGCATCGATGAGCGCGTCGAGATGCTTCACGAACTCGCGGATGTTGTCGTACTTCAGCGCCTTCGACGCGTCCAGAATGCGGCGAAAGAACTTGGAGATGTTCTGGACTTCCGCCTCGTCACGCGCCGTCGCCGCCTTCGACATCCGGGCGAGCCAGCCCGAGTCGACGAGGAACTGGTAGAGCAGCTCGCCGGTCGGCATCTCACGGCCGAGCTCCATGTAGCGCACGAGGTCGCTCACGAGATGACGAATGGCCAGCCGGGCTTCCTCGCCGAGCTCGCCCGCCAGCTCCGGAATCGTCTCCGCGCCCCGGAGCACGTCGAACAGCCAGCGATGCTTGCGGTCGGCATGGGTGGCGCACCGGGTGAGGTCCACGATCGGCACGCCGTACAGGTCGGAGGAGGCGAGATAGTGGAGGCTCACCGAATCGTCCGGGTGTGCCACCGCCCGCAAAAACGCCAGGAGCAATCGTACCTCCGGCCGTCCATAGAGGCCGGCGTTCCCGGAAAACGTCCACGGGATCGCCCGGAGATTCAGCGATCGCAAGAATGGATCGGCGTCGTCGTTGGAGCGCACGAGAATGGCGACGTCGTTCAGCTGCCACGCCCCCTGCTCGACCCGCTCGCGGATGGTGGCCGCCACCTGGTCGGCCTCCTGGGTGGCGGTTTCGTAGTGCCAGTGATGCGGCTCTGGTCCCGCCGGCTCACGCACCGCGCTCAGGTGCTTGACGATGCCGCTCTTCACCTCGAGACGGTCGGGGTTGTTGTGCTGGATCAGCCGGTACGCCGCGTCGAGGATGCCCTGGTGCGATCGAAAATTTTCGGTCAGGACGATCTGGCGGGCCTCTGGATGGTGCTCGAGAAACCCGAGCACGTTCGAGATCGCGGCCCCTCGCCACTTGTAGATGCTCTGGTCGTCGTCGGCGACGACGGCCACGTTCTTGTGGCGCGCCGCCAGGAGCTTCACGAGCTCGAACTGCGCATAGTTCGTGTCCTGGAACTCGTCGACGAGGACGTACTTGAATCGCCGCTGGTAGAAGGACAGGACGTGCGGCCGCATGCGCAGGAGCCGCAGCGCCAGGACGATCTGGTCGCCGAAATCGACGGCACCTTCGCGCAGCATGAACTCCTGATACGCCGCGTACACGGCCGCCAGCTCTGTCTGGGCGGCGGCGCGGTCGCTCGCCTCCTGGTCCTCGGGAGCCGCCGCCGCCTCCTCGCGCAGGCGTCTGGCACAGCCGATGTAATCGTCGGACGAGATGTCCTCGTCCTTGCAGCGACTGAGGAGCGTGATGATGGCCCGCAGATGTCGCGTCGGATCGCCGAGCGGCCGGTATCGCGCCAGTGGCAGCTCGAAGAGCCGGTCACGCAGAAAGATGACCTGCTCGGCTCGACTCAGGACCTTGAAGTCATTGCGCAGCCCGAGCTCGAGAGAGTGTCCGCGGAGCAGCGAATCGCCGAAGGCGTGGAAGGTGGCGATCTCGACGTCGGCGTAGCCGTAGGGCACCAGCTCGTCGACCCGCGCTTCCATCTCGGCCGCCGCCTTGTCGGTGAAGGTCAGCGCCAGAATTTCTTCGGGTCGCGCCTTGCCCAGCGAGATGAGATGGGCGATCCGCCGCGTGATGACCGTCGTCTTGCCCGTGCCGGCACCGGCGACGATGAGCAGCGGTCCCGTATCGTGGGTGACGGCCTCTCGCTGT
>JBIOXS010000121.1:0-16710 GCA_044869815.1 Candidatus Rokuibacteriota bacterium | reverse complement strand
GCCGGAGCGTCCGGTGTTCGTCGAGGATTTTCGGAAGAAGATCCCGGGCTACATGCTGCGCCACAAGGTCAAAGCTGGGATGACGGGCTGGGCCCAAATCAGCGGATGGCGCGGCAATACCTCGCTGGAAAGGCGCATCGAGTACGATCTCTACTACATCGAGCGGTGGTCGCTGGCCTTCGATGTCTCCATCCTCCTGCGGACCCTGTGGCTCGGATTCAGGAACCGCAACGCGTATTGACGCCGGAGGCGTCCGTCGCCACGACGCGCGCGGGCGGGATCGGCGGCGATCCCGAGCGCATCCTGCTCCTGCTGCTCGTGGCCGGGCTCGCCGCGTCCATCACGCTGTCGCAGACGATGCTGGTGGTGCTCGCCGGGTGGCTGCTCCGCGAGCGGGTGCGCCGACGGCTGACGCTCGCCTGGCCGCTGCTCACGCCGATCGCGCTGTTCGCGGGGTGGACGCTGGTCAGCGCGCTGCTCTCCGCCGCGCCGGCTGACAGTCTTCGCGCGGCCCACTCGGTGCTCGGCCTCGCCACGCTGTGGGTGGTCCTGCACGCGGTGCGCGACGCCGGCCGCGCGCGCTGGTTTGCGACGGCGCTGTTCGTCGCGCTGACGGTGGTGGCGGCGCTCTCGATCGTCCAGGTCGCGACGTGCGGCGGCGACCGGCTCGCCGGCAAGGCGCTCGGCCTGCCGCCGGTGCTGAGCTCCTTCTTCGGCAAGTGCCATCGCGCTCACGGCTTCTACAGCATCTACATGACGCTGGGCGGCGTGCTGGCGATGCTGCTGGTCCTGACCCTGCCGCGCCTCGTGTACTTCCGTCACCCCGCGGCGGCCGTTGCCGCCTGGCTCGCCGGTGGTCTCGCCTTCGCCCTCACGCTCGTGCGCGGCGCCTGGGTCGGATTCGGCGTCGGCGTCGCCGTCCTCGTCTGCACGCTGCGGCGGCAGACGCTGACCTTCGCCGCCGTGCTGCTCGTGGCGGCGGCGGCGCTCGCCATCCCCGGCGTGCTCCAGCGCGTGCTGAGCTTCGTCGACATGACGGATCCGACCGCGCGCGAGCGCCTGGCCATGATGTCCGCCGGACGTGACCTCGTGCGCGAGCATCCCGTCGTGGGCGTGGGACCCGGTCAGGTGAAGCAGCTCTACCCGCAGTACGCCCCGTCGTGGGCCGTCCGGCGGCACACGAGCCATCTTCACAACACGCCACTGCAGATCGCCGTCGAGCGCGGGGTCGTCGGGCTGATGCTCTGGTTCTGGATCTTCATCGCCTTCTTCGTGCGCGTCCTGGCGATCTGGGTGCGGCTGCCGGCCGACGCGGTCCACGACCGCGCCCTCGTCGCCGGCTGCACGGCGGCCATCGCGGCCTTTGTCATCGCCGGCCTCTTCGAGTACAACTTCGGCGACACGGAGGTCCTGCTGGTGGCCATGAGCACCATGGCGCTGCCGCTCGCGATCGAGCGCGACCGTGCGCGGAGTGCCGTGTGAAGCCGTCGGCATCCCGGCTGGCGGCGGTGCGGCTGCTCGTCATGGATGTCGATGGCGTGCTGACCGACGGCGGCATCTACTACACGGAGCGCGGCGACGAGCTGAAGCGCTTCGACGTGCGCGACGGACAGGGGCTGGTGCTCCTGCGTCAGGCCGGCGTGCTCACGGCCGTGATCACGCGCCGGCGCTCGGAGATCGTCGAGCGCCGTGCCGACGAGCTCGGCATCGTCGAGATCCACCAGGGGGCCACCGACAAGCGCGCCGTCCTCGAAAGCGTGCTCGCCCGTCGGGGCGTCGCGGCCTCCGACGCCGTCTACGTCGGCGACGACGTCGGCGACCTCCCCGCCATGCGCCTCGTCGGCCTCCCGGTCGCCGTCGCCGACGCGGTTGCCCCCGTGAAGCGCGCCGCCGTCTACACCACCCGCGCCCGCCCCGGCCACGGCGCCGTCCGCGAGCTCTGCGACCTCATCCTCGCCGCGAAGCTCAAGAAGCCGGTCGCCGTTGCGAAGGGCGGCGCAAAGCCGGGGACGGAGAACGACGCTCGCCTTCGAAGATGATTCAATACGCGAGCGTGGGCTCGGTCGAAGTACGAACGCGCACGAAGTAGTCCTTGAACCGCTCGAGGTCGTCGGCGGATACCATGTCGGAGACGAGGAAGCACGCGATCTCGCGCTGTCGCCACACCCAGGCGACGAACCCGCTGTCCTTCATCAGTGCCGGCCGGAACCGATCGATCTGCACGCGCGCGCGATCCGGCACCTTCAGCTCCTCGGCGGGCAGGGCGATGTAGGTCACCAGGTGGCCGTCCACATCGCGGTAGTGCACGGCGAGCCCGCGCTGGCGCAGCAGATACACGGGCTCGGCGCTGACGAAACTGAGGAGGTCGTCGCCGACGAAGGCGCGGGAGAGGCCGATGCCCGACTGTTCCTGCAGCCACGGGAGCGCGGCCGGGATGACCTGCGATTGCCGGCTGCCCCACATGAGGGCGCGCGAGTGCTCGCTGACGACGGCGCGGACCATCTGATCGACGGGGTCCGACGGCTGGAGGCGAGGGAGCATGGGCAGCATGAACATCGCCATGACCATGGCGGTCGCGGCGGCGGCGAGCAGCGGGGAGAGCCAGGCCGGGCGGCGCGACGCCGACGGCTCGATCGCCTGCACGATGGCAACCCGCAGCGAGGCCGGCGCCGTGTAGCGCGGAAGCTCCGCGGCGAGCCGGCGGCCGAGCTGCTCGTCAGAGTTCGGCTGATCCCCGGGCGTCATTTCTTCTCGTAATCCTTCAGGAGGCCGCGCAGGCGTTCTTTGGCGCGGAAGATGCGCGACTTCACCGTGCCGACCGGGCACTCCATGACCCGGGCCACCTCCTCGAGCGGCATACCTTCGACTTCGGCAAGCAGGAGCACGGTCCGGAATTCCTCGGGTAAGCGCCGCATCGCGCGCTCGAGATCGGTGTGCGCCTCCATGGCGCCACCTTCATCCAGCGACGTGTCGTGGAACATGGGCGTGTCCCAATCGGGCACGCCGTCTTCCGCGATCGCCGCCTCGCGCTCACGCAGCCGATAGAATGTGAGGAACGTGTTCCTCAGAATTTGGAACAACCACGCGCGCAGGTGGGTTCCCGGCTGGAACCGGTGAGAGAACCGCAAGGCGCGGAGGTAGGTTTCCTGCACGAGGTCGTCGGCCTCGGGTGGATTCCTGGTCAAATACATCGCGAAGTTGTACAGCGCGTTGAGGTGCTGGAGAGCGTCCCGCTGAAAGTCGGTGTCGGCCACGGCGCGCTCGCCTAGTCCTCGAACCAGCGGGCGGGGTACGCGCCCGGTTTGACCATGTGATCGTCCGTCAGCTCGTCGAGAAGCTGCCGGATGGTCGCGTAGAGCGTGGGGTGTTCCAGATCGGGCGCGACGTCCGAGAGCGGCCGGAGCACGAAGGCCCGCTCGGCCAGCAGCAGGTGCGGCACGTGGAGGTCGTCGGGGCCGCTGATCACCTCGTCGCCATAGAAGAGAATGTCGATGTCCACGGTGCGCGGCGCGAAGCGGCGCGCCTCCGGCGTGCCGGGCGGCCGCATCCGGCCGAGCGCGTCCTCGATGCCGCGCAGTCGTTCGAGCAGGGCGCGCGGCGGCAGCGGCGTGTCGACGGCCACCACGCAGTTGAGATACCAGCGCTGCTCGCTGCCCGCGCGACCCGGCTCCGCCTCCCACGGCTCCGACTCGTAGAGTCGCGAGGCGGTGATCAGCTCCATGTCGGCGGAGTCGCGCAATCGCTGGATCGCCGTGCGGAGAACGGCCAGGCGGTCGCCGAGGTTCGAGCCGAGGCTCAGATAGACGCGGGTCACGGCCCGCGCCTCCGCGTCAGCTCCACCGACGGCGTTCCCACCAACCCCTCGAGTGGCGGCGTCAGCTTGCGGACCCGGACGCGCACCTGCTGCGCGGGAAACTCGCGAAGCAGCGTCTGCGCGATCTGGCCGGCCAGGCGCTCGATGAGGTTCACGCGGCCCTGCGTGCCGACCTCGACGATGCGGCGGGCGACCAGCCCGTAGTCGATGGCGCTGCCGAGGTCGTCGGAGGTGGCGGCCGGCGCGAGATCGACGGCGAGCTCGGCGTCGACCGAGAACCAGACCCCGACCGTCTGCTCGGCCTTCGAGACGCCATGGTGCCCGTAGAAGCGGACGTCCTCGAGATGCAGGCGATCGCCCGTCACAGCTTCAAGCGCGGAAGCGCACGATCTGCATCAGGCGATCCCGAGCACGTCGTGCATCGAGTAGAGCCCGGGCGGGCGGCCGACCATCCACCGCACGGCGCGCAGCGCGCCGCGCGCGAAGGTGTCGCGACTGTGCGCGCGGTGGGTCAGCTCCAGCCGCTCGCCCAGCGTGCCGAACGACACCGTGTGCTCGCCGACCACATCGCCCGAGCGCAGGGACATCACGCCGATCTCCTTGCCCGTCCGCTCTCCCGGCAGCCCCTGCCTGCCGTAGACCCCGACCTGAGCGAGGTCACGGCCGAGCGCATCCGCGATCACCTCGGCCATGCGCACCGCGGTGCCGCTCGGCGCGTCTTTCTTGAAGCGGTGATGCGTCTCGGTGATCTCGACGTCGTACGCGTCGCCGAGCGCCTTGGCCATGATCGCCAGGACCTTGAACGCCAGCGTCACCGCCACCGACATGTTGGGCGCGACCAGGATGGCCGCGCGCCGGGCCAGCGTCGCCATCTCCTCGCGCTGCGCGGGCGAGAATCCCGTGGTGCCGATGACGGCGCGGGCGCCGCACGCGGCGACGAGCCGCAGATGCTCGAGCGAGGCCTCGGGCACCGAGAACTCGACGAGCATCCGGTCCTGGGTGATGGCGGCTTTCGGATCGCCGGTGACGGGAATTCCGAGGCGGCCGGCTCCGGCCACCTCGCCGGCGTCGCGTCCGAGGCTCGGATGCGCGGCGGCTTCCAGCGCGGCTGCCAGACGGAGTCCGGGCGCCTCCCCGAGGAGGGCGACGACCCGCGATCCCATCCGCCCGGCGGCGCCGCCGATTATTATATTTGCCGTCGGGGCGCTTCCGCGCCCGACGGTCGGCGAATCATCGGTCATCGGCGATTACCGCGCTCATCGACGCGCGCTGCTTACTTCACGAGGCCATACTGGCGGAGGATTCCGCGCAGCGTCTCGCGGTTCGCGTCGCTCATCCGGCACATCGGCAGCCGGAACTCGGGCTCGAGCTTCCCGGCCATCGCCATCGCTTCCTTGATCGGAATCGGGTTCGTCTCGAGGAAGGCGGCCCGCGCCAGCGGGAACAGTCGATAGTGCAGCTCGCGCGCGCGCTTGATGTCGCCCTCGAGCGCCGCGTGCACCATCTCGGCCGTCTCCCGGGGCACGATGTTGGCGATGACCGAGATCACGCCGTGGCCGCCGATGGCCATGAGCGGCAGCGTGATGTTGTCGTCGCCGGACAGGACCGAGAAGGCGGGGCCGCAGGCCGCGATGACCTGGCTCATCTGATCGAGCGAGCCGGACGCTTCCTTCACGCCGCGGATGTTCTTCACGTCCTTCACCAGCCGGGCCATCGTCGCCGTCTCGATGTTGACGGCCGTGCGGCTCTGGATGTTGTACACGACGATCGGCAGCGTGACCGCCTCGGCGATGGCGCGGAAGTGGCGATACAGGCCGTCCTGCGTCGGCTTGTTGTAGTAGGGGCTCACGACGAGCGCGCCGTCGGCGCCCGCCTTCTCGGCGAGCTTCGTGAGCTCGATGGCGTCGCGCGTCGAATAGACACCCGTACCGGGCAGGATCTTCATCCGCTTGCGGTTCGCGTCCACCACGATCTCGATCACCCGGCGGTGCTCGTCGTGCGAGAGTGTCGGCGCCTCGCCGGTGGTGCCGCACGGCACCAGGCCGTCGGTGCCGCTGGCGGCGTGCATCTCGACCAGCTCGCGGAGCTTGGCCTCGTCCACCTGGCCGCTCCGAAAGGGCGTGACCAGGGCGCAGAATGAACCGGTGAAGATCGGGTTCATGCGGTCGTCTCCCCCGCCACCAGGTCCTCGAACGTCTCCCGGCGGCGCACGATCGTGTAGCGGTCGCCGTCGACGAGGACCTCGACGGGCCGCGGTCGCGTGTTGTAGTTGGACGCCATGACGAAGCCGTACGCGCCGGCGCTCATGAGGGCCAGGAGATCGCCTTCCTCCGGTCGCGCGAGCTCACGATCCTTGGCGAAGAAGTCGCCCGACTCGCAGATGGGACCGACGACGTCGGCGATCTCCGTCGTCACGCCCGCCGGCGGCGCCGCCACGGGCAGGATCTCGTGGTAGGAGTCGTAGAACGCCGGCCGGATCAGGTCGTTCATGGCGGCGTCCACGACGACGAAGTTCTTCCCGTCGGTGCTCTTGTGATACAGCACCCGGGTCAGCAACGCGCCCGCGTTGCCGACGATGGAGCGGCCGGGCTCGAGCAGCACCGTCACCCCGAGCTCGCGGAGCGCCGGCAGCAGCACGGTGGCGTACTCGGCGTGACTCGGCGGCGCCTCGTCGCGATAGCGGATGCCGAGCCCGCCGCCCACGTCGATCATCGAGATGTCGAGGCGCCGCTCGCGCAGCGTCTTCACGAGGGCGCCCAGGCGCGCGGTGGCGTCGGCGAAGGGGGCGCTCTTGGTCAGCTGCGAGCCGATGTGCATCTGCGCGCCGACGACCTCGAGCCCCGGCCGCTGCGCCGCCTCCTCGTAGGCGGCCAGCGCCTGGGTGTACGGGATTCCGAACTTCGAGCTCTTGAGGCCCGTCGCCACGTACTTGTGCGTGTGCGGGTCGACGTCGGGGTTCACGCGGAGCGCGACCGGCGCGCGGGCGCCCATCTCGCGGGCCACCTCGTCGAGGACCCGCAGCTCGCTCAGCGACTCGACGTTGAACATGAGGATGTCGGCCTTCAGCGCCTCGCGCATCTCCTCGCGCGTCTTGCCGACGCCGGAAAAGATGATCTTTTTCGGCGGCACGCCGGCGCGGAGGGCGCGCTGCAGCTCGCCGCCCGAGACGATGTCCGCCCCCGCGCCGGCCCGGGCCAGGGTGGCGACCACGCCCAGGTTCGAGTTGGCCTTCAGCGCGTAGCAGATGAGATGCGGCACCTCCCGGAAGGCGGCGTCGTAGGCGCCGTAGCTCTCGAGCATGGCCGCGGTGGAGTACACGTAGGCGGGCGTGCCGGCGGCATCGGACAGACGGGCCAGGGAGACACCCTCGCAGTGCAGGGCGCCGTGACGATACGAGAAGTGCGGCGTCGGGCTCATGTGCAAGAGATCGTTGCCCTTTTCGGGCGTGAAGTCAAGGCACGGTCACCGTCACTTCGTTGGACCGGGCGCTCTCGTTCGCGCGGGTGCTCGCGTCCTGCGCGGTGACCGCATAGCGATATCGACCCGGCGGGACGTCGCGATCGACGAACGTCGTGGCCGGCGGCCTCACCGAGCCGACCCGTGTGAACTCTCCGGCGGCCGCCGCGCGGTACACCACGTACGCGGCGACATCGGTGGCCGGGCTCGGCTTCCACGACAGCCGCACTTCGCCGCGCGACGGAATGGCGGCGAGATCGGTGGCGGGCGCCGGCGGCGTGCTCTTCGCCGGCGTCGCCGTCACCGCGGCCGACGGCGTGCTCGTGCCGGTGGCCGTCCCCTCCGTGCGAATGGCGCGGACGCTGTAGTGATACGTCTGGTCGTTGGCCATGCCTCGGTCCACGAACAACGTCTCCCCGGGAGGCGTGCGTCCGACCGCGGTGGGCGCCGTCGTCGCGTCGGGGGCCCTCGAGATCTCGTACACGAGCTCGCCCGTGATGGCCGTGCCATCGACGAGGCGTGCCGGCGGCTGCCAGGCCAGGCGGACCTGCGCATCGCCCGCCTCGGCGCGCACGTCGCCGGGCGCCTCGGGGGCGGCGATGAACGTCACCGACGTTCGCGGCGACGGCGAGCTGACGTGTCCGCGCGTATCGCTGGTGGTGACGACGTAGGTGTAGCGGCGGCCGAAGGCCAGCTCCCGGCGGTCCATATAGACCAGACGCGAGTCACGCCGCTCCGCCGCCGCCGGATCGGACAGCGGGAAGCTCGCAATCTCCGTGTAGCCGGGGATGCGGTCCTTCACCCGCATCGCAGCACGCGGCTCGCCGACGCCGCTGTCCTCGCTCCGGTAGAGTTTCGCCACGCCGGGGTCGAACAGGCTGGTGCCGTCGACGCGTCGGCGCGGCAGCGACCACGCGAGCTCGATCCCGTCGTGACGGGCGGTGGCGCTGAGATCGCTGACCACGCGGGGGACCCGGACCTGCGGGGCGACGGGGTTGCCGCGCTTGCCGCAGGCCACGAGCGCCATCACGGCGGCGGCCAGCACCGCCGCCCGCCGGGCGCGAGTCGGTGTCACGACGCGATGAGCGCGCGAGCCTGGGCGAGCGCGCGCTCGACGGCCTCCGGCGCCGTGCCGCCCGTGACCGCCCGCGCGCGAAGCGACGCGTCGACGGTGAGGGCACGGCTCACGTCCGGCTCGATGAGCGGCGAGAAGCGCCGAAGCGTCTCGAGCGGCACTGCCTCCAGGGGAAGGCCGACCTCGAGAGCGTGGCGCACGACGCCTCCCACGATCTCGTGGGCCTGCCGGAACGGCAGCCCTTTCCGCACCAGGTAATCGGCGAGATCGGTGGCGGTCGCGTAGTGCTCGCCGGCGGCGGCGCGCATGCGATCCGTCCTGAAGGTGAGCGAGCCGAGCAGCGGCGGCAGCACGGCGAGGATCGCGTCGAGGGTGTCGACGGAATCGAAGAACGGCTCCTTGTCCTCCTGCATGTCGGAGTTGTAGGTCAGCGGCAGGCCTTTCATCGTCGTCAGCACCGCCACGAGATTGCCGTACAGCCGTCCGCTCTTGCCGCGGACCAGCTCGGCCACGTCGGGGTTCTTCTTCTGCGGCATGATCGAGGAGCCGGTGGCGAAGGCGTCCGCGAACTCGACGAAGCCGAACTCCGCGGTGGCCCAGAGCGTCAGATCGGCGGCCAGCCGGGACAGATGCATGCCGATGATGGCGCCGGTGGCGAGGAACTCCAGGACGTAGTCGCGGTCGCTCACCGCGTCGAGACTGTTGGGCGTCACCCCGGCGAAGCCGAGGTCGCGCGCGAGCGCCTCGCGGTCGATGGGGTACGCGGTGCCGGCGAGGGCGGCGGCGCCCAGCGGCAGGAAGTCGGCGCGGGCGACGCCGGCGGCGAGCCGCTGGCGATCGCGGTCGAGCATGAAGACGTAGGCGAGCAGATGGTGGGCGAGCAGCACCGGCTGGGCGCGCTGGAGATGCGTGTAGCCCGGCATCGGCGCGTCCACCGTCTCGGCCGCGCGCTCGACGAGCGCCTGCTGGACACGGCGCACGCCCTCGCGCGTCCGCCCGGCCACCTCCTTCAGGTACAGCCGCTCGTCGAGGGCGATCTGATCGTTGCGCGAGCGTCCGGTGTGCAGCTTGCCCCCGACCTCCCCGATCAAATCTTGTAATCGGCGCTCGATGTTCATGTGGATGTCTTCGAGCTCCGGGCGGAACGGAAAGGTGCCCGCCTCGAGCTCGCCGCGCACCGCCTCGAGCCCTTTCACGATGGCGTCACGCTCGGCCTCCGTGAGCAGCCGCGCGCGCGCGAGCGCCCGCGCCCAGGCGATGCTGCCGGCGAGGTCGTGGGGCCAGAGCCGCTGATCGAACGCGAGCGAGGCGGTGAAGCGCTCGGCGGTCGGGTCGGCGTTCTGGGCGAAGCGTCCGCCCCAGGGCTTCACGGCAAGAGCGCGGCGATGTCGTTCATGATCCGCTCGGTCACGCCGTGCCGGGCGTCACGACCGCGCGCGCCGTCGCGCGAGAAGTGGCGGGGCGGCCCGAACCGCACCGCGAGCGGCGTGGCGCGCGGGACGTAGAAGCGCCGCCGGTGCAGCGCCTCGTAGGTCCCGTGCAGGGCGGCCGGAACCACCGGGACGCCCGACTTGAGCGCGAGCAGCGCGACTCCCGGGAGGCCGCGCTCGAGCCGTCCCCGCACGCTGAAGGGCCCTTCGGGAAAGATGCCGACCACGCCGCCGCGCTCGAGATGCGACAGCGCGCCGCGGAGCGCGCCGAAGTCCGGGCGCTCGAGGTTGATCGGGATCGAGCGGATATGGCGATGAAAGATCGGATGCAGCGGCGTCGCCCGCCACACGCGTGGCATCACCATGAAGGCGATCGGTGCCGGCACGCTGACGCCGAGCACCACCGCATCCAGATAGTTGTGATGGTTGGCGGCCACGATGTACGGGCCCGCCGGCGGCAGCTGCTCGAGCCCCGTCACGCGCAGATCGAACCAGCGCGCCAGCGCCGCCCGCACGGGCCCACGCAACGTGCGATACAGCAGCGGAAACTCCGGCGCGGCGACACGGACGCTGCGAGCCGGGGAGAGCGCGGGCCGCGACATGGCCCCGGTTATATAGCACGGCCACTTGGAGGGCGCTACAGCGCGCGGGACTTGCCTATTTCGAGCGGCGGCTTTGCCGCCGCAATCCTGTTCCTGGGGGAGGCTCGGAGGGGGCCGTAGAGGCCCCCTTCGAAACTAACCGCCGGTATCGCGCAACAGCGCGATTGTGCTCGTCGACGCTCATCGAGAAGTGATGGCGTTTGTCGTCCTGGGCCACGAAGAACAGATACTGCACCGGCGCGGGATCGAGCGCGGCCTCGATGGCCCCGAGTCCGGGACTGGCGATGGGCCCGGGCGGCAGTCCGGGACGCACGTACGTGTTGTAGGGATGGTCGACGAGCAGATCGGTGCGGCTCAGCGCGCGTCGTTCCTTGGCGACCGCGTACTGGACGGTCGGATCCGCCTGCAGCGGCATGCCGATGCGGAGGCGGTTCCAGAACACGGCGGAGATCAGGCGCTGCTCGTCCTTCACCACCGCCTCGCGCTCGATGATCGAGGCCAGCGTGAGCAGCTCGTGCACCGACAGGCCGCGGGCCTGCGCGCGCTCTCTGAGGGCCGGGGTGAGCTTGGTGCGCATCCGGTGGACCATCCGTCCGAGCATCTCCTCGGGGGTCATCCCGCGCACGAACTGATAGGTGTCGGGGAAGAGGTAGCCCTCGGCGCTGACCGCCTCGATCCCCTGCGCGACGAGGAAATTCTTGTCGGCGGCGACGCGAGCGATGACCTCGGCGGCTGCCAGCTGCTCGGCTTCGAAGAGCCGGCCGAGCTCGGAGACGGTCGCGCCCTCCGGATGGAGCACCGCGCGCTGCCGCACGTGGCCGCTCTCGAGGAGGGTGACCACGGTCCAGGTGGTCGCATTCCGCGGGACCTCGTACTCGCCGGCCTTGAGGCTGCGCGGGACGCCGCGCGCGACGGCGGTGGCCAGGAAGGCGAGCCGGCTTCGGACCACGTCGGCCTCCGCGAGGCGGGCGGCGATGCCGAGAAGGCCCTCGTGCGGAGGGATGAACACGATCAGGGGACCCTGACGGAGCGCCGGCGACGGCGTGAAGGCCAGCCACGCCAGCGCCGCGGAGCCGCCGAGCAGAACCAGCAGCAGGAGCCAGCGGAACCTCATGATTGTCGAGTCTACTCCGCCCGCCACCGGCGCCCGAAAAGCGGCCGGCCGACGTCGAATAGGCCGGCCGCATGCTCTTTGGTATACTGACGGGCCTTGGGATTCTGCCCCCCTAATCTGTCACGGAGGTCCGCATGCAGGAGCTGCAGCTCCCCACTCGTCACGACTGGAGCGCCACCGAGAGCGTCTACGGCAAGATGGTCATCGAGCCCTTCGAGCCCGGCCTCGCGCTCACCGTCGGCATCGCCTACCGCCGGGTCCTGTTGTCGGCCATCCACGGGGCCGCACCGACCTGGGTGAAGATCGAGAACGTCCTCCACGAGTTCTCGCACCTGCCGGGCGTGCAGGAAGACACGCTGGACATCATGATGAACCTTCGCAAGGTGACGTTCGCCCTCCACGTCAACCGGCCGAAGATCTTGCGGCTGAAGGCGCAGGGCACGCGGACCGTCAAGGCGGGCGACTTCGAGGCCGACGCCGACGTGCAGGTGCTGACGCCCGACGTGACGCTGGCCACGCTCGACAAGGACGGCATGCTGGAGATGGAGGTCTGCATCGAGCGCGGCCGCGGCTACGTCTCCGCCGAGAAGCGGGAGCCCGACGCGCTGCCGATCAACGCCATCCTCCTCGATGCGGACTTCTCGCCCGTCAAGCGCGTGAACTTCCACGTGGAGCGGATCGGCGCCGACAAGGCGGACGCCAGTCCCGAACGGCTCGTGCTCGAGGTGTGGACGGACGGAAGCGTGACGCCGCAGGCCGCCGTCGGCGAGGCCTCGCGCATCCTCCAGGATCACTTCAACCTCTTGACCGATTTCCCGGAGCTGGTGACGCAGGAGGAAGAGGACGCCGAGCGCGGCGAGACCCGGCCCGGCGCCGAGCTGAACGACAACCTCTTCCGCAATGTCGACGAGCTGGAGCTCTCGGTGCGCGCCTCGAACTGTCTGAAGACGGCCAACATCCGCACCATCGCGGACCTCGTGCAGAAGACCGAGGCCGAGCTGCTCAAGACGAAGAACTTCGGGAAGAAGTCGCTGAACGAGATCAAGACGATCCTCGGCGAGATGGGACTCTCGCTGGGGATGCGCCTCGACCCCGAAGAGCTGGAGCGCCTGCGCTCTCAGTACGAGCGCGCGTACGAGGCGTGATGATTCTCAGCGCTTCAGGCTCGAGTGGATCCTGGCGACGGCTTCTTGCGTCTGGTCCTTGGCGCCGAAGGCGGTGAGGCGGAAGTAGCCTTCGCCGCTGGGGCCGAAGCCGGCGCCGGGGGTGCCGACGACGTGGGCTTCGTTGAGGAGCTTGTCGAAGAAGCCCCACGAATCGAGGCCGGGCGGCGTCTTGACCCAGATGTACGGCGCGTTGCGCGCGCCGTAGACCGTCAACCCCGCGCGCTCCAGGCCTTCGCGGATGATGCGCGCGTTGTCCATGTAGTAATCGATCGTCGCGCGCACCTGTTTCTGGCCTTCCGGCGTGTACACGGCGGCCGCGCCTCGCTGGATGATGTACGGCACGCCGTTGAACTTCGTGGACTGCCGCCGTAGCCAGAGCGCGTTCAGGCTCACGGACTCGCCGGCGGCGGAGCGGCCGTGGACCTCCTTCGGCACCACCGTGAAGGCGCACCGCGTGCCGGTGAAGCCGGCCGTCTTCGAGAACGAGCGGAATTCCACGGCCACCTCACGGGCGCCGTCGACCTCGTAAATGGAGTGCGGAATGTCGGGGTCCTGGATGTACGCCTCGTACGCGGCGTCGTAGAGCAGCACGGCACCCGTGCGCCGCGCCCAGTCCACCCAGCGCTGCAGCGCCGGGCGGTCGAGCACGGCGCCGGTGGGATTGTTCGGGAAGCACAGGTACACGAGATCCACCGGCCGATCGGGAAACGGCGGCTGGAACCCGTTCTCGGCGATGCACGGAAGATAGACGATGCGATCGTATCGTCCGCGCTCGTCGGCCGTGCCCGCCCGGCCGGCCATCACGTTGCTGTCGAGATAGACCGGATAGACGGGATCGGTGAGCGCAATGACGGACTCCGCGCTGAAGATCTCCTGAAAATTCCCCGTGTCGCTCTTGGCCCCGTCGCTGACGAAGATCTCGTCGACGGCGACGGTGACGCCGCGCGCGCCGTAATCGTGCCTGGCGATCAGCTCGCCGAGGAACTCGTACCCGGGCTCCGGCCCGTAGCCGCGGAATGTGTCCAGACGCGCCATCTCGTCCACGGCCGCGTGGAGGCCTCCGATGACGGCGGGCGCCAGCGGCCGCGTCACATCGCCGATGCCGAGCCGGATCACCCTGGCGTCGGGATGCGCGGCCTGGAACGCCTTTACGCGCCGCGCGATCTCGGTGAAGAGGTAGCTGCTCTTCAGACGCAGATAATGGTCGTTGATCCTGGCCACGTCGCTCCCTCGCCGGACGGATTCCGCGATTCTAGCAAATCGACTCGGGGTCCAGGCAGAGCCGCTCGAGCCGCCGATCGGCCCAGCGCGTGACGGTGAGGGCGCGGCCGTCGGTCTCCAGGATGACGGCGCCGTCGCGATCGGTGCGGTAGACGCGCGCGCCGATGGCCGCCAGTCGCGCGAGGGCCCCCGGGTCGGGGTGACCGTACGCGTTGCGCGCGCCCACCGAGATGACGGCGATCGCCGGCCGCACGGCCGCGAGAAACGGCGACGTGCTGGAGGCGGCGGCGCCATGGTGCGCCACCTTCAGAACCGTGGCGGCCAGCGGTGCTCCGCCGTCCACGAGCGCGCGCTCGGCGGCCGCCTCGATGTCGGAGGCGAGCAGGATCGTCGCCAGCCCCAGCTCGACGCGGAGGACGACCGCGTGATCGTTCACCCGCGCGCTATCCGTCCGCGCCCGCAGCGGCGTGATCCAGGCGCCGCCGAACGGCTTCGGCGTCGGCGCCTGCCACTGCTCGCCCACGGGGAAGACACGCTGGAGCGCCGCCATGCCGCCCGCGTGGTCGATATCGGTGTGGGTGATCACCGTCGCCGCGAGCCTCAGGATGCCGCGATTCCACAGAAACGGCGCGACCACCCGCTCGCCGGTGTCCAGGCGCCACGGCCCCCCGGTGCCGGCATCCACGACCATCGCGCGCCCGTCCGGCGCCTCGATGACGATGGCGTCGCCCTGACCGACGTCGAGGATGGTCACGCGCAATCGGCCCGTCGACGGGGCGAGCATCGGCCATGACCAGACGGCGACGGCGATGGCGAGCAGGCCCGCCGCCGCCGCGGCGAGGACGCGCCGCCGCGGCCGTGCGACGACCTGCCAGCCCGCGAGCGCGGCGGTGAGGCCGGCCGCGTAGCACGCGATGGCCACGCCGCTCGGCGCGGGCAGATGGAGCACCGCACCCGGGACGGCGGCCGCGAGAGCGACGGCACCGCGCAGCGCGAGCAGGACCGGCCACACCGCACCGAACCCCGCGCTCGCGAGCCAGTCCGCCACCGGCGTCGACGCCACCGCCAGCAGGCCGAGGATCGTGGCCGCCGCGGCGAGCGGGACGACGGCGAGATTTGCGATCACGCCGATGGTCGAGAGCTGGTTGAAGTGCGACAGCGTGATCGGCAACACGGCGAGCTGCGCGGCCGCGCTGACGACGAGCGCGCCGGCGAGGATCCCGCGCGGAACCGGAGCGGCCACGATGCCCGCGGTGGCGGCGAACGACAGCTGGAACCCGGGATCGAGCAGATCGCCGGGTCGCGCGACCAGGATCGCGAGCGCGGCCAGCGCGAGACCGTTGACCACCGAGGCCTCACGCTCGAGGACCACCGCGGCGAGGACGAGCACGGCCATGAGCGTTGCCCGTACGACCGACGGCTCGGGACCGACGACGGCGGCGAAGCCGAGGACGGCGCCGATGGCCGAGACGGCGGCGGCGCGACGCGAGCCGCCCGCCGCCCGTAGCACGCTCCACACGGCGCCCGCGAGCAGCGCGACGTTGAAGCCGGAGACCGCCAGCACGTGGTACACCCCGGCCTGACGGAACGCCGCGTCGACGTCCGGTGGGAGATCGGTTCGCTCACCGAGGAGGAGCCCACCGAGGAGGGCGCCCGAGACCGGCGGAAGCCGCGCGGCGATCGCCTCGAGCGCGGCCTGGCGAACGCGCGCGGGCCACGGCGGCCTTGGCGGCTCGAGCGCGATGACCCGCGCCGCATTGGCGGTGCCGGTGAGATCGATGCCCTCGCGCGCCAGCCGCGCGGCACTGTCGAAGCCGCCCGGATTTCGAAACCCGACCGGGTGATGGAGCCGTGCCTCGACGGCCACACGCTGTCCTTCCACCAGCGGCGCCGCCGCACCGTAGATCGTGAGAGCGACCCGGCCGGAGCGCGTGGTGTCGTCGACACGATCGACGTCCACCACGAGTCGGCTGCGTTCGGGGGCCCAGCGCAGCGGAGCCGCGGCGAGTCGGCCTTCGACGCGCGCCAGGGCCGGCATCTCGAGCCGCCCCACGTGGTCGGCGGGCGGCGGCGGCGGCATCGCCCGCACGACGCCGAGCGCGACGATGGCCGCGAGCAGCGGCGCCGTCGCATGCGCGGGCCGGCCGGCGACCAGGGTCAGCGTCGTGAGGGCGATGGCGGCGATACCGAGCGCCCACGCCGGCCGCGCCGCCACCCACGGCGCCACGGCGATGCCGGTGGCGAACGCCGCCGCGAGAGGCGCCAGCGGCATCGCCAGGACGTTCACGGTGCCGGACCGATGGCAAGAAGCGGGCGCAGTCGCGCGAGCGTCGTATCGCCGATGCCGCGCACGCGCCGCAGCTCGTCGACGGAGTCGAACGTCCCGCGCCGCATGCGGCTGTCGACGATGCGAGCGGCAAGGCCGGGGCCGATGCCGGGCAGGCGCTCGAGCTCGTCGAGGCTGGCGCGGTTCAGGTCGAGCGGCGCGGCAACGCCGGCCGGCGCGGCATGCGCGGGCGGTCGCGCCTGACGCACCTGGCGTGGAGGCGTCGGTGGCGGCGCAGGCGCCGGAGCGCGGTCGAGCGCTTCGAGGCGGTCAGCCAGGTCAGGATGCGTGCGCCGCCAGCGATCGATTCCGAGGCCCGCTCCGGCGATCAGCACCACGATGAGCAGCAGGGCGAGCTGGCGACGCGTGTAGAGGTCCACGCGCCGACGGTGCCACGCGCGCGATCACGTTGCCAGAGTGGACGGATGCAGACGCCGGGCTGTCACGCGCCGATGACGCTACGCCACGAGGGGCAACGTCACCGTCAGCGTCGGGCCGCGGTCGTC
>JBIOXS010000120.1:0-11948 GCA_044869815.1 Candidatus Rokuibacteriota bacterium | reverse complement strand
CGATCGAACTCGATCGCGCCCTCCTGGGCCATGCGCTGCACCGAGCGGCCGATGCGTACGCACATCGCCGGCACCGCGTCGAACGAGAACACGTTCAGATGATCGTCGGCCACCACCACGAGGGCGTCCGGCTGCCGGGCGGCGAGCTCGCGGCCCATCTCGCGCACGACGGCGATGAGGTCCTCCACCAGCTTCTTGCCCTGCGGCCCCACGTTCTTCTCGTAGTACGGCGGATGCAGCACGTGGGACATCGCCGCCGCGTAGACTATTTGCCCCACGCGTTAGAACACCACAACGCCGCGCGCGACCTGGCCGGAGCGGAGCGCTGCGAAGCCCTCGTTGATCTCCTCGAGCTTGTAGGTGCGGCTCACGAGCTCGTCGATCTTGAGGTTGCCGGCCAAGTATTGATCGACGAGCCACGGGAAATCGAGGTTCGGCCGCACCGAGCCGTACATCGTTCCCTTGATGCACTTCTCCTGGAGCGCCATCGTGTACGGCGTGATCGGCGCGCGCACGTTCATGGCGGCCATGCCGACGATGACGGCGGTGCCGCCGGGACGGACGGCGTCGAGGATCTGGAGCGTGGTGGCCTCGCCACCGATGGCGTCGAAGGCGTAGTCGACCCCGCGTCCGCCGGTGAGCCCGCGCACGAAGTCGACCGCGTTCGTCCTCGACGCGTTGACGGTGTGGGTGGCGCCGAAATTCTTCGCGAACTCGAGCTTGTTGTCGAGGAGGTCGACGGCGACGATGGCGCCGGCGCCGGCGAGCCGCGCTCCCTGCACCACGTTCAGGCCGACGCCGCCGCAGCCGACGATCATCACCGACGCTCCCGGCTCCACCTGCGCGCAGCGGGTCACGGCGCCGACCCCTGTCGGCACGCAGCAGCCGAGCAGCGCCGCCTGTGGCCAGGGCATCTCCTGCTTGATCGGCACCAGCTGCTCGGCCGGACACACGACCTGCTCGGCGAAGGTGCCGATGCGGGCCATCTGCTTGATCTCGTCGCCGCCGCGCTTGAGCCGGTGCGAGCCGTCGAACATCACCCAGCGCGGGGTGTCGTTGTGGCCGTCGCAGAGGATGGTGCGGCCGATCGAGCAGTAGAGGCAGCGCCCGCAGTGCGGCCGGAACGAGAAGATGACGTGGTCGCCGGGCTTGACGTTGGTCACGCCGGCGCCGACCGTGTCGACTATGCCGGCCGCTTCGTGACCGAGGACCATCGGCAGGGGCAGCGGCCAGTCGCCGTTCATAATGTGCCAGTCGCTGTGGCAGACGCCGGCGGCCTTCACCTTCACCCGCGCCTCGCCCGCCTGCGGTCCTTGCTGCTCGACGTCGACGACCTCGAGCCCCATGTTCGCCTTGTAGAGGACGGCTGCTTTCATGTCTCGCTCCTTTGCGGTCGGCGCCTCGCGGGGCGGCCGCCCGCCGATGCTAGCACCGAGCGCCTTGCGCGACCACGCCCGTCCGCAACAGGCGCTCGATCTCCGATTCGGCGAACCCCGCCTCGCGCAGGACCTCGGTCGTGTGCTCGCCGACGCCGGGCGCCAGCGTCGGCTTCGCCTTGTCCTGTCCGTCGATCTCGACGGGGCTGCTCACCGTGAGCCGCGCGCCGGCGCGCGCGTCGTCGATCGGCACCAGCGCTCCGCTATCGACCATCTGGCGATCGCCGGGGATGTCGTCGAGGGTGCTGACCACGCCGAACGCGATACCGCTACGCTCGAGGATCGCGCGCCACTCCGGCCAATCCTTCTTGCCGAAGACGCTGTCGAGGATGGCGATGAGCTCGCTTGCGTTGGCTCGCCGGCTCTCGATCGTCGCGAACCGCGGATCGGCCGCGAGATCGGAGCGATCGAGGCAGACTGCGAGGTCGGGCCACCGCCGCTCGTCGGCGGTCAGCGACATCAGGAACCACCGGCCATCGCGGCAACGATAAAGATTGGCGAGCGCACTGACGGATCGCTCGCGCGGCGGCCGCACCACCGTGCGGGCGCCACAGAGGATTCCCTGGACCTGGATCGCGTTCCACCGGAGGCCGTTGGCCACGAGCGAGGTCGAGACCATCGCCCCCCGGCCGGTGCGCTCGCGCTGGTAGAGCGCAGCCATGATGGCGCCGAAGAGCGACATGCCGGTGGGATGGTCGCCCATGCCCGGCAGCGAACGTGACGGCGGGGCGTCGGGCGACGGACGAACGAGGTCCATCAGGCCGGTGCGCGCCCACAACGCCGTGCTGTCGAAGCCGGGCCGGCCCGCCTCGTCGCCGCGCTCGCCGTACGCGGTCACCGACCCGTAGACGAGCCGCGGATTCAGCGGCGCCAGGTCCTCGTAGCGCACGCGCAGGCGCGCGCGAGCATCGAGCGGCACGTTCGTCACGAACACGTCAGCGCCACGGACCAGTCGGTGGAGAACGTCCTGGCCCTCTCCGGTGCGCAGGTCGATGGCGACGCCGCGCTTGTTGCGGTTGTCCACGAGCCACGGAAAGTTGTACGGGCTCGGCGGGTAGCCGGTGTTCCGGAGGCGATAGCTGTCGCCGCCGGGCGGCTCGATCTTGATCACGTCGGCGCCGAAATCGGCCATCACGGTGGTAGCCACCGGGCCCGCGATGAAGCTCGCGGCATCGAGCACGCGGAGCCCGTCGAGCAGACGTGACTGGTTCATGACGGGTCGGTAGTCTACCTCCTCTCGCCGTCCGTACGGGCGCCGGTCATCCCGGCGCCCGTACCACGAACGATGCCGAGTCGGATCGACTACTGTGAACAGGTGGCCGTGCTGACGACGCACGTCACCGTCGGGCTGCTGAACGGATTGTGCTGATTGTAGAGCTGCTTCCCCGGCGGGTTCAGACCCTTCACCCGCAGCACCACGCTCACGAGCGTGTCGTCGACCAGATCGGCATTGATATCAATCGGAAATGAGCTCAGCGGAATGTCGACGCTCGTCATCGGCGTGCCAAAGTCGAAGTCCACACCCAATGGGCCGAGGGTGTTACCGAGTTCGAAATTCGCAACGGCGTCCACGGAATACTTCGTCGCGTTCTCGACCGGGAGCCACTCGCAGTGAATGGTGTCGTTGGCCGTTGTCACCGTGACAAAGAAACACGTGAAGCCGGCCGGCGCAGCCGACAGTGCCGGCTGGGGGCCGGCCGACACGGGACCGACGAGTACGGCGACCGCAAACAGCATCACGGCAATGCTCGAAGCCTTACGCATTGATTCCTCCTTTCACGCAGAGTCCCAGGACGACATCGACGGGATCTTGGACTGCCGTTGTCGCGAGGGGCTCGGGCGTGATGGAGGAGCACGGGTGGTGCCAACGCGCGAGGGCGCGTACGAGATTGCCAACGTGGCTTATGCAGCGGAAATGCGCGTGGTCGCGCAGGCTTTCTGCGACTCGACCTGCGCCGTGACGTCACCGCGATGTCAGCGTGTCGGCGCGATTCCTTCACCACCGCAGTGTCGGCGGGTCGTCACTCTCGGTGTCAGCTCATCGCCAGCGGCCGCAGCCTCGTCGACGGATGGAGTCTCACCGCTCGCGGTCGAGCGCCTCCTGGATCTTCTCCTTCGGGACGGCGATCTCCACGCCCGCGCGCTCGTTCTGCAGCACCATCGACACGCGCGAGTCGCGCTCGGACCAGCCGCGATTCATGGCTTCCGTCATCTCGGCGAGCGCCAGATTCGCGAGACGCATCGGCACCCCGAGCTCGCGCCCGAGCTCGGTGGCGAGGGTCATGTCCTTGTGCGCGAGACGCAACGTGAACTGCGGCGGCTCGTAGCTATTCGGCAGGAACTGGTCGATGAGCCGATCGAACGTACGCCGACGGCCGAGCGCGCCCTGGCGGACGGCCTGCCACAGCGCGAGCGGATCCACCCCGCCCTTCACGCCGAGCGTGAAGACCTCCGCGAGCGCGGCCTGGATGGCGTAGCCGGCGCAATTGTGGACGAGCTTGGCGACCGAGCCGGCGCCGATGGGCCCGACGTACATGGCCTGATCGCCGATGGCGTCGAGCACGGACTTGTGGCGATCGAAGACGGCGCGGTCGCCGCCGACCCAGAGGGCGAGCTTGCGC
The DNA here is from genome assembly GCA_044869815.1 of Candidatus Rokuibacteriota bacterium. Lineage (GTDB taxonomy): Bacteria > Methylomirabilota > Methylomirabilia > Rokubacteriales > CSP1-6 > AR12. The sequence goes on along the minus strand of JBIOXS010000120.1, from coordinate 7,891 downwards.
GTGCGGGCGCCGGCGGGGCCGCCGCTTACCGGAGCGTCGAGCAGGTGGAGGCCGCGGGCCGTGAACTTCTTGTGCAGCCGGCGGAGCAGCGACGGCGAGTTGGTGCTGAGATCGAACCACGCCGCGCCCGTTCGCATCCCGGCCAGCAGGCCGTCGTCGGCGAGCGCCACGCTCTCGACCTCGCGCGGCCCCGGCAGGGAGGTGAAGACGACTTCCGCCCCCTCGGCGGCCAGCCGCGGCGTGTCGGCCCACTTGGCGCCGGCGGACAGATGCGGCGCCGCCGCGTCGCGCCGGAGGTCGTGGACGGTCAGCTCGTGCCCGCCCGCCCGCGCGTTGAGGGCCATGCTGCTGCCCATGAGCCCGAGTCCGATGAAGCCGATCTTCATGGTGCCCGCCTTCCCCCTTACTTCGTGGCCGCCACGCGATCCCACAGCTCGCCGTACTGCTGCTTGTACGGCGGCCAGATCCTGTCCTCGGCGATCTTCCGGAACGACGCGACGTCCGCCGCGTTCACCTTCATCCCGCGCGCCTCGAGGATCTCCTTGGCCTTGGCGACGTTGTCGACGCTCTCGGTCGCCTCGCGAACCTTCTTCTGCGCTTCCCGCCCGACGTCCATGAAGAGCTTCTGCTGCTCGGGCGTGAGGCTGCTCCACGCGTTCAGATTCATGACCAGCAGCGTTGGACCATAGTTGTGGAAGGTCATGGAGACGTACTTCGAGACCTCGTAGATCTTGAGCACGTTGATGTTGTAGATCGGCAGATCGGCGCCGTCGATGACGCCCTGCTGGGCGGCCGCGATGACCTCACCCCACGGCATCGGGACCGCGCTGGCGCCGAGGCCGTTCACGGTGTCGGCGAAGACGCGGCCCTGCTGGACGCGCATCTTGAGCCCCTTCAGATCCTCCGGCGTGTTGATGGGCTTGCGGTTGTTCCAGAAGTGACGGAAGCCGTAATCGTAGAAGTAGATGATCTTGACCCTGTACTTCTTCTGGAACGTCTCGTCGAGGCTCTTGCCGATCTCGCCGTTGAACATCGCGTAGGCGTGGTTGTAGTCGCGCACGAGATAGGGCGTCAGGAAGATGCACATCTCGGGGAACACCGTGCAGGCGGCGCCGACGGGCGTGCCGAGGGCGATGTTGCCCGACTTCACCGCGTCCATGATCTCGAGCTCCTTGGTCAGAAGCGTGCCGCCGTGGAAGCGGACGTCCAGCGCGCCGTTCGAGCGCTTGGTGACTTCGTCGGCGAAGTGCTTCAAGCCGATGGCGCCCGATTCGGGCGGCGGCAGGATGTAGGCGAGGTCGAGCTTGCGCGCGGCCGGCTTCGACTGGCCGGGTGCCGGCTGGTTGCCCACCAGTACCATCACAGCGACCACGGCGACGATGCACGCGACACTGCGCTTCGCTCGGCTCATGGGAGGCCTCCTGTTGGGGGGCGACGTTGACGCGATCGTCCGCGCTTGTCAAGCGCGCGTTGACAAGACGGGACGCAGCGGCTACGTTCCCGGCGGTGAATCCCGTCCTCCGCGCGGTCGCGTGGCTGCCCCCGGTGGCGGTGACGGTGCTGATGCTGGTGGCGATGGTCGACATGCTGGCCGGAGTGTTTCTCCGCTACGTGATGACGTGGATCTCGGTGACGTTCAACCTGCCGTCCGTCCGCTTCTTCTGGGTGGAAGAGATCGGCGAATATGCGCTGGCCTGGCTGACGTTCATCGGCGCCGCCATCGGCATCCGCCGCGGCAGCCATTTCGCAGTGCACATCCTCACCGACCGTCTGGCGCCGCCGCTGCGGCGCGCGATCGCCGCCGCTCACTACGTGGTGCTCGTTGGCTTCGGCGGACTCCTCGCCATCTACGGCTGGCAGGTCAGCGAGCTGAACAGCCAGTCGTACTCGCCGGCGCTCGACCTGAACCTCCGCTGGCTCTACCTCTCCGCCGTCGTCGGCGGAATCCTCATCGTCGTCTACAGCCTGGCCGCCCTCGCCGCCACCCTGCGCGGCGAGTCGCCGGCCGCCCTGCCCACGACATAGCGTGCTGATCGCCACCGTCGTCGTCACCTTCCTGGTGCTGACCGTTCTCTCGCTGCCCATCGTCTTCGCGCTCGGCATCGCCGGCTTCGCGGGTCTGCTCGTCGGCGACTTCTCGCTCCAGAAGCTGCCCTCGAGCCTGGTGGCCGGCTCGCAGAGCTGGGTGCTGCTGGCGATCCCGACCTTCATCTTCGCCGGCAATCTGATGGAGCGCTGCGGGATGTCGTACGCGCTCGTCGATCTGGCGCGCGCGCTGATTGGCTGGGTGCGCGGTGGCCTCGGCATGTCGGTGGTCCTCGCCGAGTACTTCTTCTCCGGCATCTCGGGCTCGACCATCGCCGACGTCTCGGCCATCGGATCCATGCTGACGCCGCCGATGCTGCGGGCCGGCTACAAGCCCGAGCACGCCGTCTCGCTCGTGGCCTCCGCCAGCGCCATGGGCATCCTGGTGCCGCCCGCCATCTTCATGATCGTGCTCGGCCAGGTGACCGATACCTCCGTGGTCGGCATCTTCCTCGGTGGCTTCCTGCCGGCCGCCGTCACCGCCCTCTGCCTCATGGTGGTCGTGTTCGCGCAGGCGCATCGACTCGCGTGGCCGAAGGATCGCCGGCCGACGGCGACGGAGTTCCGGGCGGTCACGAAGGCCGCCCTCGTGCCGCTGGTGGTGCCCGTCGTCATCGTGCTGGGCTTCTACTTCGGCGTCTTCACCGCCACCGAGGCGGGCGCCCTGGTGGCGGCGTACGCCGTGGCGGCGGCGTTCCTCTACTACCGGAACGTCACCGCCCGCGAGATGGTCGTGCTCATCTACGACAGCGCGCTGCTGACCGCGGCCGTGGTATTCCTGCTCGCCGTGGCCAGCGTCTACCAGTTCCTCATGGGCATGCTCGGCGTGCCGCTCCTCCTGGGCGAGGTCCTCCGCCCGCTCCAGACGACGCCATGGCTCTTCTTGCTCGCGGTGTCCGTGATGGTCATATTCTTCGGCATGGTCCTGGAGGGCCTGCCGGCGGCAGTGGTGCTCGTGCCCGTGGTATTTCCCATCGCCAAGCAGATCGGCATCCATCCCATCCACTTCAACATCGTGCTGACGGCTGCCGTCGGGATCGGACTCTTCCTGCCGCCGATCGGCGTCGGCCTGCTCATGGCCCTTCGCTTCGGCAACATCTCGGTGGGACAGCACTTCCGCGCGTACTGGCCGTATCTCACCGCCCTGCTGGTCGGGCTCGTGATCCTCATCGTGTGGCCCGAGATCACGCTGTTCTTTCCGCGGCGAGCCGGCCTCGTGCGCTGAGCCAACGGAGCCGCGACTCCGATACAAAGGAGATGATGATGAGACTTCTGCTCGTCGCGTTGGCGCTCCTGGTGGCGGCACCGGCGGCCGCACAGCCGGCCGGCACGCTCGTGGTCGGGCTCGTGGCCGAGCCGGTCAACCTCGATCCCGCCCAGGTGACCGACCTCAACTCGAACCGCGTCGGCCGCCGGGTGGTCGAGACGCTCGTCACCTTCCCCGACGAGAGCACGCAGATCGTCCCCGGCCTCGCCGAGTCGTGGACCATCTCGAAAGACGGGCTCCAGTACACCTTCAAGCTGCGCGGCGGGGTGAGGTTCCACGACGGAACGCCGCTCACGGCCGAGGCCGTGAAGTTCTCCATGGAGCGGCAGATCAATCCCGAGCACCCGGCGCACAAGCTCGGCAAGTACCCCTTCGCGAACTTCTTCTTCGGCAACGTGAAGGCGGTGGAGGCCCTCAGCGAGGATCGCGTCGCCTTCCTGCTGAAGGAGCCGCGCGCCTCGTTCCTGGCCATCCTCACCGCCGGCGCCGCGTCGATCGTCAGCCCGACCGCGGTGATGAAGGCGGGACCCGATTATCCGCTGCAGCCGGTCGGCACCGGCCCGTTCAAGTTCGTGTCGTGGGACCGCGGCCAGCGGGTCGTCCTCGAGAAGAACCCGAGCTACTGGAAGTTCCCGGTCAAGCTCGACCGCGTGATCTACCGGCCCATCGTCGAGGACCAGGCGCGCCTGACCGAGCTGTTGACGGGCACGCTGGACCTCATCGTCGGTGTGCCGCCCGATTTCGTGAACCAGCTCGAGACCGGCGGCAAGGTGGGCGTGCTCAAGCAGGTGGGCGCGCACGTCTGGTACCTCGGCATGAACAACCAGAAGAAGCCCTTCGACGACAAGCGCGTGCGCCAGGCCCTGAACTACGCCGTCAACAAGGACGCAATCGTGCGCGACGTGCTGAAGGGCACGGGAACGCCCTCGCGCGGACCGGTGCTGCCGAGCACCTGGGCCGCCGACGCCGCGCTGAAGGCGTATCCGTACGATCCGGAGCGGGCGAAAAAGCTGCTGGCCGAGGCCGGCTATCCGAATGGATTCTCGACCACGCTGTGGGTGCCGGAGTCGGGGTCAGGCATGCAGTCGCCGGTCGCCATGTCCACCGTGATGCAGTCGAATCTGAAGGCCGTGGGCGTGAACGTGACGCTGCAGACGATGGAGTGGGGCGCGTTCCTCGCCAAGCTGCGCACGAAGGAGCAGGATCTGTTCGCGCTGTCGTGGATGGCGGGCACCGAGGACCCCGACATGGTGATGTACCCCCTGCTCCACTCGAGCCAGTGGACGCCCAACGGCCCGAACCGCGCGCTCTACAAGAACCCGAAGTTCGACGACCTGCTCCAGCAGGCTCGTCTCACCACGGACCAGGCCCGGCGCGCATCCTTATATAAGGAGGCGCAGCGCATCCTCGTGGACGACGCTCCCTGGGTCTTCGTCGACCACGAGATCCAGATCGCGGCGCTGGGCCGGCGCGTCCAGGGCTTCAAGCTGCATCCGAGCTTCGACCTGCGCGTGGAGACCATCTCGGTGAAGTAGCCCGACGCCCCAGAGGAGGGCAGCCCATGAAGCTGACACTCGTACTGATGGCCGTGATCCTGATCGCCGCCGGCGCCGCGGGCGCCGACGAGACGTGCCAGTCGCCGTTCCTGCCCAAGGTCACGGGTCAGGAAGACTTCATCTACGTGTGGACGCTCGGAATCAAGGGCGTCGCCGACGGCAACGACAGCCTCGTGACCGTGGACGCCAATCCGAAGTCGTCGAGCTACGGCAAGATCATCCACCGCGCGCCGGTGCCCGGCCAGCACGAGGCCCACCACGCCGGATTCACCGACGACCGCCGGCATCTCTGGGCGGGCGGGCTCGATTCCAGCCTAATCTTCGTCTTCGACGTCGCCACCGACCCCGCCAAGCCGAAGCTCGTCAAGACGATCACGACCTTCGTGAAGGACACGGGCGGTCTCGTCGGCCCGCACACCTTCTACCCGCTGCCGGGTCGGATGCTGATCTCGGCGCTGTCGAACAGCAAGGACAGCGGGGGGCGCACCGGTATGGCCGAGTACACCAACGACGGCAAGTTCATCCGGACGATCTGGATGCCGGCGGAGGCGCCATACGGCTACGATGTCCGTGTCAATATCAACCTGAACCGCATGCTGACGTCGTCCTTCGCCGGCAAGAAGAACTACATGCGGCCGGTCGGCGAGCTGCTCAAGGACGCGGAGGCGATGAAGCAGTTCGGCGACTCCGTCATTGTCTGGGACTTCCACGCGCGCAAGCCGCTGCAGATCCTCCGCGTGCCGGGCGCGCCGCTCGAGCTCCGGTGGGCGCTGCTGCCGAACCACCACTACGCGTTCACCTCCACCGCGCTGACCGGCCAGCTCGTTTTGATCTACCGGCAGGACGACGGTACCTGGGCCACCAAGAACATCGCCGACATCGGCAACACGATCCCGGTCGACATCAGCATCGCGCCCGACGACAGCAAGATCTACGTCAACTCCTATGGCGACGGCACGCTGCGCGTCTACGACGTGAGCAACCCGTTCGAGGGCAAGCTCGTCCACCAGATGAAGCTGGGCGAGCAGGCGAACATGGTGTCGACCTCGTGGGATGGCGAGCGAGTGTATGCGACGAGCTCGCTGCTCTCGAAGTGGGACAAGCCGGGCGACCACTGGCTCAAGGGCTTCGCGTGGGAAGGTGGGCAGCTGGTATCGAAGTTCACCACCGACTTCAGCGGCGTCGGGCGCGCCCACATCATGAACTTCGGCGCGAAGTCGCTCGGGCCTGGCGCTCAGGGCGGGCCGGCGCCCGCTCGCATGGCCACCCGGTCCGCCGGCCGGTGATCCACCGCCGGCAGGCCGCTCTCGCCCTGCTGCTCTCCATGGCGCTGACCGGGGCGCCACCGGCGAGCGCCCACGATGCGCCGGCCGCGGACGACGAGTTCATCAAGGGCGCGTTCAGCCCGAGCTTCGTCCCGCCGCCGCCGGGGAGCTACGAGCTCCCGGTCGTGGCGAAGGTCGGCTCGTTCGTCCTGCGCGATGCGAGCGGCCGTCGCGTGAGCACGAGCGCGGTGATGTCCGGCAAGGTCGCGGTGGTCAGCTTCATCTACACGGCGTGCGCGGATCGCCTCGGCTGTCCGCTCGCCAGCGCGGCCCTGCGCGCGCTGCAGACGCGGCTGCGCGACGAGGGGCTCGGCGGCGAGGCGGTGCTGCTCACGATCAGCTTCGATGTGGAGCGCGACACGCCCGCCCAGCTCGCGAAGTACGCGAGGGCCTTCGGGGCCGATCCGGCGCTGTGGCGGTTCATGGCGGCGCCCGATGCGCGCGCGCTCGATGGGCTGCTGCGAAGCTACGGCCAGGACCGGACGCCGGTCTATGACGAGCACGGCCGGTTCACTGGCCGCTATCGCCACGTGCTGAAGGTCTTCCTGGTCGATCGCGCCGGGCAGATCCGCAACGTCTACAGCACGGGGTTCCTGGTGCCGCAGGTCGTGCTGAACGACATCAAGACCGTGCTCGCGCCGTAGCGCTCAGGAGACGAGATGCCCGCGTGAAGCGCTACCTCGTTCGGCGGCTGCTGCTCGCCATCCCGGTGGTCATCGGGGTCTCGATGGTGGTCTTCATGGTCCTGCATCTCTCACCCGGCGATCCGGCCGAGATCATGCTGGGCTCGGCGGCGACGAAGGAGGATCTCGCCCACCTGCGCGCCGATCTCGGCCTGAACGAGCCGTTGCCGGTGCAGTATGCGCGCTGGATGGGCCACGTCGTGCGCGGCGATCTCGGCCGATCGCTCTGGATGCGCCGCCCCGTGCTGCCCGACGTGCTCGACCGCTTCCGCGCCACGCTCGTCCTGACGGGCACGGCGCTGCTGATCTCCACCGCGGCCGGCGTCACCCTCGGCGTGCTGGCCGCGACCCGGCCGCACTCGTGGCTCGACCGGCTGAGCGGCGTGGCGGCGCTGTTCGGGGCGAGCATGCCGGTGTTCTGGCTCGGCATCGTGCTGATGGTGATCTTCTCGCTCCGGCTCGGCTGGCTCCCCGCCTCCGGCATGTGGGCGCCCTATGGCGGCGGTGACGCGCGCGATCTGCTCGCGCACCTCGCGCTGCCGGCGGTGACGCTGGCCGCCGCCTCGGTGACGATCATCGCGCGCCTCACGCGCAGCACGATGCTCGAGGTGCTCGGCCAGGACTACATCCGCACCGCGCGGGCGAAGGGGCTCGTCGAGCGCCGCGTGGTGGCACGGCACGCGCTGAAGAACGCGCTGGTCCCGATCGTCACCGTGATCGGCGTGCAGGCCGGCTACCCGCTCGGCGGCGCCGTGCTCACGGAGACCGTCTTCGCCTGGCCGGGCGTCGGCACGCTGATGGTGCAGGGCATCCTCGCGCGCGACATCCCGCTGGTGCAGGGGTGCGTGCTCGTGGTTGCGCTCACCTTCGTCCTCGTGAACCTGTCGGTCGACCTGCTCTACGCGTGGCTCGATCCGCGGATCCGGTATGACTGACCTCGCGCTTCCGCGCGGGAGGCTGATCACCCGCCGGACG
>JBIOXS010000119.1:0-9700 GCA_044869815.1 Candidatus Rokuibacteriota bacterium | reverse complement strand
AGTACGGCATGGGGTTCTGGCGGCCGGGGGCCGGCATCATCCACCAGGTCGTCCTCGAGAATTACGCCTTCCCCGGCGGCCTCATGATCGGCGCCGACTCGCACACGCCGAACGGGGGCGGGCTCGGGATGCTCGCCATCGGCGTCGGCGGCGCCGACTGCGCGGAGGTCATGGCCGGGCTCGCCTGGGAAGTCCTGCATCCCAAGCTCGTCGGCGTGCACCTCACCGGCAAGCTGGCCGGCTGGACGGCGCCGAAGGACATCATCACCTATCTGTGCTCGCTGCTGACCGTCAAGGGCGGCACCAACAAGATCATCGAGTACTTCGGTCCGGGCGTGGAGTCGATCAGCGCCACCGGCAAGGGGACGATCTGCAACATGGGCGCCGAGCTCGGCGCCACCACGTCCGTCTTCCCGTACGACTCGCGCATGGCCGCCTACCTGCGGGCCACCGAGCGCGCCGACATCGCCGGACTGGCCGACGAGTTCCGCGCCCATCTCGCGGCCGATCCCGAAGTGGACGCGAAGCCCGAGACGTACTACGACGAGATCGTGGAGATCAATCTCGACACGCTCGAGCCGCAGGTGGTGGGGCCGCACTCACCCGACCTCGGCCGCCCGATCAGCCGTCTCGGTGCCGACGCGCGCAAGCACGGCTGGCCGACCACCATCACCAACGCCCTCATCGGCTCCTGCACGAACTCGTCGTACGAGGACATGCGTCGCGCCGCCCACATCGCGTCCCAGGCACTGAAGGCCGGCGTCAAGGCCAAGAGCAAGTTCCTCATCACGCCGGGCTCGGAGCGCGTCTTCCAGACCATCAAGCGCGACGGGATCGTGGAGACGTTCGAGAAGCTCGGCGGGACGGTCCTCGCGAACGCGTGCGGGCCGTGCATCGGCCAGTGGAAGCGCTCGGATGTGGGCGCCAACCAGACCAACACGATCGTCTCGTCCTTCAACCGCAACTTTCCGGGCCGGAACGACGGCAGCGCCTCCACGCTGTCCTTCATCACCAGTCCCGACATCGTCACCGCCCTCGCCGTCGCCGGCACCCTGGACTTCGACCCCGTGCACGGCACGCTCACCACCGCCGAGGGCAAGCAGGTGCGCTTCACCGCGCCCGAGGCGGAGGAGTTGCCGCGCGACGGGTTCGCGAAGGGAGCCGAGGGGTACGAGGCGCCGGCCGAGGACGGCGACCAGGTGCAGATCGAGCTGCCGGCCAACAGCGAGCGGCTTCAAGTACTGGGGCCGTTCGTGGCGTGGGACGGCCGCGACTTCATCGACCTGCCGATCCTCGTCAAGACGAAGGGCAAGACGACGACCGACCACATCTCGCCGGCGGGACCCTGGCTGCGCTTCCGCGGCCACCTCGACCGCATCAGCGACAACATGTTCATGGGCGCCGTCAACGCCTTCACCGGCGAGACCGGCAAGGGCGTGAATCCGCTCACCGGCGCCGCCGGCCAGCCGTTCGCGAAGATCGCGCGGGAGCTGAAAGCGCAGGGGGTCGAGTGGATGGTGGTCGGCGACGAGAATTACGGCGAGGGCTCCTCGCGTGAGCACGCGGCGATGTCGCCCCGCTACCTCGGCTGCGTGGCGGTGATCGTGCGCAGCTTCGCACGGATCCACGAGACCAACCTCAAGAAGCAGGGCGTGCTGCCGCTGACATTCGTCGACCCGGCGGACTACGACAAGCTCGAGCAGAACGACCGCGTGAGCGTCACCGGCCTCTATGCACTCGAGCCCGGCAAGCCGTTGACCCTCCGGGTCAAGAAGCCGGACGGCCGCGTCGTCAGCATACAGGCGCGCCACACGATGACGCGCGAGCAGATCGCCTGGTTCAAGGCCGGCTCGGCGCTCAACGCCGGGCAACCCGTCGACGTCGAGACCGGGGGCGCCGCCGATCCGGACGACGTGAAGCTCGATCCGCGCGACACCAGGGCGAAGCCAGGAAAGGACGTCTAATGGCAGGCAAGGTCAGGATCCCGAAGGGCGAGAAGGTCACCATCGACCACGGCAAGCTGCGCTTGCCGGACCACCCGATCATCGCCTTCATCGAGGGCGACGGCACCGGGCCTGACATCTGGCGCGCGGCCGTCCGCGTCCTCGACGCCGCCGTCGAGCAGGCCTATCGGGGGAAGAACAAGATCGCCTGGGCCGAGGTGTACGCCGGGGAGAAGGCGCAGGCCGTGTACGGCGCCGAGTGCCCGCCGAATCTCCTGCCGCAGGAAACCCTGGACGTCATCCGCGAATATCTCGTCGCCATCAAGGGCCCCTTGACCACGCCGATCGGCGAAGGCTTCCGGTCCCTCAACGTGACGCTCCGTCAGGTCCTCGACCTCTACGTCTGCCTCCGGCCCGTGAAGTACTTCCAGGGCGTGCCGTCACCCGTGAAGCGGCCCGACAAGGTCGACATGGTGATCTTCCGCGAGAACACCGAGGACATCTATGCCGGCATCGAGTGGGAGCAGGGCACACCGGAAGCCAGGAAGGTCGTCGACTTCCTCCAGAAGGAGATGAAGGTCGACAAGATCAGATTCCCGGGCAGCTCGTCCATCGGGATCAAGCCCGTCTCAAAGGAAGGCTCGGAGAGACTGATCCGCGCCGCCATCCGGTATGCGATCGAGAACAATCGCCGAAACGTGACCCTCGTGCACAAGGGCAATATCCAGAAGTACACCGAGGGCATGTTCATGAAGTGGGGCTACGCGCTGGCGAAGAAGGAGTTCGGCGACCGGACGATCGGCTGGGACGAGTGCGGCGGCAAGCCGCCCGCCGGCAAGATCCTCATCAAGGACGCCATCACCGACGCCTTCCTGCAGCAGATCCTCACGCGTCCGGACGAGTTCGACGTCATTCCCTCGTGCAACCTGACCGGCGATCTGCTCTCCGACGCGCTGGCCGCGCAGGTCGGCGGCATCGGCATCGCGCCCGGCGCCAACATCAACTACGAGACGGGACACGCGCTCTTCGAGGCCACCCACGGCACGGCGCCGAAGTACGCCGGCCAGGACAAGGTCAATCCCGGCTCGGTGATCCTCTCGGGGGAGATGATGCTGCGCTACATGGGCTGGACGGACGCGGCGGACCGCATCATCTCCGGGCTGGAGAAGACGATCCAGTCGAAGGTCGTCACCTACGACCTCGCGCGGCTGATGGAGGGTGCCAAGGAAGTGAAGTGCTCGGAGTTCGGCACCGCGATCATCAACAACATGGCGAAGCTCTGATGGGGGCCCGCCCCAAGCTCACCGTCGTCGGCGCCGGCAACGTTGGCGCCTCCGTCGCGCAGTACGCCGTCGAGAAGGAGCTCGGCGACGTGGTGCTCGTCGACGTCATCGAGGGTGTCCCGCAGGGCAAGGCGCTCGACCTGGCGCAGGCGGGGCCGATCCATCGCTACGACGCGAGCCTCGTCGGCTCGAATGGTTACGACGAGACGCGCGACTCGGACGTCGTCGTCATCACCGCCGGGCTCGCGCGCAAGCCGGGCATGACCCGCGATGATCTCCTCTTCAAGAACGCCGAGATCGTCGGCTCCGTGGTGGAGCAGATCGTGGCCCGCAGCAAGAACGCCATCCTGGTGCTGGTCACCAACCCGCTCGACGCGATGGTGCAACTGGCCTGGAAGAAGTCCGGATTTCCCACCACGCGTGTGGTCGGCATGGCGGGCATCCTCGACTCGGCGCGCTTCCGCGCGTTCATCGCCCAGGAGCTGAACGTCTCCGTCGAGAACGTGACGGCGTTCGTGCTCGGTGGTCACGGCGACACCATGGTCCCGTTACCGCGCTATTCGACGGTGGCCGGCATCCCGATCACCGAGCTCTTGCCGAAGGACAAGATCGACGCCCTCGTGCAGCGCACGGCCAACGGCGGGGCGGAGATCGTGGCGCTGCTGAAGTCCGGCAGCGCGTACTACGCGCCGGCCGCCTCCGCCGTCGAGATGGTGGAAGCGATTCTGAAGGACAAGAAGAAGATCCTGCCCTGCGCCGCCTATCTCGATGGCCCGTACGGGGTCCGCGGACTCTACGTCGGGGTCCCGGTGAAGCTCGGCCGCGCCGGCGTCGAGCAGGTGATCGAGATCACGCTGACGCCGGAGGAGCAGGCGGCGTTCAACAAGTCCGCCGCCGCCGTGCGCGAGCTGGTGGACAAGCTCAAGATCTAGACGGAGGAGGCCGCCATGGCGAAGTCCGCAAAGGCGAAGAACGTCCGCCGGCCGGCCCGGGCGGCAAAGAAGGCGGCTCCCACGCGGGTGTCGCCCATTCCCGCCGGCTATCACTCGGTCACGCCGTACCTCACCGTGAACGACGGCGCGCGAGCGCTCGACTTCTACAAGCGCGCGTTCGGCGCCCGCGAGACGGAGCGCATGCCCGGCCCGGGCGGCAAGGTGATGCACGCAGAGTTCCGCATCGGCGATTCCGTCGTCATGCTGAGCGACGAGTTCCCCGGCATGAGCACGACCAAGGCGCCGACCTCGCTCGGCGGCACCACCGGCTCGCTCATGCTCTATGTGGCGGACGTGGACGGGGCCTTCAGGCGCGCCGTCGACGCGGGGTGCACCTCGCTCATGCCGCCGACGGACATGTTCTGGGGCGACCGCTTCGGCAAGCTGCGCGATCCGTTCGGCAACGAGTGGGGCATGGCCACGCACAAGGAAGACGTGCCCCCCAAGCAGATGGCGGAGCGGGCCAAGGCGGCCATGGCGCAGATGGGCAGCGGCAAGACATGAGGGACATCCACGTCTCGGCCATCGCCGACGCCGTGAAGAAGCTCTGCATGGAGGCGAACTTCCATCTCGAGCCCGACATGCTGCGAGCCTTCGACACGGCGCTGGGGCGCGAGCGCTCGGAGGCGGGTAAGCAGGTCCTGACCATCCTCAAGCAGAACGCCGAGCTGGCGCGGACGCGCCGGATCCCCTACTGCCAGGACACGGGCATGGTGGTGGCCTTCGTCGAGCTGGGCCAGGACGTGCACGTGACGGGCGGCGGCCTCGACGAGGCGATCAACGAGGGCGTCCGCCAGGGCTACACGGAAGGCTACCTGCGCGCGTCGATCGTCCGCTCCCCGTTCGACCGCGTGAACACCGGCGACAACACGCCGGCCGTCATCCACGTCGACGTGGTGCCCGGCGCCACCCTCAGGATCATGGTGATGGCCAAGGGCGGCGGCTGTGAGAACCGCTCGAAGTACACGATGCTCACGCCGGCGGCGGGTCTCCCCGCCGTGAAGGACTTCGTCATCGAGTGCGTGAAGACGGCCGGCCCCGACGCGTGCCCGCCGCTGATCCTCGGCGTCGGCGTCGGCGGGACGTTCGAGAAGGCCGCCATCAACTCGAAGAAAGCGCTGCTCCGCGAGGTCGGGTCGCCGAATCCGGATCCGACGCTGGATGCGCTGGAGCAGGAGCTCCTGGAGCGCGCGAACCGTCTCGGCATCGGGCCGCAGGGCTACGGCGGCGATACGACCTCGTTCGGCATCCACATCCTCACGTACCCCTGCCACATCACGTCGCTGCCCGTGGCGGTGACCATCGAGTGCCATGCGCACCGCCACAAGGAAGTCATCCTGTGAGCGTGAGCGCTGGCGCTGACGGGATCAAAGAGATCCGGACACCGCTGACCGACGCGGACGTGCTGGCGCTCGAGGCCGGCGATCGCGTGCGAATCTCCGGCGTCATCTACACGGCGCGCGACGCGGCGCACGGGCGGCTGGCGCCGCTCGTCGAGAAGGGGGAGAAGCTGCCCTTCGACGTCAGGGGCCAGATCATCTATTACACGGGCCCGTCGCCGGCGCGGCCCGGCGGCGTGATCGGCTCCGTCGGGCCGACGACCGCGAGCCGGATGGACGAGTTCACGCCGGCCCTCCTCGCGCTCGGCCTCAAGGGGACGATCGGCAAGGGGTACCGCGGGCAGCCGGTGAAGGACGCGCTCAGAGAGCACCGGGCCGTGTACTTCGGCTCCATCGGCGGCGCCGGCGCCGTGCTCTCCGAATTCGTCAAGAAGGCCGAGGTCGTGGCCTACGAGGATCTCGGTACCGAGGCGATCCGTCGGCTCGACGTCGACGGCTTTCCGGCCATCGTGCTGTACGACTGCCACGGCGGCGATCTGTACCAGGAAGGCCAGAAGGTCTACGCGAGGGACAACGCATGAACGGTCAAGCGGCGGTCAGCCGTGTGCGGGCGCCGGTGCCGGCGCCGCACCTGCGCAGGGACACCTGGTGGGCGCTGCCGGCCGCGGTGGTGCTCGTCCTCGGAAGCTTCATCGTCTACTCCACGTGGGCGGCCTTTCAGAACGCGTACTACTGGGCGCCGCCGTACCTGTCACCGTTCTACTCGCCGTGCCTGTCGAAGACGTGCCTGCACGTGACGTTCGGGTACGGGCTGCCTGACATCCAGCTGCCGATCATCGGCGTGCTGTCGCCGGCGTTCCTGATCCTGTGGGGGCCGGGTCTGTTCCGGCTGACGTGCTACTACTATCGCAAGGCGTATTACCGCTCGTTCTGGCTCTCGCCCCCGGCGTGCGCGCTGCCGGACGCGCAGAAGGGCGGCTACTCGGGCGAGACGCGATTCCCGCTGGTGCTGCAGAACTACCACCGCTATCTCTGGTACGTCGCCGTCATCTTCATCGTCTTCCTGACATGGGACGCGCTGCTCGCGTTCCGCTTCCCGGCGCCGGGTGGTGGCACCCAGTTCGGCGTCGGCGTCGGCACGCTTTTGATGTGGGTCAACGTGATCCTGCTCGCCGGTTACACCTTCTCCTGTCACTCCTGCCGCCACGTGTGCGGCGGCTACGTCGACGTCTTCTCGAAGGCGCCCGCGCAGTACGGCGTGTGGCGCGCGATCACGCGGCTCAACGAACGCCACCCGGCCTACGCCTGGCTCTCGCTGTTCAGCGTCGGGCTGACGGATCTCTACATCCGGCTGGTGGCGATGGGCGTGATCCGCGACCTGAGGATCCTCTAATGGCCAATCACGAGTACGAGACGCACGAGCACGACGTCATCATCATCGGCGCCGGGGGCGCCGGACTGCGCGCCGCCATCGAGGCGGCCGCCTCCGGCGTGTCGGTGGGGCTCGTCTGCAAGTCGCTCCTCGGCAAGGCCCACACGGTCATGGCCGAGGGCGGGATCGCCGCCGCCCTCGGCAACGTGTGGCCCGAGGACAACTGGCAGGTGCATTTCCGCGACACGATGCGCGGCGGCAAGATGCTCAACAACTGGCGCATGGTCCAGCTGCACGCCCAGGAGGCGCCGGAGCGCGTGCTCGAGCTGGAGCGCTGGGGCGCGCTGTTCGATCGCACCGAGGACGGGCGCATCCTCCAGCGCGACTTCGGCGGCCATCGCTACGCGCGCCTCGCCCACGTCGGCGACCGCACCGGCCTCGAGATGATCCGGACCCTCCAGTACCACGGCATCCACCAGGGCATCGACGTCTACATGGAGTGCACGATCACGCGCCTCTTGAAGGACGGCGATCGGGTGGTGGGCGCCGTCGGCTACTGGCGCGAGAGCGGCAAGGTGGTCGTCTTCAAGGCCAAGGCGATCGTGCTCGCCACCGGCGGCATCGGCAAGGCGTGGAAGATCACGTCGAACTCCTGGGAGTACACGGGCGACGGCCACTCGCTGGCGATGTGGGCGGGCGCCGACCTGATCGACATGGAGTTCGTCCAGTTCCACCCGACGGGCATGGTGTGGCCGCCGTCCGTGCGCGGCATCCTCGTGACCGAAGGGGTGCGCGGTGACGGCGGGACGCTGAAAAACAGCGAAGGCAAGCGGTTCATGTTCAATTACATCCCCGAGTTCTTCAAGAGCGAGACGGCGGACAGCGAGGAGGAAGCGGACCGCTGGTATGCCGACAAGAAGAACAACCGGCGGACGCCCGATCTCCTGCCGCGCGACGAGGTGGCCCGCGCCATCAACACCGAGGTCAAGGCCGGCCGCGGCAGCCCGCATGGCGGCGTGTTCCTCGACATCTGCACGCGGCGGCCGGCCGACTACATCCGCAAGCGGCTGCCCTCGATGTACCACCAGTTCAAGGAGCTGGCCGGCGTCGACATCACGACGGAGCCAATGGAGGTGGGGCCGACCTGCCACTACGTGATGGGCGGCGTCCGCGTGGACGCCGACACGGCGCAGGCGACGGTCAAGGGGCTCTTCGCGGCCGGCGAGGTCGCGGGCGGCATGCACGGCAGCAACCGCCTCGGCGGAAATTCGCTGTCCGACCTGCTCGTGTTCGGCCGGCGCGCCGGCCTGCACGCGGCGGTCTACGCCAAGAACTTCGCGGGGGCGCTCACCATCGATGCCGGGCAGGTCGAGGAGGCGGCGCGCCAGATGCTGGCGCCGTTCGAGCGCTCCGGCGGCGAGAACCCGTACGCGATCCAGTCCGAGCTACAAGAAACAATGCAGACGCTGGTCGGGATCATTCGCAACGAGCCGGAGCTGAAGGAAGCGGCCAAGCGCATCGAGCGGCTGAAGGAGCGGGCGCGAAAGGTCCGGGTCGACGGTCACCGGCAGTACAACCCCGGCTGGCATACCGCGCTCGACCTCGAGTCGCTGCTCACGGTGGCGGAGTGCTCGGCGGTGGCCGCGCTCGAGCGGAAGGAGAGCCGCGGCGGTCACACGCGCGAGGATCATCCATACACGGACGACGCCTGGGGCAAGGTCAACGTGGTGCTCCGGTGGAAGGACGGCCGCGTGCAGGTGAGCCGCGAGCCGCTGCCCGAGATGCCGGCGGAGCTCAAGGCGCTCTTCCAGGAGCGCACGTGATGCCGACCTTCACCATGCACGTCTTCCGCGGCGAGGGGCGCACGGGCAGCTTCACCGAGTACAAGGTCGAGGGCGACACCGGCATGGTGGTGCTCGACGTGATCCACCGTATCCAGGCCACGCAGGCCCATGACCTGGCCGTGCGGTGGAATTGCAAGGCGGGCAAGTGCGGCTCCTGCAGCGCCGAGATCAACGGCAAGCCGCGGCTGATGTGCATGACCCGCATGGAGCTCTTCAAAGAAGGCGCGACGATCACGGTGGCGCCGATCCGCGCCTTCCCGTGGATCCGCGACCTCGTGACCGACGTGTCGTACAACTACGAGAAGGCCAAGCAGCTGCCGCCGCTGCGGCCCATGCCGCCGGAGCCTGACGGCACCTATCGGATGATGCAGGAGGACATCGATCGCATCCAGGAGTTCCACAAGTGCATCGAGTGCTTCCTGTGTCAGGACGTCTGCCACGTGATCCGTGATCACGAGGAGAACAAGAAGGTGTTCGCGGGGCCGCGCTTCTTCATCAAGGCGGCCGGGCTCGCCATGCACCCGCTCGATACCCGCACCGACCGCGCCCAGTTCGTGAAGGACCGCACGGGCATCGGCCTCTGTAATATCACCAAGTGCTGCACCGAGGTCTGCCCCGAGCACATCCACATCACCGACAACGCCATCATCCCGCTCAAGGAGCGCGTGGCCGACGAGTTCTACGACCCGCTGACCCGCCTGTTCAGAAAGTTCCGCAAGGAACGGGCGTGAAAATTCACGAGTACCAGGCCAAGGCGCTGCTGCGGGAGTTCGGGGTGGCGGTGCCGAAGGGGGATGTCGCCGACACGCCGGCTCAGGCACGCGAGATCGCGCAACGACTGGATCGCCGCGTGGTGGTGAAGGCGCAGATCCACGCGGGCGGGCGCGGCAAGGGCGGCGGCATCAAGCTCGCGGACGGTCCGGCGG
>JBIOXS010000118.1:0-7949 GCA_044869815.1 Candidatus Rokuibacteriota bacterium | reverse complement strand
TCGACTTCTTCACCGGGGTGCCGTGCTCGCTGGTCGAGGATGTCATCGCCGTCCTCGAGCAGGGCCGCCGCGCGCCGTACATCGCCGCCGTCCGCGAGGACGTCGCCGTCGGCATGGCCGCGGGCGCGTGGTTCGCCGGTCGCCGCCCGTGCGTGCTGATGCAGAACTCCGGCCTCGGCACGAGCCTCAACGCCCTGGCGTCGCTGTCGCTGATGTACGGCCTTCCCGCCCTCGCGGTCGTGACATGGCGCGGCTACGAGGGCAAGGATGCCCCGGAGCACATCCTCACCGGCGCCATCACCCCCAACCTTCTCGACCTCCTCGGCATGCGGTACCGCGTGCTCTCCGCCGAGACGGCCGCCGGCGACGTGGCGTGGGCCGCGCAGGAAATGGATAGGCGCATGCAGCCCGTCGCTCTCGTCGTCCCGCCGAAGGTGATCGAGACTGGCGCGATGCACAGTCGCCGAGAAGGGTCCAGATGCGAGGCGCCGCGCGAGGGGGCCATTGAAGCAGCAGGGGCGTTGACGCCGACCATCTCGCGTCTGACGGCGCTGACTGCCGCCCGGAAACCGCTCGGCGCGGAGCCCATCATCCACGCCAACGGCTTCATCTGCCGCGAGTCGTTCGCTGTCGGCGACCGGCCCCAGAACTTCTACATGATCGGCTCGATGGGCCTCGCCTCGGCGATCGGGCTTGGCCTGTCCCTGGCGCGGCCCACGAAGCCGACGATCGTTTTCGACGGCGACGGGAATCTCTTGATGAACTTCGGCATTCTCGCCATGGTCGGTGGTCTGCGCCCGCGGAACCTGGCGCACGTGGTGTTCGACAACGAGGTCTACGGGTCGACGGGGAACCAGGCCTCGCCCTCGCGCGGCGTGCGGCTGGACCGGGTGGCGGCCGCGGCCGGCTATCGGTCGTCGATCGCCGTGACCGAGGCGGCCGAGGTCGAGCGCGCCGTTCAGCAGGCGCTCGCGAGCGATGGCCCGCACTTCGTGCTGGTGAAAGTGACGGCCGAGGAAGCCGACGTGCCGCGCATCCCGGTCAGCCCGGCGGAGATTCGCGACCGCTTCCGCGCGAGCGTGCTGGCATGAGCCTGCGCAAGACCACGCGCCTCCGGCAGCTGGTGACGCGGCCGGACCTCGCGTTCCTGATGGAGGCGCACAGCGGCGTCTCGGCCCGCATCGTCGAGGAGGCGGGCTTCGAGGGCGTGTGGGGCAGTGGGTTGACGATCTCGGCGGGCTTCGGCGTCCGGGACAACAACGAGCTCTCGTGGTCGCAGGTGGTCGACCACGTCGCCTTCATGGCCGAGGCGACGTCGGTTCCGCTTCTGCTCGACGGGGACACCGGCTACGGCAACTTCAACAACATGCGCCGCCTCGTACGCAAGCTCGAGCAGGTGGGCGTGGCCGGGGTGACCATCGAGGACAAGCTCTTCCCCAAGACGAACTCGTTCCTCAGATCCGAGCGCCAGCCGCTGGCGGACATCGACGAGTTCGCGGGAAAGATCAAGGCGGGCAAGGACAGCCAGACGGATCCCGACTTCGTGCTGGTGGCCCGCGTGGAGGCGCTGATCGCCGGCTGGGGTCTCGCCGAGGCCCTCAAGCGCGGCGAGGCTTACCATCGCGCGGGCGCCGACGCCGTCCTGATCCACAGCAAGGACTCGAGCCCCGCGGAGATCTTCGCCTTCCTCGACGCCTGGGGAAACCGGGCGCCGGTCGTCCTCGTCCCCACGAAGTACTGGCGGACACCGACCGAGGAGTTCCGCGCACGGAACGTGAGCGTGCTGATCTGGGCCAATCATCTGCTGCGCGCCTCGATCTCGGCCATGCAGGCGACGGCGGCTCAGCTGCGCCGCGAGGACTCGCTGCTGAACGTCGAGCCGCAGGTCGCTCCGCTCCACGAGGTCTTTCGCCTTCAGGGCGACGAGGAGCTGCAGGAGGCGGAGAGCCGCTATCTTCCCGCCGCGCGCGGTGGCGCGCTCTCGGCGGTCGTGCTCGCCGCCGGGGCCGGCCACGATTTCGGCGGGCTCACGACGTACAGGCCGAAAGCCATGCTCAAGGTCCAGGGGCGGCCGATCCTGGCGCGGCTGCTGGACGACCTCGGGCACTTCGGCTGCCGCGGCGTGACCGTCGTCCGCGGCCACCATGCGGCCGCCGTCGACGTACCGGGCGCGCGATTCATCGACAGCCCGGACTTCGCGACGACGGGCGAGGCCTGGTCCCTCTCGCTCGCCGAGAGCGATCTCGTGCCGGGCACCGTGGTCGCGTTCGGTGACATCGTCCTCAAGCGGCACATCATCCAGGCGCTGCTCGAGGAGGCGGGCGACGGCATGACCCTCGTCGTCGATTCGGGCCTGGCCGGCGCCGAGGTGCCCGATCGTGTGCGCGCCGAGCGCGCGGACAGCGGACGCTTCAGCTTCGCGGAGACGCGGCTCCAGGAGATCGGTGAGGTGACGCCGGCGGCGAGCCACGGGGCCTGGATCGGGCTGCTGCACCTGGGCCGCGAGGGCGCCAGCTGGCTGCGCGAGGCCATCGCCGCCGCGCGCAAGGACGGCACGCTGGCCACCGCGCGCCTGTCCGATCTGATCACGCGCGTGATCGCGGCCGGCCGCCCCGTGCGGGTCGTCTACACGCGCGGCGGCTGGGTCAACGTCAACAACCTCGCCGACCTCCTCGACGCCGGCGGCGTGTAGCGGCGCGCCGCGGCCCCGCCGCCCATCACGCACCCTCACCGCCGTCGACGGCCAGTACCTGGCCCGTGATGTACGACGGACACGTCGCGAAGAAGACGACGGCGGCCGCCACGTCGGCGGCGCTGCCGGCGCGCCCGCGGGTGATGGCGCGCCATCGCGCCGCCGGGAGCCGATCCGGCTTCAGCACGGCGCCCGGCGCGACGCAGTTCACGGCGATCCGCCGCGGGCGCAATTCCGTCGCCAGCGTGCGCGTCAGCGCCTCGAGGCCCGCCTTGCTCGCCGTATAGGCGGCCCAGCCAGGCCGCGCGAGGCGCGCCATGACGTCGCCGACGTTGATCACGTGGCCGCCGCGCGTCATCCGCGCGGCGGCGGCCTGGGCGCAGAAGAAGGCCGCGCGCAGGTTGAGATCGAGGAGCTGATCCCACTGGGCAGCCGTGGCACTGGCGAGCGGCGTCCGGTAGAAGAGGGCGGCGCTGTTCACGAGCACGTCGAGGCCGTGCAGCGCGCGCGCGGCCTCCGCCACCAGCGCGCGCGCGGCGCGCGGGTCGCGCAGGTCGGCGTGGATAGCGACGGCGGCGGCCCCGCGGCCGCGCAGCTCCCCCACCGTGCGCCGCGCCCCCGCCGCGGAGCGGTGAAACGCGATGGCGACGTCGAAGCCTGCGTCGGCCAGCGCCAGCGCGATGTCGCGGCCCACCCGGATGGCGCCGCCGGTCACCAGCGCGCGGCCGGCGATTTTGCGATCCGTCGGTGGAGATGTCATAGTCGATGGGCGATGAAGAACTGGCTCAAGGTGCGGCTGATCGCCGGGTTTTTCGTCACCGTTCCCGCCATCGCCACCGGGTGGCTGCTGTGGGTGTTCTGGGCCAAGGTCGACGACTTCTTCGCGCCGATGTACGAGCGCATGTTCGGGCGGCCGGTCCCCGGCCTCGGCTTTCTCACGGCGGTGACGGTGATGCTCATCATGGGCATCATCGCGCGCAACGTCGTCGGCCGCCGGGTGCTCGCGTTCGGCGACAACCTCCTGCACAAGGTTCCCGTCTTCCGTCTGCTGTACCCGTCGGTCAAGATGCTCATCGATTCCTTCTCACCCGAGCGGCGGAATTCCTTCAAGGCCGTGGTGCTCGTTCGCCATCCGCGCGAGGGCGCGTATGCGTTCGCCTTCGTGACGAGCCAGCTGCTCCTGGAGGCCCCCGGCGGCAAGGGTGAGATGCTGACGGTGTTCATCCCGTCCAACAACCTCTATCTCGGCGACATCGTGCTGGTGCCGGCCGAGGACGTGGTGCCGACCGGTCTCACGGTCGAGGAGGGTATCCGGATCATCCTGTCCGCGGGCACGGCGACGCCGACGCGCCTGCCGCGGATCTAGGCGGGCAGCGCGGTCGCCCAGCCGCCGGCGGCCGCGCCCAGCGCCAGGCTCCGCCTCACGCTCCGTTCACGCGATCCGGGTCTCCTCCAGGACGGTGAAGACCCCAGGCGGCCAGCTTCTGGACGATGGTGTTGCGGTGCACACCGAGCAGCCGCGCCGCTCCGCTGACGTTCCACTGCACCTGGTCGAGGACGCGCAGCACATACTGCCGCTCGAACTGCTCGCAGGCATCCTTGAGGGGCAGGCCGCTCGGCTCGGCGAGCCGCGGTCGCGCCTGGGGCATCGCCACCTCCAGCGGAAAGTCGTGAAGCTGAAGCACCTGACCCGTCGCGAGCACCACGGCCCGATGAATGACGTTCTCGAGCTCGCGAATGTTGCCCGGCCAGTCATAGCGCCCCAGCAGATCCCGGGCGCCCGGCGAGACGCCCTGGACGTCCCGACCGCATTCGCGCGCGATCCTCCGGACGAAGTGATCCACGAGCATCGGGATGTCTTCCCGCCGCTCGCGCAGCGGGGGCAGGTGGATGTTCACGACGTTCAGGCGATAGTAGAGATCCTCACGGAAGGTGCCGTTCTTCACGGCCAGCTGGAGGTCCGCGTTGGTCGCCGCGAGGACGCGGACGTCCACCGGGATCGGCCGGGCCCCACCGAGCCGCTGGACCTCACGCTCTTGCAACACGCGCAGCAGCTTCATCTGGAGATCGGGGCGCAGCGAGCCGATCTCGTCCAGGAACACGGTGCCGCCCTGGGCGAGCTCGAACCGGCCGAGCTTTCGCGCGTGGGCGCCGGTGAAGGCGCCTTTCTCGAAGCCGCAGAGCTCGGAATCGATCAGCGTGTCGGGAAAGGCGGCGACGTTGAACGCCACGAACGGTCTGGTCGACCGTGGACTCTGGTGATGAATGGCGCGGGCGACGAGCTCCTTGCCGGTGCCGCTCTCGCCGGTGATCAGCACGGTGGCCGGCGTCGGGGCGACCTGGGCGATGAGCTGGTGGAGTCGCAGGATGTCGGGGTGCCGCCCGATGATGCCCTCGGACGTATCGCCGTGGTCGAGCCCGGGCCTGGCCAGCTCCGAGCGCAGGCACAGCACCTCGCGCTCCAGCGTTCGCTGCTCCAGCGCCCGCTGGACGAGCAGCACGATATCGTCGACCTCGAACGGCTTCGTGATGTAGTCGTAGGCGCCCCGCTTGAGGGCCTCGACGGCGGTCTTCACCTCGCGCACGGCCGTGGCCAGGACGACGAGGATCGTGGGATCGAGCGATTTGATCTGCAACAGCACGTCGAGACCCTGCTCGCCCGGCAGCCGCTGATCGAGCATCACCAGGTCGACAGGGTGGGCGCCGAGCATCTCGAGCGCCTGACGCCCGTTGCGCGCCTCCAGCACGTGACAGCTCGCCTTGAGGATGGCGCTGAGGGAAGCGCGAACGGCGTCCTCGTCATCGACGACGAGCACCGTTCCGCGCGATCCCGGGGGCGTGCGGGCGGCCACTACGCGGCCACCGTCGCCGCGTCCGGAGCCGGCGGCAGGCTCAGCGTGAATCGGGCGCCGCCGTCGGCGCCGTTGGACGCGCGCAGGGTGCCGCCGTGCATCGCCGCCATGCCGGCGGAGATGGCCAGCCCGAGGCCGGTGCCCCAGGGTTTCGTGGTGACGAAGGGCTCGAAGATCCGCTCCAGCAGCTCGGGCGCGATCCCCTCTCCGCTATCGGCGACGGTCAGCACGGCCCCGTTCGGTTCCGCACGGACGTCGGCGACGACCGTTCCGGACGCCGGCGTGGCTTCGTAGGCATTCATCAGGAGGTTGAGAACGAGCTGCTTGAGCCCGTCGTGGTCGGCGACGACGAGGACCGGCTCCTCGGGCACGTCGACGACGATGCGGACGTCCTTCTCGGCGAAGGTGGGCTCCATGACCTCGACCGCCTCGCCGAGCGGCGCCCGCAGATCGAGACGGACGTGCGGCCGCCCGCTCGGCTGAGCGAAGGTGCGAAGGCGGTCCAACAGTCGCTCGATGCGGCCGATCTCCCGCGACGATATGCGGCCGAACTCGTCGATGAACTGGGGGTCGTCCTGCCGCCGCGGCAGGAGCTGGGCGAACGTCTTGATCGCCACCAGCGGATTCTTGATCTCGTGCGCCACGCCGGAGGCGAGCATCTCGAAGTAGGCGAGCCGCTCCGCTTTCCGGCGTTCCAGCTCGAGCTCTCGCAGCGGGCTGAGGTCGCTGAACACCGCGACGGCGCCCATGATCGCTCCCGACTGGTCCAGGATCGGCGACGTGGTCAGGATGACGGGACGGCTCGCCGCTCCCTGCGTGAGCGCCACCTCGGGGACCTTCACGACGTCTCCCTTGTGCAGCGCGGTGTTCAGGCCTTCGCTCAGCGGCTTCGGCAGCGCGGCCGCAAACCGCCGATGGACGTCGGCCGCGTCCAGCCCCGTGAGTTCCGCCGCCGCATGGTTGAACAGGGTGATCTGCCCGGTGGGATTCACGGCCACGACCCCGCTGCTGATCGACGCCACGATGCGGGCGACGTATTCGTGGGCGACGACGACCTCGGCATAGCGCTGGGCGTTCTTCAGCGCGACCCCGGCCTGATTGGCGAGGGTCATGAGGAGGTTCAGGTCCTCACGGTAAAACGGATCCCCCGAGAGCTTGGGTCCGATCGCGATGGTGCCGACCAGGGCGTTTTCGGCGAAGAGGGGCAGGACGACCGACCAGCTGAGCTCGCGCATCTGCGCGTACACGTCACGGCTCGGGTCGGCATCGGGCAGGGGAGGGACGTGATCGACGCAGATCGCGTCGTTCGTCCGTGCCAGGCGGCTCGCGATGGTGACGCTGAGGTCGTCCGGACATTCGAACCGGCTGCCCTCGAGGCTCCGGCCGCCGGCGATCCGACAGAGCCGTGAGTTGACGGCGGAGTAGATCGCCAGCCCCTCGGGAGCGACGGTGTCGCGCACCGTCGTGCTCAGCACGCCGAGCAGCTCGGTCATGTTCAGCACGCGGGTCAGGACCGCGCTGGCTTCGCGGACGGTGCGCTGGTAGCTCGCGTGCGTGCGGTAGACGTACCGATCGAGCAGCTTGGCCACCGCGTCGCGCGCGAACGGACTGACGAGGCCGACCGCGACGACGGCGCCGATCACGACGACGTGCTCACCGACGTCGAGCCGCTCGGCCAGTCGCGGCCA
This sequence comes from Candidatus Rokuibacteriota bacterium, assembly GCA_044869815.1. Taxonomy (GTDB): domain Bacteria; phylum Methylomirabilota; class Methylomirabilia; order Rokubacteriales; family CSP1-6; genus AR12. Next base: position 717 of record JBIOXS010000118.1, on the reverse strand, counting down.
CACGAGCAGGACGAGCGCTCCCACCGGCACCAGCACGACCACGGCGGCCACCGCGACCGTCAGTCCTCGATGGATCACGAGCCGGAGATTCATCAGGCGGTGCCGGATGATCGTGTGCGCGATCAACGCGATGAGCACGACGCCGAAGTACGGACCGAACCACGTGTACGTCGACTGCCCGGTGATCCAGGGAAGAACGAGGTTCGTGGTCAGCCCGCCCAGCCCCGAGAAGAGGAACGCGCCGGTGACATACCGGAGCTGCACCCGCGCGACGTTCTCGGCCGCGCGCCACTTCGCGAAGAGGGTCGCCAGCGCCAGCACCCACGCCGAAAGAATGTAGAACGCGAAGCCGGGATAGAGCGTCCCCGACTGACGCGCAAAGCCGTGCGGCGTGATCACCGGGGCGTAATAGATCAGCGGCGTCGCCGCCGCCAGGACGGCGAACAGACCGCCCACGACGACGTTGGCGATCGTGGTCCAGCGCGGTACCAGGGTGGACCGCACGGGGAATGCGTAGGTGAAGCCCAGCAGCGTCGACGGCAAGAAGCTCGCGCTCGCGAAGACGACGTCGTTCCAGGCCTCGAGGTGCGTTCCCCACTGCCGCCCCGCGATGCCGAAGGCCCACACGGCAAAGCAGGTGACGAACGCGGCAAACCACCGGTGGATCGCGCTGTGCGTGTCGGCGCGGTAGACGAACACCGCGAGGGCCAGGAGCCC
>JBIOXS010000117.1:0-11111 GCA_044869815.1 Candidatus Rokuibacteriota bacterium | reverse complement strand
TGTTCTTGTTCTTCGTGTGCAGCACCTTCGTGATCGCCGCCGTCAGCGTCGTCTTGCCGTGGTCGATGTGCCCGATCGTCCCGATGTTCACGTGCGGCTTCGTCCGCTCGTACTTGGCCTTCGCCATCCGTCGCTACCTCCCGCGCGCGCCGCGCTTCGTCGGCGAGAAGAATCTGGAGCCCATGTCCGGGATTGAACCGGAGACCTCGCCCTTACCAAGGGCGTGCTCTGCCAACTGAGCTACATGGGCGGAATGAGCCCAATCACGACCGGAGTCTTGTCTCCGCGCTCCACCGACGGAGCGGGCGAAGGCCCGAACAGGTCCACGCCGGGCGTCGGACGGGCGAGTCGGAGCCCCCCCATCTCGAACAGGCCACCCTCGGTTCTAGCCGATCCAAAACCGATCGCTACGATGGAGCGGGAAACGGGATTCGAACCCGCGACCCCCAGCTTGGAAGGCTGGCGCTCTACCGCTGAGCTATTCCCGCAGAATGCGGAATCGGCACCACGAACGGGAGAAACAAGGGCACGAACTGCTCCCGGGTCGACCCGACGACCGGCCGCCACGCCCTGCCGGTTGATCGCGGAAATCGCAGCCGCCACACCCCGCCGGTTGACCGGGCGAGTCGGCGCCACGCCTTTCTCGAACAGGCCACCCACGCTTCTAGCCGTGCTCAAACCCTTCGCTACAATGGTGGGGAGGGGAGGATTTGAACCCCCGAAGGCGTACGCCAGCAGATTTACAGTCTGCCCCCTTTGGCCACTTGGGTACCTCCCCGAACCTGCCGGCATGCGATGGAAACCTCTTGGCTAAGGCGGTCGCAAAAACTGGCGCTGGCGGGAGGAATCGAACCCCCGACCCACTGCTTACAAGGCAGTTGCTCTGCCCCTGAGCTACGCCAGCACGGACAAAGTTCCAATTTAGTACGGGTTTCTTATAAGTCAAGCAGTTTGATGCCGCTGACGCGCCACCTCGTAGGCGAGGACGGCTCCGGCCGCCGACACGTTGAGCGACCCGACGCTCCCGGTGATCGGGATGGAGAGCATCACGTCGCACGCCCGCGCCACCAGCGGCCGGAGACCTTCCCCTTCGCTGCCAAGGACGAGGCAGATCGGACCGCGCAGATCAGCCGCCCACGGAGTGACGCCGTCGCCCAGCGTGGTGCCGTAGATCCAAACACCGGATTCCTTTAATTTTTCGAGCGCAGCGACGAGGTTCGTAGCGCGGGCGACCCTCACGTGCTCCACGGCCCCCATAGCGGTCCGGGCGGCCGCTTCGGTCAGACCGACCGCATGGTGCTTCGGAATGACGAGCCCGTGGGCGCCAAACGCGTCCGCCGTGCGGAGCAATGCGCCCAGATTACGCGGATCCTGAACCTGATCAAGCGCGATCACGAATGCCGGTTCCCCGCGGGCGCGAGGAATCTCCAGCACGTCGTCGATGTCGACATACTCCGCCGCCGTGACCCGCGCGACGACCCCCTGGTGGTCCGGCGAGCCCGCCATCGCCGTCAGCTGCTCCCGCGTGCGGAAGGACACCTTCACCCCGGCCCGCCGGGCCAGCGCGACCACCTCCGCCAGCGGGCCGCGCCCCCCCGCCAGCACGGCCACTTCGTCGGCGCGGCGGCCGGCGCTCCGCAAGAGCGCGAGCACGGGATGGCGCCCGTACACGCGACCGTCCGGCGCCATCAGACGTCCTTGCGCGTCAGACGCGGACCGGCCGGCGTATCCTCGACGGCCCAGCCGAGCTCGGCGATCTCGGCGCGCAGCACGTCGGAACGGCGGAAATCGCGCCGCTCGCGCGCGGCGACACGCTCGGCCACCAGACGCTCGACCTCAGGCGGTGGACCCGACGCCGCGCGCCGTCGCTCGAAGAGGCCGAGCGCGCCGCTGAGCGCGCGCAGCTCCGCGACCCCGGCGCCGAACGCCGCGCGAGCGTCGGGGTCCGCCGACGCACGATCGCGATCCTCTTGGAGCGCCCGGGCCAGCTCGAACAGCACGCTCAGGGCCTGAGGGGTGTTGAGGTCGTCGTCCATCGCGGACTCGAACTGCGCCCGGAACGCCGCATGCCGTGCGGGCAGCGCCGGCGCCGGTGCCGACGCGGCGAGGGGATCACCGAACAATCGCGTGAAGCGCTCCATGGCGCGGGCGCTGTCCTCGACGCGCTCCTCCGACCACTCGACGGGATTGCGATAGTGCGTGCCGAGGAAGAACAGGCGAATGGCGTCGGCATCGTGGCGCTTGACCAGCTCCCGGATCAGCAGCGTGTTGCCGAGCGACTTCGACATCTTCTCCTTGGCCAGGTTCACGAAGCCGTTGTGGACCCAGTACGCCGAGAACGGGCGGCCGGTCGCCGCTTCCGACTGCGCGATCTCGCATTCGTGGTGGGGAAAGATCAGGTCCTCACCGCCGCCGTGGAGGTCGAACGACTCGCCCAGGTACCGCATCGCCATCGCCGAGCACTCGATGTGCCAGCCGGGACGGCCGCGGCCCCAGGGGCTCTCCCACGACGGCTCGCCGGGCTTGGCCGCCTTCCACAGCGCGAAGTCACGCGGATCGCGCTTGCGCTCGTCCACGTCCACGCGCGCGCCGGCGAGCAGCTCGTCGAGATTCTTGCCCGAGAGCTTGCCGTACGAGGGAAAGCGGCGGATCTCGAAGTACACGTCGCCGTCCACCTCGTAGGCGACGCCGCGCGCGATCAGCCGCTCGATGAGCGCCACCATCTCCGGCACGTGCTCTGTGGCCCTGGGATCGACGTCGGGCGGCAGGATGCCGAGCGACGCCATGTCTTCGCGCTCGGCGGCGATGTAGCGCTCGGAGATCTCGGTCGCGGACACGCCGGCCTCGTTGGCCCGGCGGATGATCCGATCGTCGACATCGGTATAGTTCCGGACGAACGTCAGCCGATAGCCCTTGAATCGCAGGTAGCGGCGGAGCACGTCGAAGACGAGAGCGCTGCGGGCGTGCCCGATGTGGGAGAAGTCGTAGACGGTGACGCCGCACACGTACATCCGCACCTCGCCCGGCGTCAACGGCACGAGCTCGTCCTTGCGGCGGGACATCGTGTTGTAGACCTTCACGGCGCTAGCCGACCTCCACGCTCACGACGGCGATAGCCGCCATGCCTTCCCGGCGTCCGAGCAGGCCGAGGCCCTCCGGGCTTTTTGCTTTGACGCTCACCGCGTCCGCATCGATTCCGAGCGTATCGGCCAGGCGCTTGGCCATCTCCGGCAACATCGGGGCCAGCTTCGGCGCCTGGGCCAGGATGGTGGCGTCGACGTTGACGAGACGGCCGCCGCGACCGCGGACGAGAGCCATCACGGCCTCGAGCAGGGCGAGGCTCGAGATGCCCCGGTAGCGGGGATCGGTATCGGGAAAATGGCGGCCGAGGTCGCCGAGCGAAAGTGCCCCCAGCAGCGCCTCCCCGACCGCGTGGGCGAGGACGTCGGCATCGGAGTGACCGCCGAGACCGAGCTCGGACGGCACGCTGACGCCGCCGAGCACGAGCGGGCGCCCCGCCACCAGCGGATGCAGGTCGAAGCCGAGGCCGACGCGCGTCACCGGCCGCGCCGCCGGGCGCGCCGCAGATCGTCCACGGTCGTGATCTTCACGTTCTCGGCGAGCCCCGGGACGATGCGGACGGGATGACCGAGGCGCTCGACCAGCATGGCCTCGTCGGTTCCGACGAACCCGTCGCGTCGTGCCTTGTCGTGCGCCTCCCGCAGCACGGCCGCGCGGAAGGCCTGTGGCGTTTGAACCGACCAGAGCCCTTCCCGGTCGAGCGTGGTCTCGACGAGGCCGTCGCGCACCCGCTTCACCGTCTCGGCGATCGGCAGCCCGCAGATCGCCGCGCCATCGCGCTCGGCGGCACCGATCAGCGCGTCGATCAACGGCCGCGTGAGGAATGGACGCACGGCGTCGTGGACGACGAGGACGGCCGCCGAGGCCGGCGCCGCCTGCAGGGCCAGCCACACCGATTCCTGCCGCGTGGCGCCGCCGACCACCACGCTGAGCGGCGCGCCGCCCCCGCCGAGCACGCGCCGCGCGCGCTCGACGTGGGCGGCCGGCACGGCAACGACGACGGCGGCGACCCGCGGATGGCGCCGGAAATGCCGCAGCGTCGCGGCGACGATGGGCTCGCGGCCGAGGGCGAGAAATTGCTTCGGCGTGCGGCGACCGAGCCGTGCACCGACTCCGCCGGCCGGCACGAGAACGGCGACGTCAGCCCGCCTGCGCATCGCCCTGGCCGTCCCCGGCGCGCGGCTGGCCGAAGATCATGCGCCCGGCGGAGGTCTGGAGCGCGCTCGTGACCACTACCGCGACTTCCTGTCCGACCAGCCGCCGGCCCTGGTCGATGACCACCATGGTGCCGTCCTCGAGGAAGCCCACCCCTTGTCCGGCCTCCTTGCCCTCGCGCAGCACGTGCACGCGAAGCATCGCTCCCGGCAAGACCACGGGCTTCATCGCGTTGGCGAGATCGTTCACGTTGAGCACCATGATGCCGCTGACGTCGCCGAACCGGTTCAGATTGTAGTCGGTGGTGAGCAGCGCAGCGCGCCGGCGGCGCGCCAGCTCGAGCAGCTTCAGGTCGACCTCGCGGCTCTCGGCGTCGTCGTCGACGATCTCGACGGTCACACCGTCGAAGGCTTGCAGCCGCTGCAGCATCTCGAAGCCACGCTTGCCGCGGCTGCGCTTCTGGGCGTCGGCGCCGTCGGCGAGGCGCTGCAGCTCTCGCAGCACGAATCGCGGCACGATCAGGCGGCCCTCGAGGAAGCCCGTGGCCGCGATGTCCGCGATGCGCCCGTCGATGATGGCCGAGGTGTCGACGAGCTTGACGCGCGCGGTGGAGGCGCTGCCGCCGCTCCGCTCGTCGTCGGCGCGTCGCAGCGCCACCATCGCCTCGAGCGCGAGCGCGGCGACGCCCCCGGCAAAGCCGGCCAGGGCGAGCAGCTGCAAGGGCAGATGGAACGCCAGGGCGAGAGCGATGCCGAGGAGGGCGGCGGAGGCCAGCACCAGCACGCGCGTGAGCGCGAGCCGGGTGTTCAGGGCAGCAGCGCCTCGAGCGCCTCGCCGACGCTGGCCACGCCCGTCACGTTCAGCGGCAGGCCCTTGGCCTCGGCGAGGCTGCTCTTCGGAACCACCGCCGCGCGGAAGCCGAGCTGCGCCGCGGCGCGCAGCCGGGGGTCGAGGCCCGCCACGCCGCGGACCTCGCCGGTGAGCCCGACCTCGCCCACCACCACCACGTCACCGGCGATCGCGCGCTCCAGGTAGCTCGACGCGGCGGCCGTGACGATGGCCAGATCGGCGGCAGGCTCCAGGACGCGGCCGCCACCGGCGACGTTGACGAACACGTCCTGGTTGCCGATGGGGAGCCCGGCGCGCTTCTCCAGCACTGCGAGCAGCAGACAGACCCGGTTGTAGTCGGCGCCGATCACGGTGCGCCGCGGCGTGCCGAGCCCCGCCCGCGACACGAGCGCCTGCAGCTCGAGGAGCATCGACCGCGTACCTTCGAGGCCCGCGACCACGACCGAGCCCGGTGCGTCGGCGGGGCGCTCGGCGAGGAAGAAGCCGGACGCGTTGCTCACCTCGAGCAGGCCGCGCTCGGCCATCTCGAACACGCCGATCTCGTTGGTCGAGCCGAAGCGGTTCTTGACGGCGCGCAGGACGCGGTAGGCGTGATGACGCTCGCCCTCGAAGTATAGGACCGTGTCCACGAGATGCTCGAGGACACGCGGGCCCGCCAGGGCGCCCTCCTTGGTCACATGGCCGACCAGAAAAGTGGCCAGGCCACGGCCCTTGGCCAGGGTCATCAGGCGCGCCCCGCACTCGCGGACCTGCGCCACCGATCCCGGCGCCGACTCGAGGTCCGGCAGGAAGACCGTCTGGATGGAATCCACGACGAGCGCCTGCGGCTTCACGTCGTCGATCTGCGCCTGCACCGCGCCGAGATCGGTCTCGGCCCAGAGCAGGAGGCCGTCGGCTTTGATGCCGAGCCGATCCGCGCGCATCTTCACCTGCGCGGCCGACTCCTCCGCGGAGACGTACAACACCGGCGGTCGCGCCCGCGCCAGCGCCCGCGCCGCCTGGAGGAGCAGCGTGCTCTTGCCGATGCCGGGGTCGCCGCCGATGAGAACCAGCGATCCGCGCACGACGCCACCGCCGAGCACACGATCGAGCTCGCCGATGCCGGTGGCCAGCCGGTCGCCCTGCTCCAGCGTCACGTCGTTGAGGGGCACCGGCCGCGTCGGCGTGGCGATGCCCCGGCGCGCGCGTGCAGGCGCCTCGGCACGCTCCTCCACCAGGGCCACCCAGGAGCCCGTGCGCGCACAGTCCGGACAGGTGCCCGGCTTCGGACTCGCGAAGGCGCACTCCTGGCAGCGATAGACGCTCGACGCGCGGGGGCTCACTCGCCCTCCCGCGCGCCGGCCCTGTCCCGCGCGCGGTCGCCGCCGCCGAGCCCGCGCAGGAGTCCGCGCAGAAGGCGGCTGCGAGAGGCGCCGTCGAGGATCGTCACCAGCCGCTCGTAGACCGTCGGATCGGCGATGAGCGCGCCGACCGTGCCCTCGCCCTCGTTGATCTTCGCGGTGATCTCGCGGAGGTTCGCCATCGCGGCTTGAAGGTCCTGCGACGCCTGCCGGATGCCGGCCTCGCCCGGCTCGTCCTTGACGAGCGCGCCGAGCGTTCCCTTTCCGCCGGCGAGCCGATCGGAGACGTCGCGGAAGTTGTGCGCCACCACGCGCAGATCCTCGAGCACCGACTTGTACTTCGGATCGATCAGCAGTCCTGGCAGCAGACCGCCCTCCTCGGGCTGCTCGACGGCGCGCGCCAGGCGGTCCATGGCCGCCACGAGGCGGCGCGCGGCCGCCGTCGACTGTGCCGACGTCAGCACTCCAGCCGCCCCCTCGCCGCGCTCGACGCGGTCGAGGAGCTTCTGCGTGCTGGCGACGACGGAGTTCAGCTGCTGCAGCGCCACCGGCTCCTGATAGATGAGCGCGTTGGCCCAGCCCTTCCCGTGCTCGACCTCGTTGACGATCCGGGCGAGCTGGTCCGTCACCTTGCGCGCGTTGGCCATGGCGGCGCCGGCATCCTCGATCACGCGCGACTGCTTCAGGCCCTCGGCCGTTTCACGCAGCGACGCGGCCAGCGCGGCCACGTCCTTCACCGTCTGCGCGCCCTGGCTGACGACCTGCCCGAGGTCGGTCGGATCCTTCGACGCGATCACGTCGCCCGGCCCGATGGAAGGCGCGCTCGCGGTTCCGATGCTGATCTCGATGATCTTGTCGCCCAGCAACCCCTGCGTCTCGATGCGGGCCACCGAGTCCTTGCGGACGCGGTCGCTGAATCGCTTGGCGATCGACAGTTCGACGCGGACCTTGCCGCCCGGTTGGCTCGGGAGCTCGACCCCGGCCACCCGCCCGATCTGGACTCCGGCCAGCCGCACGGTGGCGCCCTCGGCCAGGCCGCCTACCTCGCTGAAGTCAGCGTGAATGGTGTACTTCGCCTCGAACAGGCGCGACTTCGCGCCGAGGGCGTAGATCATGGCGAGGAAGGCCGCCAGCGCCACCAGGACGAAGACGCCCACCCGCAGCTTCTTGCCCAGCTCGCTCCGCTCGTCGTTCACGCCGTCACCCTCGCTTCGCCGGCCAGGAAGGCCTGCACGACCGGATCACCGGAGTTCATCACCTCGTCCACGGGGCCGAGCACGGCGAACCGGCCGTCCATGAGGATGGCCACGCGATCGGCGACCGTCCGCGCCAGCTCGATGTCGTGGGTGACGACGATGGACGTGTCGCAGACGCCCTCCTTCAGCCTGGAGATCAGCTCGCCCACCATCCTGGAGTTCGTCGGATCGAGCCCGGCCGTGGGCTCGTCGAACAGCAGCATCTCCGGCTCGATCACGAGCGCGCGCGCAATGCCGACGCGCTTGCGCATCCCGCCCGAGAGCTCCGACGGCAGCTTGGGCAGGACGTCCTCGCCCAGCCCGACGAGCGACAGGACGTGCACGACGCGGCGACGGATCTCCGGCTCGGGCAGGCTGGTGTGCTCCCGCAGCGGAAAGGCGACGTTGTCGTGCACGGCCAGCGAGTCGAAGAGCGCGGCGCCCTGGAAGACGTAACCCATGCGGCGGCGGATCGGCAGGAGCTCCTCCTCCGACAGCGGCGTGATGTCGATCCCGAACACGCGGAGGCTGCCGCCGTTGGGCTGGATCAAGCCGGCAATGGTCCGCAGGAGCACCGTCTTGCCCGATCCGCTCCCGCCCATGATCACCAGCGTCTCGTCCTTGTCGAGGGCGAAGGACACGCCACGCAGCACTTCGGCGCGACCGAACCGCTTGCGGAGATCGTGGGCGTCGACGATGTGATCGGCCACGGCTCACCAGAAGAGCATGAGAAAGAGCTTGGTGAGGAAGAAATCCGACACGATGACGCCCATGGTGACGTGAACGACGGTGGCCGTCGTCGCGCGTCCCAGCCCCTCGGTGCCGCCCTCGGTGCTCAGGCCGTTGTAGCAGCCGATGAGGGTGACGATGCCGCCGAAGAAGAAGGTCTTGCCGACCCCGGTGAGGAAGTCACGCGGCGTGACCCAGTAGGTGGTCACGTTCCAGTACGCGTACATGTCGGCGCCCCGCTCGAGATACATGATGACCATGCCGCCCAGGACGCCGAGGACGTCGGCGAGGATGGTCAGCAACGGAAAGACGATGAGGGCGGCCACCACGCGAGGCACGATGAGCCGCTTGACATAATTGACGCCGAGTGTCCGCAGCGCGTCGATCTGCTCGGTCACGCGCATGGAGCCGAGCTCGGCGGTGATTCCGGAGGCGACCTTGCCGCCCACCAGGATCGCCGTCAGCACGGGCCCGAGCTCGCGCAGGATGGCCAGAGCGGCGATCGGCCCGACGTAGCTCTCGGCCCCGAAGCGCGCCATGTTCACCGCGCTCTGGAGCGCAAAGACCATGCCCGTGAAGACCGCGGCCGTCAGCGCCACCCCCAGCGAGCGCACGCCCTGGACCTCGATCTCGTGGACGATGAGCCGGAAGTACTTCGGCGGCAGCGCCAGGCTGCGGAGCACCTGCATCGTGAGGAGTCCCACGCCGCCGTACCACATCGCCGTGCGCCGAAGGTAGGCGTCCATCACGGCTCCGCCGCGAAGCTGCCGACGAATCGCTCGAAGTCGCCGCGTGAGGAGTCGAACACCGCGGGCGGGGCGACGTAGAGGAGATCGTAGACGCAGCGGCCATCCTTGACCGTGTAGCTCTCGATCCGGACCCGCTTCCTGCTGTCCCGCATCCGTCCCTCCACGACCAGGTGCGCTCCCCGGTGCCCGGCCAGCGACGCTTCGCCGTCTTCGAGCGTCTCGCGTTCTCGCAGACCGAGCAAGAGGTGCCGGCCGAGATCGGCATAGCGCTGCCGGGTGGCCAGCGGTCGACACGTGGCGGCAGCCAGCATGCCCGCCTGCCCGTCCGCCCGCCGGAGCTCGAGGTCCGCGACGGAGTCCTCGACGACGACCCAGCCGGGCCCGGGCACCGTCACGCGATAGCCGTGCTCGGAGCGATAGATACCGTCCTGCAGGCGGCGGCCGGCGCAGCCCGCCACCGCGATGGCGATGACAACGGTCGTGGTGAGCGCCGCCCGCCCGGCGCGGGCGCGCATCTCGATTACCCCTGAGATGCCACGCGCTCGCGGTGACGGCTCGCCAGCTCCTCCATCACCGCGCCGAGCGCGATGCCGCGCTCGCCAAGCAGCACGAGCGTGTGAAACCAGAGGTCGGCCATCTCCTCGACCACGCGGGCGTCGCCCTCGCCGCCGAGGGCCGCCGTCACCACCTCGACCGCTTCCTCGCCGATCTTGCGACACACCGCGGCCTCGCCCTTGGCCAGCAGACCCGCGACGTACGAGCCGGCGGTCGGCGCGGCCTTGCGGTCGCGCACGATCCGCTCGATGCGCTCGAGCATCGACGCCGCCGGCGCCCCGCCTTGCAGCACGTTGAAGAAGCACGAGCGCGCGCCCGTGTGACAGGCGACGCCGTCTTGGTGGACCTGGACGAGCAGCGTGTCCGCGTCGCAGTCGGCGTAAACGCCCTGGACGTGCTGGCAGTGGCCCGAGGTCTCGCCCTTGCGCCAGGGCGCGTTCCTGGAGCGAGACCAGAAGTGCGTCAGACCGGACGTGAGCGTCGACTCGACGGCCGCGCGGTCCATCCACGCCACCATGAGGACCTCGCCGGTCTCCGCCGCCTGGACCACCGCCGGCAGCAGGCCGCGCTCGTCGAACCGCAGCTCGCCGACGGTCACCGGCGCACCTCCACCCCGCGCTCGGCGAGGAATTGCTTCGCCTCGGCGATGGTGTGGATCCCGAAGTGAAACAGCGAGGCGGCGAGGGCGGCGTCGGCGCGGCCGTCCACGAGGGCGTCGTGGAAGTGCTCGAGGGAGCCGGCGCCGCCGGAGGCGATGACCGGAACCGAGACGGCGTCGGAGACCGCGCGCGTGAGCTCGAGGTCGTAGCCGTCCTTGGTGCCGTCGCGGTCCATGCTGGTCAATAATATTTCGCCGGCGCCGAGGGCCACGGCCTCACGCGCCCACTCGACGGCGTCCCGCCCGGCCGGACGGCGTCCGCCGTGCGTGTACGCGCCCCAGGCGTCACGCTCGCGCCGGGCATCGATGGCGACCACGATGCACTGGCTGCCGAAGCGCTCGGCCGCCTCGCGGATGACGGCGGGACGCGCCAGGGCGGCGGTATTCAGCGAGACCTTGTCCGCACCCGCTCGCAGCAACCGCCGGACGTCCTCGACGGAGCGGATGCCGCCGCCCACGGTCAGCGGCATGTAGACGCCCTCCGCGGTGCGCCGCACGACATCGAGCATGATCGCCCGATCCTCGTGCGAGGCCGTGATGTCGAGGAACACCAGCTCGTCGGCGCCCTGCGCGTCGTAGGCCATCGCCGCCTCGACGGGATCGCCGGCGTCGCGGAGGTCGACGAAGCGGACACCCTTCACGACGCGGCCGTCCTTCACGTCCAGGCACGGGATGATGCGCTTGGCGAGCATCAGCGGCGCCCGGCCGCCATCGCCGCGGGCAGCGACACCGCTCCGCTGTAGAGCGCGCGCCCGACCAC
>JBIOXS010000116.1:0-17348 GCA_044869815.1 Candidatus Rokuibacteriota bacterium | reverse complement strand
CCGACTCTGCGGCGACGCGCACGTCGCACATCACCGTCATGCCCATGCCGGCGCCGACGGCGAGGCCGTTGACCATCGCGATCACCGGCTTGTCGACGGTCTCCAGCGTCTTCGGCACGCGGTGAATATGCTCCCACAGCTGGTTCTTGTGGTCGAGCGGCGTCGGCTCGCCCTCGCCCATGCGGGCCACGTCGCCGCCCGCACAGAAGGCGCGGCCGGCCCCGGTGACCACGATCACGTTGACGCCGGCGTCGCTCTGCGCCTCCGCCAGCGCCTTCGCCCATGCGTCGATCATCGGCCCCGTGAAGGCGTTCAGCTTGTCCGGGCGGTTCAGCGTGATGGTCGCGACCTTGTCCTTCACCTCGTAGAGCAGGTCACTCATGGCTGTCCTTTCGCGCGTCGGCCCGGCTCGGCGTCAGTCCTTGGCGAGGCCGAGCACGCGCTCGGCGAGGATATTTCGGAGAATCTCCGACGTGCCGGCGCGGATCCCGCTGCCACGCGCGAGGAGCTCGTAGAACTCCCACTGGCCGTGATCGACGGCCCACGGTGAGCCCTCGGCGATCTGGGAATACGGGCCGATCAGCTCCGTGGCGGTCAGCGCCAGCTCCTGGTCGAGTTGACTCCAGAAGAGCTTGGACGTCGAGCCTTCGGGCCCGGGCGCGCCGCCGCGGAGGATCTTCGTCAGACTCCGGTACGCATTCATCTGGAGGGCCTGCTCGCCGATCCACAGCGCGGCGATCTTCTGCCGCAGGATCGGATCGCCGCCCTTGCCGCGTGTCCCGGCGAGCTTCACCAGGCGATGGAGTGCGTTGCGCAGCGAGATGTGCCGGATGAACGTCAGCAGGTCGCGCTCGTAGGCGAGCGTCGTGATGGCGACCGCCCAGCCCTCGTTGAGCTTGTGCACGAGATTGTCGGCCGGCACGCGCACGTTGTCGAAGAAGACCTCGTTGAATTCCGCCTCGCCGGTGATCTGGCGCAGGGGCCGGATGCTGATCCCCGGCGTCTTCATGTCGACCAGCAGGAAGCTGATGCCCTTGTGCTTGGCGGCGGTCGGGTCGGTGCGCACGAGCAGGAAGCACCAGTCGGCGACGTGCGCCATCGACGTCCACACCTTCTGGCCGTTCACGACGAAGTCGTCGCCGTCGCGCACCGCGCGCGTCTGGAGATTGGCCAGATCGGAGCCAGCGTTCGGCTCCGAGAAGCCCTGGCACCAGAGATCCTCGGCCGTGAGGATGCGCGGCAGGAAGCGCGTCTGCTGCGCCGGCGTGCCGAACTTCATCAGCGTGGGTCCGAGCATCGACACGCCACCGCGATTCACCAACTGCGGCGACTCCGCGCGCGCCATCTCCTGGAAGAGAATGATCTGCTCGGTCAGCGTGGCGCCGCGCCCGCCGAACGCCGTCGGCCAGTCGATGCCCACGTAGCCCGCCTCGTACATCGTCTTCTGCCACGCCCGCAGCTTCCGCACCTCGTCGCGCCCCGCCCGCGACGCCGCAAACGCCGTCCCCCGGAGATCGTCCGGAAGATTGGCCTCGAGCCAGGCCCGCACCTCCTTGCGAAAGGCCTCCTCTTTCGGCGAAAAGTCGAAATCCATCAGCGGCTCACCACATCACGCAGCCACCGTCCACCATCAGCGCCTGGCCGGTGATGAACCGCGCCTCGTCGGAGGCGAGGAACACGGCGGCATTCCCGATATCCTCCGGCGTCTGCTCGCACTTCATGGGCACGATGTCGTTCACGCGCTTCTCGAACACCTGCCGCGCCGTCATGCCCTTGAACGCGGGATTCGTGTCGGCGATGTGCTGCGCGAGCTTCTGCCAGAAGTCCGTGTACAGCACGCCCGGGCAGATGGCGTTGGCGGTGATGCCGTGCGGCGCCAGCTCCTTGGCCACCACGCGGGTGAAGGTGATGACGCCCTGCTTGGCGACGCTGTACGGCGGCATCGTCGTCGCCGCCAGCGGGCCGGCGATGGACGCAATGTTGATGATCCGCCCCGCCTTGCGCTCGATGAAGTACGGCGCTACCGCCTTGCAGGTGAGGAAGACCGACTTCGTGTTGACGGCGAAGGCTCGATCCCAGTCGTCTTCCGTGTTGCTCGTGAACGGCATGCCGGGCGGCGCCGCCATGCCGGCGTTGTTGACGAGGATATCGATCTTCCCGAGCTGGTCGCGCGTGCGGTCCACCATGGTCTTCACGTCGGCGCTGCTCGTCACGTCGCACTTCATGGGCAGGACGTGGCGGCCCAGCGCCTTCACTTCCTCGGCTACCTTGTCGGCGTTCAGCACCTGGATATCCGGAATCGCGATGTCCGCGCCCTGTCGCGCCATGGCCAGGACGATGCCGCGCCCGATGCCGCTGCCGCCGCCGGTGACGACGGCGACCTTGCCTGCCAGACGACTCATTCACTCCTCCGGTTCACGCATATAATCGGTGCTTCGGAGGGCCCCATGACATCACAGCCACTCAGAAGCCGCAACTGGTTCGGCCGTCAGGATCTCGACGGCTTCGCGCATCGTTCCTGGCTCAAGACCGAAGGCTTCAGCGATCTGGTGTTCGACGGCCGTCCGGTGATCGGCATCGCGAACTCCTGGTCGGAGCTCAACAACTGCAACGCGCATCTGCGTCAGGTCGCGGACGCGGTGAAGCGCGGCGTCTGGTCCGCCGGCGGCTTCCCGCTCGAGTTTCCGACGATCTCGCTCGGCGAAGTGCTGATGAAGCCGACGACCATGCTCTTCCGCAATCTCATGGCCATGGACGTCGAGGAATGCATCCGCGCCTATCCGCTCGACGCGGTCGTGCTCCTTTCCGGCTGCGACAAGACGACGCCGGCCATGCTGCTCGGCGCCGCGTCCGCCGATGTGCCGGCCATCATGGTGACGGGTGGGCCCATGCTGCGCGGCAAGTGGCGGCAGGAAGAGCTCGGCTCGGGCACCGATCTCTGGCGGCTATGGGCGGAGCGCCGGGCGGGCCAGATGACCGACGAAGAGCTGTGCGAGGCGGAGTCCTGCATGTCGCGCTCGTCGGGTCACTGCATGGTCATGGGCACCGCGTCGACGATGGCGTCGATGGCCGAGGCCCTCGGCATGACGCTCCCGGGCAATGCGGCGATTCCCGCGCCCGACTCGCGCCGTCTGGCCATGGCCGAGCTCGCGGGCCGGCGCGCCGTCGAGATGGCCAGGGCCGGTGGGCCCAAGCCCTCAGAGATCATGACCGCGCACGCGTTCGACAACGCGATCCGCACGCTCATGGCCATCGGCGGCTCCACCAACGCGGTCATCCACCTCGTCGCGATCGCGGGACGCGTCGGCGTGCCGCTCAGGCTCACGCGCTTCGACGAGCTGTCCCGCACGACCCCGTTCCTGCTCAACCTTCGCCCCTCCGGAAAGTATCTGATGGAGGACTTCTTCTACGCGGGTGGGTTACCGGTCGTCCTGAAGGAGCTGCTGCCGCTGCTGCACCAGGAGGCGCGCACCGTCAACGGCCATTCGATCACCCACAACGTCCGCGATGCGAAGTGCTGGAACGAGGACGTCATCCGATCCCTCACGATGCCGCTCGCGAAGGAGGGTGGGCTGGCGATCCTCACCGGCAACCTCTGTCCGGACGGCGCGGTGATCAAGGTGTCGGCGGCAACGCCGCCGCTGCTCACACACCGGGGGCGTGCGGTGGTGTTCGAAGACCATGCCGATCTCCATGCGCGCATCGACGATCCGGCGCTGCCGATCGACGAGCGTTCGGTCCTGGTGCTCAAGCACGTCGGCCCCAAGGGCGCCCCCGGCATGCCGGAGTGGGGCGCGGCGCCGGTCCCCGCGCGCCTGCTGAAGCAGGGCGTGAAGGACCTGGTCCGCATCTCCGACGCGCGGATGAGCGGCACGTCCTACGGCACGGTGGTGCTCCACGTGGCGCCGGAGTCCGCGGTCGGCGGGCCGCTCGCGCTCGTGCGCGACGGCGACGAGGTCGAGCTCGACGTCGCCAGGCGCTCGCTCACGCTGCGAGTCGCCGACGATGAGCTCGCTCGGCGGAGGGCCGCCTGGAAGCCGCGCCCGCCTCACTTCGCACGCGGCTACGGTCGCATGTTCCTCGATCACATCCTGCAAGCCAACGAGGGCTGCGACTTCGACTTCCTCCGCGGCGCCACGCCGGTCCGGTTCGAAGACACGGCGGCGCCGTCTCACGCATAACGACACGGCACCGCCGGGGGTCGGGCGCTCGCGGCGCTCGAGGCGAGTGGAGCCTAGGGTGACTGGGGGGCGAGGGACGCGGCAGCGGCACGGGATTCCGCCGTCGCGGCCGCCAGCCTGAGCAGCTGCGGCGTCGGGGCCGTGCGCAGCCACGCGCCGCTCGTCTGACGCGCGGCCACCGCCGGCGCCGAGCCGCTCTCGCCTGCGCCCATGTTCTCGTGCGGCCGATCGACCGTGCGTCGCGTCTCGTAGATCACGGCCGGGACCCGGCCGGCGGCGGTGCGCTGACGTGTCACGAAGGCTCGCGGCAGCTCCACCGCGCCCGCCGCCCGCTCCGCGACGCCCGGCTCCGGCGCGAGCAGGTCGCCACCGGCCGGGGTGGCGGCTTCCTCGCGCTGCGTGGGAGGCGCGGCATCGTGGAGCGGGGTCGCCAGGAGAACGAGGGCGGTGAGCAGCGGAAGGCCGACGAAGATCAGCGCGGTCTGCGGCGAGCCGGGCCACACCGGCGGCGGCGGCGATGCACCCCAGAGTCCCTCAATTCGCACCCGGTCTGCACAGGAGGGACAGATGGTGTCCGAGAACGCCACCCCCCGCCCGCGCCACGAAATGACACGCAGGGGGCGAGGATAGCCCCGAAAGAATGCGTGCCATGCGCAGCGCGAGATCACCATGCGCCACTGTCAGAGCAAGCTACGTGCCCTGCCCGCGGCGGTCAGGGCGGCGAGGGCCGAATCGCCGAGCGTAGGGAGCCGGCGGCTCGAAGGGCCCGGGTTGCGCCGCCGACGCCGAGGCCGCGGCGCGCCATGACCACGGCGACCGGCACGCGGCCACCGGCGGAGCGCAACAGCCGCCCGGCGGCGACGTAGCCGACCCCGCCCAGATCCGCCACGAGCCGCGTCGCACGGTCGCGGAGCTTGCGCGAGCGCGGCTGCACGTCGATCATCCGGTTGCCGTACACCTTGCCGAGGCGAGCCATGGTGGCCGTCGTCAGCGTGTTGAGGACGAGCTTCGTGGTGGTACCGGCCTTCAGGCGCGTCGAGCCGGCCAGCACTTCGGGGCCCGGCGCCGGCGCGATGACCACGTCCGCGCGCGGCAGCCGCGCGTGGTCGGAATTGCACGCCACCACGATGGTGCGGGCGCCGAGCCGGCGCGCGGTGGTCAGCGCCTCGCGCACGAACGGGGTCACGCCGCTGGCGGAAATGCCGACGACGACGTCCCCGGGCCGGACGCGCGCGCGGACCGCCCGCGCGGCCGCGGGGCCGTCATCCTCGGCGCCCTCACGCGATCGGAACACCGACGACCGTCCGCCCGCCATCACCGCCTGCACCAGGCGCGGCGGGGTGCCGAACGTCGGCGGGCACTCGGCGGCTTCCAGCACGCCGAGCCGGCCGCTCGTGCCGGCACCGACGAAGATCAGGCGCCCGCGCGCGGCCAGCGCCGCGACGATCAAGTCGACACCGGCCGCGATGGCGCGCGCCTGCCGTCCCACTGCCCGCACCGCGCGCGCGTCCTCGCGGTTCATCAGGACGGCGATGGCGCGCGCGCTGAGGCGATCGAGGCCGGCGCTCGCGCGATTCGCGCGCTCGGTGGCCAAGCGCTCGTAGCGGACCGCGCGCGCCATGGCGCGATGGTACACCGGGTGCGCTACTATCGGCGCGTGCCGGCCGTCCGCACGGGCCTCGACGTGCTGCTCCGCGATCGTCTCTCGCTCCTTCGCAGCCGGCGCATCGGCGTCCTCGCGCATCAGGCCTCGGTGAACGCGCGACTCGAGCACGCGGCCGTGCTGCTCCACGACGCGCGCGGGACGCGACTCACGCGCCTGTTCGCGCCGGAGCACGGTCTCTGGGGCGCCGCCCAGGACCATGCGGCGATCGCCGGTGCGCGCGATCCCGTCACCGGTCTCCCCGTGGCGAGCCTCTACGGCGCCCGGCGCGAGCCGACGCCGGCGATGCTGGCGGGCCTCGACGCGCTGGTGATCGATCTGCAAGACATCGGTTCGCGCTACTACACCTTCGTGTGGACGATGGCGCTCGCGATGCGCGCGTGCGCGCGCGCCGGCGTCGAGGTGGTCGTGCTGGACCGCCCCAATCCGCTCGGCGGCGCCGTCGTCGAGGGCAACATGCCGGATCCGGCGTACGCGTCGTTCGTCGGGCTCTATCCGCTGCCCACGCGCCACGGCCTCACCATCGGGGAAGCCGCGCGATGGCTGGCGCTGGCGCATGGGCTGCGTCCCCGGCTCACCGTCGTCGAGATGCGCGGCTGGCGGCGCGGCATGCTCTGGGAGGACACCGGCGTGCCGTGGGTCGCGCCGTCGCCGAACATGCCGACACCGGACACGGCGCGCGTGTATCCGGGTGGCTGCCTCTTCGAAGGCACCAACCTCTCAGAGGGCCGCGGCACCACGCGGCCCTTCGAGTGGGTCGGCGCGCCGTATCTCGACGCCCACGCCTACGCACACGCACTGTCGGACGAGCGTCTGCCCGGCGTGAGCTTCCGTCCGGCGCGATTCATCCCGACCTTCCACAAGTGGGCGGGGCGGCTCTGCGACGGCGTCCAGATCCATGTCACCGACCGGAACCGTTTCAAGCCGTTCGCCACGGGTCTGGCGATCGTGGCCACCGCGCGACGGCTGGCGCCGCGTCGGTTCGCCTGGCGCCGGCCACCCTACGAATTCGAGCGGCGACGCTTGCCGATCGACATCCTGCTCGGCACCGATCGTATCCGCCGCGCCCTCGAGCGCGGCCGGCCGGTACGAGAGATCGAGCGAGGCTGGACAGGTGAGCTACTGAAGTGGAAGCGCCGCCGCCTGCCCGCGCTCCTCTACCGGTGAAGACCAGGAGACAGCTAGGAGAACAGGCGCGCGAAGAATCGCTTCACGCTCGTCCCGAACGTCGTTGCGGATTGCTTGAAATTGCCCCAGGCGCTCTTGGCCGTCGGCTCGGCCGCCTTGCCTGAGGCCTTGAGCTTGTTGCCGGAGTACTTGGCGCCTTCGACCACGGTGCCGCCGACGCCCTTGGCGGTTTCCTCGATCCCGGCGCCTACCTTGCCGGCGCCGATCAGCTTGCCGCCACGCTCGACACGGCGTGTGGCCGCCTTGACCTTCGCGTCGTCGGCGGCCACGCCCGTGGCCACCGACGCCGCCAGGATCCCGACACTCAGCCCGGCGACGACGAGGCTTTTCAGCAAGCGAGCCACCGGATGATCGGCAGGAATCGAGACCTCCTGCCCGAGCCGGACGACGCGCTCGTGCTGGTCGACCATCCAGGCGTCGCTGCCGTGGACGGCGGTGGTGCGCCCGCAGCTCTTGCGGAGGGAGGCGAGCACGACCCACGCGAGGACGACGACCACCACGAGCGCTGCGATGTGCATCGGCTTTTCGTTACGAGGAGTAGCCTCGGGCCCGCATGCAGCTCGAATAGGCTGCCCGGTACTTCTCGTCGGATTTCCTGTTCTCGTTCAAGCCATACAGGCTGCCGGCACCGGCGCCGACGATTCCACCGATCGCCGCGCCTTTGCCCGCGCCCTTGCCGCCGTCGGCGATGGCGCCTCCGGCTGCGCCCACCGCCGCGCCCAGGGCGGCGCCGATGGCGCCGTCCTTCACGACCTCGACCGTCTTGTCCTTGGTGTCCTTCTTCGTGCCGGCCTCGGTCGCCGCGTAGCGATTGCACGCCTCGATCGCATTCTTGCTCGGCGTGGCGGCCACCGCGCTCGACACGCGGGCCGGCTTCGCCGCCTGCTCGGCCACCTTCGGCGCGGGCCGCTCCGCGGCGGCACGATCACGCTCGCCGCCCGTCCAGTTGGCGACGACGAGACCGGTGACGAGCGCCGTGACCACCACCACCGCCATGCCGATGGCCGTGAGCTTCCAGGGATTCCAACCGTTCTGCGTCATCGCGCGGATCTCCTCACTTCACCGGCGCCGGGTCCAGGCCGGTGTCTTCCAGCGTGGTCGTGCCTGCGAGCGCCGCCGGAGCGGCGATCGCCTCGTCCTGATGCCAGCCGCGAGCCGCGCGGTCACCGTTGGTCTTCGGCGTCGCCCGGTTCGCGGACGTCGCCAGCGGTCGCGAGGTCTGGTTGTAGCGGCTGATGATCTGGGCGAGCGTCTTATCCTTGAGCAGTAGCCCCTTCTTCTGCATCTCCTTGAAGACCTGCCCCCACCCCGTGCTGGTCTGCTTCATCAACGCGATCTGCTCGAGCGAGAGCGGCTTGCGCGAGGCGCCACCGGGTTGCGTCGTCGGAGTCAGGCTCTGTGCTTCGTGCAGCGCGCGCGCGACGTTCTGGTTACCCGGGGACATTGCTTCGTAGGCTCCGGCCGGAGTCGCCGGGTGCGTCGTCTGCGCCGTGGCGGTCGTCGCTCCGAACAGGAGCATCAGCGCCGCCAGCGTCGATCCATGCTCGGCCATGTGGATTAACCTCCTGCACGTCCGGACATCGGGATCCCGCCGCGTCTCACACGGGCAGAGACACCCCGAGGGAACAGCAGAGGAGCAGCAGTCGTGCCAGACCCCCGACGGCGCCTTGCGGCCAGCGAATTCAGAGGTTTGGGGCGCGGAATGTCGTTTCAACCAGGGGTCGGGCGTCCGGCAGGTGACATGTCATCCCACCCCGACAGGCCAGAAAGGCACGGAATTCGGAACCGACAACTTAGAATGACGCGATGACCGACATCGAAGATTTCGTCGGCGAGCGCCTGATGATCGGGCTCGCCGGCCCGACGCTCGGCGACGCCGACATCCGGCTGTTCAAGGCCACGCGCGCGGGCGGGCTCATCCTCTATCGCCGCAATTTCACGTCGCCCGCCCAGCTGCTCGAGCTGCTCGGGCGGCTCGAGGGCGCGCTCGGCCGGCGGCTGCTGGTGGCCACCGACCACGAGGGCGGTCGCATCGTGATGCTCGGCCAGGGCGTGACGATCTTTCCGGACAACCTCGCCGTCGGCACCGCTGGCGACGAGGCGTTCGCGTTCAAGCAGGGCCTCTTCGAGGCGCGCGAGCTCCGCCGGCTCGGCGTCGATCTGAACCTCGGCCCCTGCCTCGACGTCCTCACCGAGCGCTACAGCCCGAACATCGGCATCCGGTCCTACGGCAAGGACCCCGCCCTCGTCGGGCGGTACGGGGTGGCGCGAATCCGCGGGATGGTCAAGGGCGGCCTCTCGGCGTGCCCAAAGCATTTCCCGGGGAAGGGCCACTCGCCGCTCGACGCGCATCTTCGGCTGCCGACCATCGACTCCGACTGGGAGGAGATGCAGCGCGTGCACCTGGTGCCATTCTTCGAGGCGATCGCGACCGGAGTGGAGTGCGTGATGACCTCGCCTCCCGTGTATCCGAAGCTCGATCCCTCCGGCGTGCCGGCCACGTTCTCGCGGCTCATCGTGGAAGACTACCTGCGCGACCAGGTCGGATTTCGGGGCGTGATCATCTCTGACGATCTCGAGATGGGCGCGGTCACCGAGGCCTGTCCGATCGGCGAGGCGGCGGTGCGCACGGCCGCCGCCGGTCATGATCTCCTGCTGGTCTGCCACACGGAGCCGGCACAGCGGGCCGCGGCCACCGCGCTCGTCGATGCCTATCGCAGCCGCCGCCTGCCGCGGCACGGCCTCGAGCTCTCGGCGGCACGCGTGCGCGCGCTGCGCGAGCGCCGGACCGCGCGCGCGGAGGGCGGGCCGCCGGCGCCCGAGCGTGACGGCGGGCCGCTCGCGATGGCGATCGCCACGCGCGCCGTCACCGAGGTGACGCGCGGACGCGCGGAATTCGCGCGGGCGCTCAACGGCCGCGTCTGCGCCGTCGTTCCGCGGTTCTCGGAGCTGGCGGCGCGGATCACCATCGAGCGCGAGATGTGCGACGAGGCCGGCTGGGCGCGTCGCGCCTTCGCGAGCGCCGGCGTCACCGTCGAGCCGGCGCTGGTGGGGATCGAGCCGGCCCCTGGCGAGATCGAAGCGGCGGCGTCGCGGGCGGCCGCCGTCGAGGCCACCGTGCTGTTTCTCTACGACGCGCATCTCTACCAGTCGAATCGCGCGCTCCTCGACGCCCTGCAAAAGGCGGCGCGCCGGCTCGCCGTCGTGCTCATGCGCGATCCCTACGACGCCGCCCTGCTGGCGCCGGGGGTGGTCGGTCTCACCGCCTACGGCTGGCGCCGCTGCCAGCTCGAGGCCGTCATCGCGCGACTGACGTTTCCGTAAGACAGCGCGACGGCGAGGAGCATCGTGCCGCCGGTGCCGAGGATCACCAGCCACGACCAGGCGAACGGCAACACCTTCGTCTCCGACAGCACGAGCAGACCGAGATTGACGGCGGCCATGACCACCATGGCGATGACGTTCGCCCAGTCGCCGACCGGCCGCCGCGTCAGCAAGCCGAGCAGAAACACGCCGAGCAACGAGCCGAAGGTCACGCCGGCGATCTTGAACGCCAGCCACAAGATCTGGTCGAAGAACGAGAACGCGTAGGCGAGCACGCCGAGCACGACGCCGAAGGCGACCACGGCCACCCGGGACACCGCAAGGTAGTGCCGCTCGGACCGTCCGCGGACGAAGAGCGGCCGATAGATGTCCGTCACGAAGGAGGCGGAGAGCGAGCCGAGCGGCGAATCGATCGAGGCGAGGACGATGGCGCTCAGCATGAGCCCTCGCAGGAAGCCGGGCATCACCTGCTGCACGAAGTGCGGCAGGATCTCGTCGGGCCGAGACGCCGCCAGGGCCGGGTGCGTGGCGTAGAACGCATAGAGGCCCGCCCCGAGCGTCATGTAGATGGCGAGCGTCACCGCGGTGCCGATCGGCGTCAAGGCGAGCGTGCGCTGGCTCTCCTTGCGCGTCTCCACGGTGAGCAGCCTCTGCATCAGGTCGTGGTCGGTGCCGAAGGCCGCCATCGAGCCGACGAAGCCGTTGAGGATCGCCACCCACACGATGTTCGGATCCGCGAAGATCCGCCGCCAGAAGTTCGCGTCGCCCGGCGCCGGCCCCCAGTTGACGACGTTCAGACGGCCGGCCTCGCCCGCCACCCGGGTCACCGTCGCCAGGCCGCCGTCGATCTGCGCCAGGAGAAAGACGAGCGTGGCGGCGCCGGCGGCGAGGAACATCAGCGCCTGGAAGACGTTGGTCCAGACGATCGCCTTCACGCCGCCGGTGGCGATGTAGACGATCGACACCGCCGTGAAGATCGCGATGGTGGGCACCAGCGGCCAGCCGATGAGGACGGAGACGGCCAGGGCGGCGGCCATGAGCCGCACGCCGGAACCGGCCAGGCGGGTCACGAAGAAGAAGATCGAGCCGGTGACCTGGCTGGCGGCGCCGAACCGGTGCGCGAGGAACTCGTAGATGGTGGTCACCTGATGGCGGTAGAAGGCCGGGATGAACAGGAAGGCCACGGCGAGCTTGGCGAGGCTCGAGCCGACGAAGAACTGGACGTATTGCCAGTTCTCGCTGTAAGCGGTGGCCGGCACCGAGATGATGGTGACCGCGCTGATCTCGGTGGCGAGGAAGGAAAGGCACGCCGCCCACCACGGGACGCGACGGCGGGCGAGAAAGAAGTCCGCGGTGTCGTGCTGCTGCCGCGTGAAGCGGGCGCCGATGACGATCAGGACCGTGAGGGACGCGAGGAGGACGGCGTAGTCGGGCCAGGTCAACGACGGGGCCGGCGACACTCCCGCATCATACGACGGTTACCGCGGCGCACTGACAATCCGCGGAGCGTGCTCGAGCACCGTCGTGTGGATCGCGCGCTTTCGCAGCCTGTCCATGAGGCCGCCCCACGCGGACTGCTGGATGATCCGCTCGAACTCGCTGCGGTAGGTGGATACGAACGAGACGCCATCCATCAGCACGTCGTACGCGCGCCAGCGGCCGTCGCGCAGCAACAACCGGTACTCGATGGCGACCTCGGCACGGCGGGTGATGATTTTGCAGCGCACGGAGGCGAACGAGCCGTCGACGGCCTCGGCGGTGTAGATGATCTTCTCGCCGGACCAGCTCTCGATGCGGCCGACGTACGAGCGCTCGAGCAGATCGGTGAACAGCCGGACGAACTCGGCCTGCTCCTGGGGTTTGCGGCTCGCCCAGTGCCGCGTCAGCGTGCGGCGCGCCATCTCCTCGAAGTCGAACAGCGAAGCGGCCGCCTTGCGGATCTCGGCGCGCGCCTGCTGGCGGCCCGGATCTTCCTGCATCGCGACGATCACGCGGTTCACGGCCGTCTGGACGACCTCGCGCGGACCGGCGGTGGCCGCCATCGCACCCGCCATCATCAACCATGCGACGAGTGACTTGCCCATGGCCGTTGTCCCCGCCGGGACGGGAGCATGACCTGTGCCATGGCTGCCACGGAGGGGTAACGGGCTGATTTCACGCCGCTCGCGCAGGCTATCCGCTCCACGGATAATGCGTGCATACCCAAATATGTGTGCACCGGGACAGCGTCAGTGCCGTCTTGCCGTTGGAGTCGACGTGGGCGGCACGTGGGTCCGCATCGCTACGGTGGCCAACGGCCGCCACGGCGAGCCCGTGGCAGTTCGCTCACCCGATCTTCCTGAACTCGCGACTTTCTTGCGCAGCCTCTGGCGCCGACGACGCTGGACCGGCCGCGTCGACGCGCTCGTCGTCGCCGCTCGTGGCGTGTGGCTCCCGGGCGAGCGCCGCGCCCTCGCGGTCGCGCTGGGTGGCCTGGCGCATCGCGTCCTCGTCATCGCGGACGTCGAGGCGGCCTGGCATGCGACCCACGCCGATGGCGCCGGGATCCTCGTGCTGGCGGGAACCGGATCGATCGTGCTCGGCCGCAGCTCACGCGGCCGCTGGGCACGGGCCGGCGGCCTGGGGCCGCTGGTGGGGGACGAGGGCTCCGGCTTCTGGATCGGCCGCGCGTGGCTTCGCGCCCGCGGCGGGGCGGCGGTGCAACGGCGCCTCGCGACGCGGCCCGACGCGGTGGCGGCCATCGCCGCCCTCGCCCCCCGCGTGCTCGCGCGGGCCAGGCGCGGCGATCGTCTCGCGTCGCGCGTCGTGCGCGAGGCACAGGCGGCGCTTGCCGGACAGGCGCACGACGTCGCGCGCGCGCTCGGCCTGCGCGGCGTGGTGACCGTCGGCGGAGCGGGCAGCGTCATGCGCGATCGATGGTTCGCGGCGGGCGTTCGCCGAGCGCTCGGCCGGCGCGGATTGAAGGTCCGCTGGCGCACGACGAGCAACGCGCCGGTCGAGGCGGCGGCACGCCTGGCGGCAGCGCTCGGCGCCCCCCACGGACGCCGTGCACGCGCCTGACAGGGCGCCCGTGATCACCGTGTGCCTCCGTGAGCGCGGCGTGGTACGGCTGCCCGTTGAACGCGGCGCGCCGCGAGTCAGCCTCGACGCGCCCGCCGTCATCCGCGAGCTCACGGCGCTCATCGCACGCCGCGGGCTGACAGCTCTTGTCCGGGTGCGCGACGGCTGCGCGGGCGGCTGTGCGCGCGGCGGGCCCAACATCGATGTCCGCATCCATGCAGCGCCGACGGCAGACCGGCGCGCCGACAAGGTCGCCCTCGGCTGGAAGACTTACGTTTACTCGCTCGGGACGCTGCCGGACCTCGCCACCGTGATCGATGAGAATCTGCGCGCGAGCACCCAGACGACGGGGCCGCTCAGAGCGGCCAGCATGCCGGCCGCCGTGTTGGCCCATCCGGCGGTGGCCATCGCGGCCAGCGCGAAGACCGCGGGCGGCGCCGTCACGGCGATGGCGCCCGTCCAGCCGCCCGGGACCCGCCAGGGGCGCCGCAGCTCGCGCGCTCGCGCACGCAACGCCAGGAAGGCGGCGAGCTCGACGAGGAGGGTCACCGAGTAGAGCCACACATTGAGCACGATCAGCTCCTTGAACGAGAACGCCGCGCACGCCGTGTACACGGCGGCGGACGTCAGCACGGCCATCCACGGCGTGCCGTAGCGCGGGTGCAGCGTCGCGAACGCGCGCGGGAACGTTCCGTCGCGCGCCAGCACGTACGGGATCCGCGAGTTGGTGAGCAGCAGCGCCATGAAGAGTCCCGCGGTGCTCACGGCGGCGCCCGTGGCCACCGCGTGGCCGAGCCACGGGCCGCCCACGCGCGCGGCGACGTCTGGCAGGACGCCCGTGCCCCAGGCGCGCCAGTCGCCGGCACCGCTGGCCAGCGCCACGGCCACCGGCAAGATGTACGAGGCCGCGATGAGCGGGACCGACAGCAGCAGCGCGCGGCGGAAGGCATGCTCGGGTGCGCGCGTCTCGCCCAGGACCGTCGACGGCGTGTCCCATCCCGAGTAGTTCCACATCACGACGGCCAGCCCGAGGCCGAGACCGGTCGTCAGCGATTGGCCTTCGACGAGCAGCGGCCGCCACGGCACGACCGACATGTGCGGCAGGCCCACGAGCACGAGCAGCGCGATGGGCGCCAGCGCGCCGGCGGACATCAGGACGGCGGCCGCGCCCGTGGGACGGACGCCGAGCAGGTTCAGCGTCGTGAGCGCGGCGATGAAGAGGACGGCGAGGAGCCAGCGTTCCCCGGCCGTCATCGTCGGATGCCAGAACTTCATGTATTCGACGAAGAGCGCCGGGTAGACGGCGACGTCGACGAAGCTGTCGATCCAGCTCCACCAACCGACCTGGAAGCCCCAGAACGGACCGAATGCGCGCGTGGTCCAGGTGACGTACCCGCCCTCGTCCGGCATCGCGGAGGCCAGCTCGGACATGGCAAGCGAGACGGGCAGGCTCCAGAGGACCGGCACCAGCACGAGGAGGATCAAGGCGAGGCCCGGACCGAACGAAGAGACGGTGTCCTCGATCCCGTAGGGACCGCCGCTGACGTTCAGGAAGACGATGGCGGCGAGCGGGAGGAGACCAAGCTCGCGCCGGAGCCCGGCCGACGGGCTCATCGCTGCGCGGCGGCGATCAGCCGCGGCAGCTCCTTGACCCACATCTCGATGGGCGTCTGCGCGTCGACGACGATCTCGAGCTTGCCGCCCGGCAGCGTGCGCACGCGTCCCGGCGTGGCCGGACCGAGCGGGATCACGAGCGCTTCACGATGGATGCCGAGCGCGTCGGTCACCGCGAAGATCGCGTCGATCTCCTTCATGGTCACCACTTCAAGCACGGACACCAGCCTCCGTGGCGCACGCGGTGATCTGGCTCCACGTCGCCTCCTCGATCGGGATGCCGTGGGCGCGCCGCTCGCGCTCCATGCGCGCTTCCGGCTCACCGGGCACGAGCACTTCCTTGGCGCCGGCGGCGAGCGGCGCGGAGCGGACCCAGTCGAGCAGCGCGGCCACCTGCGCGTCGAACTCGGCGCGCGGCAGGAAGCGCGCGGGATCGAGGCAGAGGATCAGCGTGCCGTTGGCGAAGACACCCGAGTCGGCGCTGGCGGCGCCGGTCCCGGAGAGGATGCCGCCGAGAATCTCGACCGCCAGCGATAGGCCGTAGCCCTTGTGCGCTCCGGCCGTCAGCAGCGAGCCGACGGGGTCCCGGTAGTACTCCTTCGGATCAGTGGACGGCTCGCCGCGGCCGTTCAGCATGATGCCCTCCGGCACGGACTCGCCGCGGTTGAACTTCACCCGCAGCTTGCCCTCCGCCCACACGCTGGTCGCGAAGTCGTGCGACATCACCACGGCGCCGCGCGGGCCCGGGATGGCCACCGCGTGCGGATTGGTCCCGAGGCGCCGGGCCGCGCCGCCCCACGGCGCGACGTTCAGGCCGTGCTTGGCGTTCGCCCACAGCAGCGCGATGAATCCCTCGCCGGCAGCCATCTCCGCGTAGTCCGCGAGGCGGCCCACGTGACTCGTCCGCCGCAGGGCCACCGCCGCCAGCCCGTGCACGCGCGCCTTGTCCACGGCCAGCGCCACGCCGCGGCGCGCCACCACCTGACCGAATCCCTGGTCGCCGTCGAGGATCGCCAGCGTCGGCGTGTCGGTGACGACACGGAGAGCGGGCGTCGGGTTCAGATGACCGGCCTTCATGGCCGCGCAGTACTGCGGGATGCGGATCGCGCCGTGGGAGTCGTGGCCGCGGAGGTTCGCGCGTGCCAGCATCGCCGCGATCCATGCCGCGTCGTCACGCGGCACGCCGTGCGCCACGAAGAGATCGGTGGTCAGCCGCTCGAGATCTGCGACGGCAACGGTGGGCATGGTGGGCGCTACACTACTCGACGCCATGGCCGAAGGAAAGATCCCGCGGTGGTATGGTAAGACCCCGTGACGCGGCTGCTCGATGGCCTCACCGTGCTCGACTTCACCCGCGTGCTGGCGGGTCCGTATTGCACGCGCCTGTTCGCCGATCTCGGCGCCCGCGTCCTGAAGATCGAGCGTCCCGGCGAGGGCGACGAGATGCGCCGCGGCTTCATGCAGCTCGAGGACGGCCGCACCGACCAGGCCACCTACTTCATCCGGATCAACGCCGGCAAGCGCAGCGTGGCGCTGGACCTCGCGCATCCGCTCGCCCGCGACGTCGTCCGTGACCTGACCCGGCTCAGCGACGTCGTCGTGGAGAACTTCGTGCCGGGCGTGGTGGCGCGCCTCGGCTGCGACCACGCCACGCTGTCGGCGATCAAGCCGGACCTCGTGTACTGCTCGATCTCGGGCTTCGGCCAGACGGGTCCGCTGCGCTCGATGCAGGCGTTCGCCCACATCATCCAGGCCGTCTCCGGCATCATGCATCTCGAGCAGCAGAGCGAGGCGGCGCCGCGCGTGAATTACCTCCAGACGGCGGACGTGCTGGCCGGCACGCAGGCCTTCGGCGCCATCATGGCCGCGCTCTGGCGGCGCACGCGCACGGGACGCGGCGCCTATCTCGACGTGGCGATGCTCGAGTGCCTCGTCGCGTCGGAGGACGTGACCTTCGGCAGCGTGCTGAACGGCGGCCAGGAGTATGTGGGACCGCGGCCGGGGATGGTCATCCATGCCATCGACGGCCGCTCGTTCGCGATGCAGACCGTCGGCGCGCCGCAGCTCTGGCCACGCCTGCTGGAGACGATGAAGCGGCCGGAGCTGGCCAGGGATCCCCGCTTCGCCACACCGCTCGCCCGCCGGGAGCACTGGTCGGAGCTGCGCGCCATCATCGTCGCGTGGCTCGACACCTTCCCCACCGCCGACGCCGCCATCACCGGACTGGCGAGCGCGCGCCTGCCGGCGGCGCCGGTGCTCTCGCCGCGCGAGGTGACGGGGCACCCGCATCTCGCCGAGCGCGAGTTCTTTCCCGACGT